>NZ_JBEORS010000004.1:0-370098 GCF_040302405.1 Streptomyces sp. NPDC126503
AACCTCGACCATCCGAAGATGGACGGGGTATCAACTAATCTGGCGTTGATTTTTGGCACGCTGTTGAGTTCTCAAGGTGCGGACGCTTCCTTCGTTCCTGTTTCCAGGCCCTCCGGGCGCTTCCTTCGTTTCCAACCTTACCAGATCCTTTTTCCGTTCCGTTTCCGGTTCGGATTCTGTATCCGGTGGCCTGTTGGCGGCCTTTGCCTTTCGGCGTGGTCACTACTTTAGCCGATTCCCTCGGCGACTCATAATCGAGTCGTTCGAAACGAATTTCGGAATGCCGAAATACGCCCCGCCCGGGGGTGATCTTCAGAGGTAGTGGGTGGCCGCTCCGGAGTGCTTGAACAAGCAGGCCGGTTCCTGCGGCTCGGAATACGTTAGGCGTTCGTCCGGCCGGAGTCAAGTCTCCGCTTGCGGGGCTGGTGAGCGCGGTAGGGGCTGACCGTCGGGTCGTCCGCGATCCAGAAGCGCCAGGGGTGCGGGGCGCCGTCGCCTCCGACTCCGGTGCGGGGGCCCTGGCGGATGCGGGACGCCGGGGGCGGGGTGCCGTGGAGCAGGGAGAGAGGGGCGCCGGGGCCGGCGCAGACGTCGGTGCCGTTCAGGGAGAGGGCGACGTCCAGGGCCGTGGCCAGGCGGGCCGGGCCCTTCGCCAGTTCCGTGTCCGTGCGGGCCGAGCGGCGGCGGGCGCGGGCCTGGTCGGCGCCCGTGAGGATCTCGCCCGCGCGCAGCAGCACCCCGCTCGCCTCGCCCTCGGGGCCGCACACCACGTTGAGGCAGTGCCACATCCCGTACGTGAAGTAGACGTACGCGTGTCCGGGCGGCCCGAACATGACGGCGTTCCGGGCCGTGCGGCCGCGGAAGGCGTGCGAGCCCGGATCGATCGCGCCGGCGTACGCCTCCGCCTCCGTCAGGCGGAGCTCTATCCGGCCCTCCTCCGAGGTGCGCACGAGCGTGCGGCCGAGGAGGTCGCGGGCGACGTCCAGGACAGGGCGGTCGAAGAAGGCGCGGGGAATCGGCGTACGGTCGGGGCTCTCGGTCATGGCGTCCGAGGGTAACGGGGACCGCGGGGGAACCGGCTACGGTCCTGACGCGTATGTAGGGGTCAGGACAGAGAAGGAGTGGAACATGGGGTTCAAGAAGCTGCTGGCGAGCCTGGGTGCCGGTGGGGCCACCGTGGAGACGGTGCTCACCGAGGAGAACGTGGTTCCGGGTGGTGTCGTCCAGGGTGAGGTGCGGATCCAGGGCGGCAGCGTCGACCAGCAGATCGAGGGTCTGTCCGTGGGGCTGCAGGCGCGTGTGGAGGTCGAGGGCGGCGACCAGGAGCACAAGCAGGATCTCGAGTTCGTCAAGGTACGGCTCGGTGGTGCCTTCGAGGTGAAGGCCGGGGCGGTGCACGTGGTGCCGTTCGGTCTGGAGATCCCGTGGGAGACGCCCGTGACGTCGGTGGCCGGTCAGCGGCTGCCCGGCATGAACATCGGGGTGACCACCGAGCTGGAGATCGCCCGCGCCGTGGACTCGGGCGACCTGGACCCGATCAACGTGCACCCGCTTCCGGCGCAGCAGGCGATCCTGGACGCCTTCGTCCAGCTGGGCTTCCGCTTCAAGAGCGCCGACATGGAGCGCGGTCACATCCGTGGGACGCGGCAGAAGCTGCCGTTCTACCAGGAGATCGAGTTCTTCGCGCCGCAGCAGTACCGGGGCCTGAACCAGGTCGAGGTCAGCTTCGTCGCCGACGAGCGCGAGATGGACGTCGTCCTGGAGATGGACAAGAAGCCGGGTCTGTTCGGTGAGGGCAGCGACTCCTTCCGGGCCTTCAAGGTCGGCCTGAACGACTTCCACACCACCGACTGGGCGGCCTACCTGAACCAGTGGCTCGCCGAGGTCGGCGGTCGCCGCAACTGGCTCTAGGCTCGGTTCGTCAGTACGACGGGCGATTCGAAGGGTTTCGACATGTCCGAGGGCAAGAGGGCGCCCCTGCCGCACGACTTCCATCCGCCGGTGCCGGAGTTCACGGTGGTGAGCGAGGACATCGCGCCGGGCGGTGTGCTGAAGGACGCCCAGGTGTACGCGGAGGGGAACGTCTCCCCGCACCTGAGCTGGGAGGGGTTCCCTGCGGAGACCAAGAGCTTCGCCGTGACCTGCTTCGACCCGGACGCCCCCACGGGCAGCGGGTTCTGGCACTGGGTGCTGTTCGACATCCCGGCATCGGTCACGGAGCTTCCGGCCGGCGCCGGTTCGGGGTCGTTCGAGGGACTGCCGACGGGTGCCGTGCACGCGCGGAACGATTACGGGGCGAAGGAATTCGGGGGCGCCGCTCCCCCGGCCGGGGATCCCGCGCACCGGTACGTCTTCACCGTGTACGCGGTGGACACCGAGAAGCTCGGGCCGGACGCGGACACGTCGCCGGCCGCGGTCGGTTTCAACCTGCGGTTCCACACGCTGGGCCGCGCGCAGTTGATCGGGGAATACGCCGCTCCCGCCGAGGACTGATCGTTCGTTTGTTGTTTGCCCGCTTCTGGTCTTGGAGAGATCAGAAGCGGGCATCTTTTGTTGCACGGGAAATTGCGTTGTCCGACTCGGCCGGCCCGGCCATCGTTGATCCAAGCTCGAAGCCCCGCCGGGGGGCGGCGGGCCGGCATACGGGAGGTGGGCAACATGCGGGACACGCTGGTACTCAACGCGAGCTTCGAGCCGCTGTCGACGGTCACACTCAACCGTGCGGTGGTGCTCGTCCTGCAGGACAAGGCCGTCGTCGAGCAGGCCCATCCCGAGCTGCGGGTGCGCGGTGCCGCCGTCGATCTGCCGGTGCCCCGGGTGATCAGGCTCTGCCGGTACGTACGGGTGCCGTTCCGAAGACAGGCCCCGTGGTCGAGGCGGGGGGTGCTGATCAGGGACCAGCACCGGTGCGCGTACTGCGGGAAGCGGGCGACCACGGTGGATCACGTGGTGCCCCGGGCGCAGGGTGGCGGGGACAGCTGGCTGAACACGGTGGCGTCCTGCGCGGAGGACAATCACCGCAAGGCGGACCGCACGCCCGAGCAGGCGGGGATGCCGCTGCTGCACCAGCCGTTCGTACCGACGCCGGCGGACGCGATGCTGCTGGCGATGCGGGCGGGTGAGCGGTCGGAGCTGCCGGAGTGGCTGGCGAACGCAGCCGCGTGAGTCAGGTGAGAGGCGTCGGACGGACGGACCGGTGTGCCGCATGAGGCGCGAGGACCCGGTGGGGGCCCGCGGCCGGTGACGTACGGGAAGGGCCCGTCTCCTCTCGGGGAGGCGGGCCCTTCCGGTCACTTCAGGGTGAGCTGGAGGATGGCCACCACGCCGACGGCGATGATCACGCCGCGCAGGACGGTGGGCGGCAGACGGCGTCCGACCTTGGCGCCGATCTGGCCGCCGACGGTGGAACCGACGGCGATGAGGAGGACGGCCGTCCAGTCGAATTCGGCGACGAAGAGGAAGAAGACGGCGGCGACGCCGTTGACGAGGGCCCCCAGGATGTTCTTGACGGCGTTGACGCGCTGCAGGTTGTCGTGGAGCAGCAGGCCCATGAGGGAGAGGTAGAGCACTCCCTGGGCGGCGCCGAAGTAGCCGCCGTACATGCTCGCGAGGAGCAGCCCCAGGAGGAGGACGGGGCCGCCGTCGGGGTGGGCCTCGGTGCCGGTCTGTTCGCGGCGGCGCTTGAGGGCCGCGGCGATGCGGGGCTGGAGGAGGACGAGGACGAGCGCGAGGCCGATGAGGACGGGCACGATCGCGTCGAAGGCGTCGGACGGCAGGGCCAGGAGCAGGACGGCACCGGTGAGGCCGCCGAGGAGGGCGGCGGTGCCGAGGCGCAGGACGCGGCGGGTCTGGCCCTTGAGCTCGCGGCGGTAGCCGATGGCGCCGCTGACGGCGCCGGGGACGAGCCCGAGGGTGTTGGACACGTTGGCGGTGATCGGGGGCAGTCCGGTGGCGAGGAGGACGGGGAACGTGATCAGCGTTCCCGATCCGACGATCGTGTTGATGGTTCCCGCGCCGATGCCGGCGGCGAAGACCGCCAGCGCTTCCCAGATGGACAACGCCATCTCCTTACATGGTCAGTGGCTCGCCTCCCCGCCCTGCGTGCGGCAGGGTCGAGGGGCTCGCACCGATCATGCACGGAGTTACGTGTACGTGTCAGTCAACGGTGGGTTCTTCTCGCCTTTCGGACCCGCTGCCCTTGGTGTTGAAGCCGGGGGCGCCGGGCCCGAGGTTGCCGAAGGCGCCGGAGAGGCCCTTGAGCGCGTCGCCGATCTCGCTGGGCACGATCCAGAGCTTGTTGGCGTCGCCCTCGGCGATCTTCGGGAGCATCTGGAGGTACTGGTAGGAGAGCAGCTTCTGGTCGGGGTCGCCCGCGTGGATGGCCTCGAAGACGGTGCGGACGGCCTGGGCCTCGCCCTCGGCGCGCAGGGCGGCGGCCTTGGCCTCACCCTCGGCGCGGAGGATCTGGGACTGCTTCTCGCCCTCGGCGGTGAGGATGGCGGACTGCCGGGTGCCCTCGGCGGTGAGGATGGCGGCGCGCTTGTCGCGTTCGGCGCGCATCTGCTTCTCCATCGAGTCCTGGATGGAGGTCGGGGGCTCGATGGCCTTGAGCTCGACGCGGTTGACGCGGATGCCCCACTTGCCGGTGGCCTCGTCGAGGACGCCGCGCAGGGCCGCGTTGATCTCCTCGCGGGAGGTGAGGGTCCGCTCCAGGTCCATGCCGCCGATGATGTTGCGGAGGGTGGTGACGGTGAGCTGTTCGATCGCCTGGATGTAGCTGGCGACCTCGTAGGTCGCGGCGCGGGCGTCGGTCACCTGGTAGTAGATGACGGTGTCGATGTTGACGACCAGGTTGTCCTGGGTGATCACCGGCTGCGGCGGGAAGGGGACGACCTGCTCGCGGAGGTCGATCCGGTTGCGGATCGTGTCGATGAACGGGACGACGATGTTGAGTCCGGCGTTGAGCGTGCGGGTGTAGCGGCCGAACCGCTCCACGATGGCCGCGCTGGCCTGCGGGATGACCTGGATCGTCTTGATCAGGGCGATGAAGACGAGCACCACCAGAATGATCAGGACGATGATGACTGCTGACATCGTGTTCCCCGTGCCCTTCGCTGCCGGTTGTCTGCCGGGTTGCTTTCGATGATCGAGTTTCCCAGATGGCGGAGCGTCATGGGCGAGGTTCGGTCACATGACGACGGCGGTGGCCCCGTCGATCTCGACGACGTCGACCCGGTCACCGGGTTCGAAGCTCTGCCCGGTGTCGAGCGCGCGGGCCGACCAGACCTCGCCGGCGAGCTTGATGCGGCCTCCGTCGCCGTCGACCCGTTCCAGCACGATCGCCTGACGGCCTCTCAGGGCGTCCACGCCGCTGGAGAGCCGGGGTCCGCCGTCGCGGTGGCGGGCGGCGATGGGGCGGACCACCGCCAGGAGCGCCACGGAGACCACGACGAAGACGACCACCTGGGCGACGATGCCGAAGCCGAGGGCGGCGGTCACGGCTCCCGCGACCGCCCCGACGGCGAACATGCCGAATTCGGGCATGGCTGTCAGGACCAGGGGAATGCCGAGCCCCACCGCGCCGATCAGCCACCAGACCCATGCGTCGATGTCCACGGGGTCATGGTAGGGGCGGGCGGGGCCTTCCGGACAGGGCGCGGGCGGCTGTGCGGGACGCCGGCGCGGGCGGATCACTTCAGGGGCAGGCCGTGCGCGGTCCACCGCTCGCCGACGCGCTCGACGAGGAGCGGAAGGCCGAAGCAGAGGGAGAGGTTGCGGGAGGTGAGCTCGGTCTCCATGGGGCCGGCGGCGAGCACCTTGCCCTGACGGATCATCAGGACGTGGGTGAAGCCGGGGGCGATCTCCTCCACGTGGTGGGTGACCATGACCATGGAGGGGGCGTACGGGTCGCGGGCGAGGCGGCCGAGGCGGCGGACGAGGTCCTCGCGGCCGCCGAGGTCCAGGCCGGCGGCGGGCTCGTCGAGGAGGAGGAGCTCGGGGTCGGTCATCATGGCGCGGGCGATCAGGGTGCGCTTGCGCTCGCCCTCGGAGAGGGTGCCGAACTTCCGGTCCAGGTAGTCGTTCATGCCGAGGCGGTCGAGGAAGGCCTTGGCGCGCTGCTCGTCGACCGGGTCGTAGTCCTCGTGCCAGGTGGCGGTCATGCCGTACGCGGCGGTGAGGACGGTCTGCAGGACGGTCTGGCGCTTGGGCAGCTTCTCCGCCATGGCGATGCCGGCCATGCCGATGCGGGGACGGAGTTCGAAGACGTCGGTGCCGACGCCGCCGAGCTGCTCGCCGAGGACGGTGGCGGTGCCCTTGGTGGGGAAGAGGTAGCTGGAGGCGATGTTGAGGAGGGTGGTCTTGCCGGCCCCGTTGGGGCCGAGGATCACCCAGCGCTCACCCTCCTTGACCGACCAGGAGACCTCGTCCACCAGAGCCCGTCCGTCGCGGACCACGGATACGTCCACCAGCTCCAGTACATCGCTCATGAGCGCGTTGTCTCCCCTTGCGGTCGAGTCGTTTCGTCGCCGTGCGCCGGTGGGCGCGGCGTCCAGGGGAAAACCTACGTTATCGGTGGGGCGGCCCGGTCCCTAGGGCGTGCTTGGCGTCCCTGGGGCCCGCCCGGAGTCCCTACTCTGGGGGGATGCTTTCGGAACCACGCTCAGGACGTCTGGCCGCCTGGGGCAATGCGCTGCTGGCCGGGGCGGTGTCGCCGGACGAGGCGGCGTCGGCCGTTGTAGGGGAGGACGCGGTGCACCGCGTGACGGGGCTGCCCGGGGAGCCGGTCCCGGTGGGGCTGACGCTGGCCCTGGGGCGGCTGCGGCGGCTCGGGGTGACCGGGTGGCGGGTGGCGCTGCCGGCGCCGGGGCATCCGCTGGGGCTGAGCGGTCCGCCGGAGTTCAACGCGCGGGCGCTGGAGGCGGAGGAGGCGGCGGTCGGTTTCGGGGCGCCGTACGGTCTCGTGCCCGAGGTTTCGGAGGTCGGGCCGGAGGGCGACCGGCACGTGGAGGTGCTCTGGCACTGTCTGGCGGTCCGGGAGACCCCGCCGGCGGACGTCCCCTCGCTCGGTGAGGCGGAGCGGGAACTGGCGGAGGCCCTGCGCGAGGCGACGACGGTCCTGACGCGGCTGGACGTGGCGGCCTCGGGCCCGGCGGCGGACGTGGCGAGGGAGGCGTACCGGGCGCGGTCCGAGGCGGGGCGCGAGGTTCTGGCCCCTGGTTATCCCCCGCGGGCGGTTCGCGTCCTGGAGCTGGCCCGGCGGATCGGTCTCCTGGTGGACCTGGCGTACGGCCACGGCCACGGGGGCGCGGTCAGCGCCTCGGAGATGGCGGCGCGGGGGGCGGCGTTGCGGCCGGTGGAGCGGGTGGCCCGCAGGGCGCAGGTCGCCGCGTACAACTCCTATGTGGAGGAGAGGGAGCGGGAGCGGGGGTTCTGACCGCTGCCGCCCGGCTCGCCCGGGGCGGCCGTGGGCCGGGCCGGGGGCGCGGTCCCGGCCCCGGTCAGCGGGTGAGGCCGTGGCGGACCGCCCAGAGGGCCGCCTGGGTGCGGTCGGCGAGGTCGAGCTTCATCAGGATGTTCGAGACGTGGGTCTTGACCGTCTTCTCGGAGAGGACGAGGGCCCGGGCGATCTCCCGGTTGGAGCGTCCGTCCGCGATGAGGCCGAGGACCTCCCGCTCCCGCTCGGTGAGCGTCGAGCCGCGTCCCGTGCCGCCCTGCGGGTCGTCCTGGGCGAGGAGGGCGTCGGCGACCTCGGGCTGGAGCAGGACGTGACCGGCGTGGACGGAGCGGATGGCGCCGGCGAGCGCGTCGGGGTCGACGTCCTTGTACACGTACCCGGAGGCTCCGGCGCGCAGCGCGGGCACGACCGTGCGCTGCTCGGTGAAGCTGGTGACGATCAGGACCTTGGCCGGGTTGCCGAGTCCGCGCAGCCGCTTGAGCGCCTCGATGCCGTCGGTCCCGGGCATCTTGACGTCCATGAGGACCACGTCGGGACGGAGCTCCTCGGCGCGGGCGACGCCCTCGGCGCCGTCGGCGGCCTCCCCCACGACCTCTATGTCGTCCTGGACCTCCAGGAAGGTGCGCAGTCCGCGGCGGACGACCTGGTGGTCGTCGACGAGCAGGACACGAATGGGCTTGTCAGCCACCGGGGACCTCCATCTCGATCGTGGTGCCCTCGCCCGGGGCCGAGGTCACGGTGAGGCGTCCGCCGACGCCGCTCGCCCGGTCCCGCATGGAGACCAGGCCGAGGTGACGGCCGGCACTGCGGACCGTACCGGGGTCGAAGCCCTTCCCGTCGTCGGTGACGGCGAGCCGCGCGCCGTGGCCGGCGCGGGACAGGGAGACGGTGACGAGTCCGGCGTCGGCGTGGCGCAGGGCGTTGTGCAGGGCTTCCTGCGCGACCCGGAGGACCGCCTCCTCCTGGGCGGCGGGCAGGGCCCGTACCCCCTGGCTGTCGAAGACGACCCGGGCGGTGTGGGCGCGGTCCAGGACCTGGATCTGGGTACGGAGGGTGTGGACGAGGCCGTCCTCGTCGAGGGCGGCGGGGCGGAGCTCCACGACGGCGGCGCGGAGCTCGTCGGCGGCCTCGGCGGCGAGCGCGGCGACCTGCTGGAGCTCCCCCTTGGCGCGGGCCGGGTCGCGGTCCACGAGGGCGGCGGCGGCCTGGGCGGTGAGGCGCAGGGAGAACAGCTTCTGGCTGACGGCGTCGTGCAGCTCGTGGGCCAGCCGCGAGCGCTCCTCGGCGATGGTGAGTTCGCGGCTGCGCTCGTAGAGGCGGGCGTTGGTGAGGGCGATGGCGGCGTGCTGGGCGAGGATGCCGAGGAGTTCCTCGTCCTCCTCGGTGAAGCCGCAGTCTCCGCCGGGCCGGGGGCAGCGCTTGTTGGCGAGGAAGAGGGCCCCGAGGATCTCGTCCCCGTCGCGGACCGGGAGGCCGAGGAAGTCGGACATCTCGGGGTGGGCGTCGGGCCAGCCCTCGAAGCGGGGGTCGTGGCGGACGTCGGCGAGGCGCTCGGGCTCGGCCTTGTGGAGCATCGAGGCGAGGATGCCGTGCTGGCGGGGCAGGGGGCCGATCGCCCGCCACTGCTCGTCGCTGACGCCGTCGACGACGAACTGGGCGAAGCCGCCGTGGTCGTCCGGGACGCCCAGGGCCGCGTACTCGGCGTCGAGCAGCTCGCGGGCGGAGGCGACGATCGTCTTCAGGACGTCGCGCACCTCCAGGTGGCGGCTCATCGCGAGGAGTGCGGTGCTCACGGCGGCCAGGCCGGAGCTCGGTCGATGGCTCATGGGCTCACCGTACCGGCGGGGTGTGACGGTGCGTATCCGCCCGGGGACGGCCCCGGAGCAGGACTCGAGACCTAGGGCCTTTCTTCCGGATCTTGCCGGGCTCGCGTCGCCTGGCACGCCCGCTCTCCCCCGTAGCCCTCCGGGCACGGGAGGTACCCCCACCGCATGGACTCCCTCCTCCGCCTTGCGATCTTCCCCTGGGCCCTGCGGGCCCGGGGAGACCCCAAGCACCGGACGCCGCTCCCTGATCCGGCCTGATCCGGAAGAAAGACCCTGGGTCGGACCGGACGCGGGGTCGGGTCGTCCGCAGGGAGGAGGCGGCTCACTGTGCGCATTGCTGGCGCAACGTGCCGTGACCCCTCCGGGGGGCGGGTGTGAGCCCGCGCATAGGACGCAGGTCACTTACGAATCTCCCTAGTGGAGGGGTAAAGGCCGCATCAGTGCGGGGTGAGTGGGCCGGGGGGCCGCGTGGGTGGCCTGTGCACGGGCCCCTGATCCACTATCCGGGATCGTACGTCACACCTTTGCCACAGGTTTTTGCGGCCGCTAAGAATTGCCACCGTCGCCGCCGAGCAGGCGCAGCGCCGCCCCGGCCCAGCGACGACCCCCAGCGATTCGAAGAGGTAGTCCTGCATGTCTGCGAACACCCCTGGCCACAGTCGTGGTCTGAAGAAGACCCACAAGGCCACGATCGCCGGCGTCGCCGCTCTGGGCGCCGCGGCGCTCACGCTCTCCCTCGTCCCCGGTAACGGCTCCACCGAAACCGAGCCGCAGGCCCTCGCCGGCACCCAGCAGGTGGCCTGGGCGTACGACGCCCAGAGCCCGCAGGCCAAGGCGCTGGCCGCCAGCGTCACCGAGCAGCGGACCACCGTCGGCCTGAAGGCGCAGCAGGCGGCCGAGGCACAGGCCAAGGCCGCCGCCGCGGCCAAGGCGCAGGCCGCCGCGAAGGCCAAGGCGGCCGCCGCCGCCAAGGCGAAGGCCCAGGCTCAGGCGAAGGCCAAGGCCGAGGCGCAGGCCCGTGCCAAGGCCGCCGTGAAGAAGCGTGCCGCGACGAAGACCGTCGCGAGCCGTGCCGCCGTCCGCGCGCCGGTCTTCGCGAACAACCTCGACGGCTGGATCCGCGAGGCGCTGTTCATCATGGACAAGCACAACATCCCGGGCACCTACCACGGGCTGCACAAGAACATCATGCGCGAGTCCAGCGGCAACCCGCGGGCCATCAACAACTGGGACATCAACGCCATCAACGGCGTCCCGTCCAAGGGTCTGCTGCAGGTCATCTACCCGACCTTCAAGGCGTACCACGTGCCGGGCACCAAGTTCGACCAGTACGACCCGGTCGCCAACATCGTCGCCGCCGCCAACTACGCGGCCGACCGCTACGGCTCGATCGACAACGTCAACAGCGCCTACTGATCCGGCGCGGTTCCCCTGTCGTACGCCGAAGGGCGGCACCCCCACGCGGGGTGCCGCCCTTCGGCGTCGTCACGGGGTCGTCACTTGCGCATGACCTCGGGCTCGTGGCGGCGCAGCAGCCGGGCCACGACGAAGCCGAGGACGACGGTCATGAACAGCAGCACGCCGATGTTGAAGGTCCACTGGCCGGCGCTGTGCTCCCACAGCGGGTCCAGGTCGGTGGGGTTCTTCGGGTCCCACGGCGCCATGAGGTGCGCGAGGTCGAGCGTGGTGCCGGCGCCGGCGATGGCCCAGCGGGACGGCATGAGCCAGGCGAACTGTTCCAGGCCGGGCGAGCCGAAGACCTTGAAGAGGATGCCGGTGAAGACGACCTGGACGATCGCGAACATGACGAGCAGCGGCATGGTCTTCTCGGCGGTCTTCACCAGCGAGGAGATGACCAGGCCGACCATCATCGAGGTCAGGCCGAGGGCGATGACGACGAGGCAGAGCTCGACGGCCGGCGGCATGAGCAGGCCCTCGGCGGGCAGCTCGCGGATGGCGAAGCCGATGCCGCAGAGGATGACGCCCTGGAAGGCCGTGATGACACCGAGGACGATCACCTTGGACATCAGGTAGGCGGAGCGGGAGAGACCGGTGGCGCGCTCCCGTTCGTAGATCACCCGTTCCTTGATCAGTTCTCGGACGGAGTTGGCGGCGCCGGAGAAGCACATGCCGACCGCGAGGATCAGCATGATGATGCCGGCGTCGCCGTTGAACCGGTGGGGCGGCGTGGGCGGGGCCAGGCCGAACTTCGCGGGGATGACGACGGAGACCGAGCCGATCACCGCGGGAAGCATCACCATGAGGGCGAGGAAGCCCTTGTCGGAGGCGATCACCGAGGTGTAGCGGCGGATCAGGGTCCACAGCTGCGAGCCCCAGCCCTGCGGCTTGGGCGGGCGGGACACCGCCTGCTGCGGGACCTGGACGGGCTGGGCGGCGACGGCGTCGATGTCGGCCGCGTACAGCTGGTAGTGCTGCGAGCCCTTCCAGCGTCCGGCCCAGTCGTAGTCGCGGTAGTTCTCGAAAGCGGAGAAGACGTCGGCCCAGCTGGCGTAGCCGAAGAAGTTCAGCGCCTCGTCCGGCGGGCCGAAGTAGGCCACGGAGCCGCCGGGAGCCATGACGAGGAGCTTGTCGCACAGGCCCAGCTCGGCGACGGAGTGGGTGACGACGAGGACCGTACGGCCGTCGTCGGCGAGGCCGCGCAGGAGCTGCATGACGTCGCGGTCCATGCCCGGGTCGAGGCCGGAGGTGGGCTCGTCGAGGAAGATCAGCGACGGCTTGGTCAGCAGCTCCAGGGCGACGGAGACGCGCTTGCGCTGGCCACCGGAGAGGGAGGTGACCTTCTTCTCCTTGTGGATGTCGAGCTTGAGCTCGCGCAGCACCTCGTCGATGCGGGCCTCGCGCTCGGCGGCGGCGGTGTCGCCGGGGAAGCGGAGCTTGGCGGCGTAGCGGAGCGCCTTCTGGACGGTCAGCTCCTTGTGCAGGATGTCGTCCTGCGGGACCAGACCGATGCGCTGGCGCAGCTCGGCGAACTGCTTGTAGAGGCTGCGGTTGTCGTAGAGGACGTCGCCCTCGTTGGCGGGCCGGTAGCCGGTGAGCGCCTTGAGGAGGGTGGACTTTCCGGAGCCGGAGGGGCCGATGACGCCGATGAGCGACTTCTCGGGGACGCCGAAGCTGACGTCCTTGAGGATCTGCTTGCCGCCGTCGACGGTGACCGTGAGGTGGCGGGCCGAGAAGGAGACGGAGCCGGTGTCGACGAACTCTTCCAGCTGGCCGCCGACGATCCGGAAGGTGGAGTGGCCGACGCCGACGATGTCCTGGGGGCCGAGGAGGGCGGTGCCGCCCTTGGGGATCGGCTGGCCGTTGACGTAGGTGCCGTTGTGCGAGCCGAGGTCACGGATCTCGAAGCGGCCGTCGGGGGTCGCGTGGAACTCGGCGTGGTGGCGCGAGACCTGGAGGTCGGAGACGACCAGTTCGTTCTCGAGCGCGCGGCCGATGCGCATGACGTGGCCGAGGGCCAGCTGGTGGAAGGTGGTGGGGCTGCGTTCGGCGTACGCCGAGGAGGCGCCTGCGGCTCCCCGGGTGCCCGGCACCTTCTGCGCGAGCTGCTCGACGGGGCCGCCCTGGCCCGGGTGTCCGGCGGGGCCCTGCTGGTGGGGGACCTGGGGCGGTACGGCCGCGGGCTGCGGCGCCTGCTGCTGCCAGCCCTGGTGCCGCGGGGCCTGCGCGGCGGCCCAGTCGGCCGGGGCGGCGCCGTGGGCGGCGGGGGCCTGGGCGTGCGGAGCGGGGGCCTGGGCGTGGGCCTGCTGCGCGGGCATCGGCGCCTGCTGCGCGGCCGGGCCGCCGGCGGAGAGATTCAGCCGCGGGCCGTCGGTGGCGTTGCCGAGGTGGACGGTCGTGCCCGGGGCGATCTCCAGCTGCTGGATCCGCTGCCCGTGGACGAAGGTGCCGTTGGTGGAACCGTGGTCCTCGATGACCCAGCTCCGGCCGCCCCAGCTGATCGTGGCGTGGCGCCACGAGACCCTGGCGTCGTCGATGACCAGGTCACCCTGCGGATCGCGGCCCAGGGTGTACGACCTGGCCGGATCGAGGGTCCAGGTCCTGCCGTTCAATTCCAGTACGAGTTCTGGCACTCCATGCCCCACTACTTGTCCCCCGATGTCCCCCCGGTCGCCGGGAGTCCAGGGATGGCGAATCATCCGGGGGGAACTATTTCAGGCCCGGTCCCGTATCCGGAAGTCGGGCCGTGTGAAGACCCGGGGGCGGGTGCGCTCGGGCGGGCCCCGGGGCGGGCGGCGGTGGCCCGGCGGGCGGGGTGCGGGGACCGGCCCGGGTGTCCGCTGGGCGGGACGGGGGGCCGGGTGGCACGCCGTGCCCGATACGGTGGAACCACCATGAGCGCATCGCAGACCTCAGACGTTCCCACCCTTCTCGTCAAGATCTTCGGGAAGGACCGTCCCGGGATCACCGCCGGACTCTTCGACACCCTCGCCGCCTTCTCCGTCGACGTCGTGGACATCGAGCAGGTCGTCTCCCGCGGCCGCCTCGTCCTGTGCGCGCTCGTCACCGAGCCGACCGTCACCTCCCAGGGGGAGCTGCGGGCCACCGTGCACAGCTGGGCCGAGTCCCTGAAACTGCAGGCCGAGATCATCTCGGGCACGGGTGACAACCGGCCGCGCGGCCACGGCCGCTCCCACGTCACGGTGCTCGGGCACCCGCTGACGGCCGAGCAGACGGCGGCCATAGCGGCCAGGATCGCCGGGGCCGGGGGCAACATCGACCGCATCTTCCGGCTGGCGAAGTATCCGGTGACCGCGGTCGAGTTCGCCGTGTCGGGCTGCGAGACGGAGCCGCTGCGCACCGCCCTGGCCACCGAGGCGCACCGGGTCGGCGTCGATGTCGCCGTGGTCTCGGCGGGGCTGCACCGGCGGGCGCAGCGGCTGGTCGTCATGGACGTCGACTCGACGCTGATCCAGGACGAGGTCATCGAGCTGTTCGCGGCGCACGCGGGCTGTGAGGACGAGGTCGCCGAGGTGACGGCCGCGGCCATGCGCGGCGAGCTGGACTTCGAGCAGTCGCTGCACGCGCGGGTGGCGCTGCTGGCCGGTCTGGACGCCTCCGTGGTGGACAAGGTCCGCGCGGAGGTCCGGCTGACCTCCGGCGCCCGCACCCTGATCCGTACGCTGAAGCGGCTCGGCTACCAGGTCGGCGTGGTCTCGGGCGGATTCACGCAGGTCACGGATGACCTGAAGGAACGTCTCGGGCTCGACTTCGCGCAGGCCAACACGCTGGAGATCGTCGACGGCAAGCTGACGGGCCGGGTGACCGGGGAGATCGTGGACCGGGCGGGCAAGGCGCGGCTGCTGCGCCGGTTCGCGGCGGAGGCCGGGGTGCCGCTGGCGCAGACCGTGGCGATCGGTGACGGGGCCAACGACCTGGACATGCTGAACGCGGCCGGGCTCGGGGTGGCGTTCAACGCCAAGCCGGTGGTGCGGGAGGCCGCGCACACGGCGGTGAACGTGCCGTTCCTGGACACGGTGCTCTACCTGCTGGGGATCACCCGCGAAGAGGTCGAGGCCGCGGACGGCGGCGAGGTCCCGTCGCACTGAGTGCCGGTACGGAGCGTCTGTGAGGGGCCCGGCCGCCGGGAGGCGGCCGGGCCCCTTCGCGTACGGGTCGGAAGCCCGCTCCTGCGGTCATACGGGTCACAGGACCGTACGGGCCGCGCGGCGGACCCGGTGGGGCGGGGCAGGGCCCGACGGGGGCAGGGTCAGGCGTGGGGGGCCCAGAAGTCCACGAGGCGTCCCACGCCGTGCTCCACCGACTTCCACGTGCCGTCGAAGGTGACGACGGCGAAGGCGGCGGTCGGGAAGCCGCTGCGGTTCATACGGGCCAGCAGGTCGCCGTCGGCCTGGCCGGACAGGGCGTCGGCGAGGGCGTGCATGCCGGGATTGTGTCCGATGAGCAGGAGGTCGTGGACGTCGTCCGGGACCTCGTTGAGCAGGGCGATGAGCTCGCCGAGCGAGGCCTCGTACATCCGCTCCTCGTAGACGGTCCTCGGGCGCTCGGGAAGCTCGTGCACGGCCAGCTTCCACGTCTCGCGGGTTCTGGCGGCGGTCGAGCAGAGGGCCAGGTCGAAGCGGTGGCCGGCGTCGGCGAGCCGGCGGCCCGCGACGGGGGCGTCCTGGCGTCCGCGCTCGGCGAGCGGCCGCTCGTGGTCGGACACCTGGGGCCAGTCTGCCTTCGCGTGCCGGAGCAGCACGATCCTGCGGGGTGTTTCGACGCTCATGGTCCCCAGCTTCGCACGGATCAGGCTCCGTTGACTCGGAGAGAGAGCGTTTGCTGGACGCGCTCCAGGACCCGCTCGACCCCCGCTTCCCCGGAGGCCGCGTGGCTCTCGCCCGGCCCGGACATGAGGAGCAGAAGGGTGGTGAAGGCCGCCACCGGGAGGGCGAGGGCCCACCAGGGCAGCCGGGTGTCGACGCCGGCGGACGGGGTGGGGACACTGCTGTGCGAACGCGCCGGCATGGCCGCCTCCGAGGGGTGGTGGGGATCCGCTTTTCGCGGTGTCTCCACCGTAGGGATCACCGGCGCGCCGGCCCATCAGGTGATCCACCCATGTGTCCCGGAGACGCGCCCCCTAGGGGACAGGGGGGACAGCCCCCGTACGCCCGCCGGTCAGGGGGAGGCGAGCGTGGCGACGACGGCGATGAGGACCGTGATGCCGAGCATCGCGCCGAGCACGACGAGCAGCTTCTTCTGGCCGTTCTGGGGATTGGGTTCGAGGACTGGCATGGGCCCA
Organism: Streptomyces sp. NPDC126503; assembly: GCF_040302405.1. Taxonomy (NCBI): domain Bacteria; kingdom Bacillati; phylum Actinomycetota; class Actinomycetes; order Kitasatosporales; family Streptomycetaceae; genus Streptomyces; species Streptomyces sp. NPDC126503. The sequence continues at coordinate 16,043 of NZ_JBEORS010000004.1, forward strand.
GTCTCGCATCTCAGCACTCGTCCTCGACGGTCCGGTCCCGTCCGGCGAGGATGCCGGCGAGCATCTGGGGCACCATGAGGCCGCCCATGAGGGCGATCGGCAGGCCCCAGCCGCCGCTGTGCTGGTAGAGCACGCCGACGAGGAGCGGTCCCGGGATGGAGATGAGGTAGCCGACGCTCTGCGCGAAGGCGGAGAGGCGGACGACTCCGGCACCGGTCCTCGAGCGCAGGCCGATCATGGTGAGGGCGAGCGGGAAGGAGCAGTTGGAGACGCCGAGGAGCAGCGCCCAGAGCCACGCTCCGGCGGCCGGGGCGAGCAGCAGGCCGGTGTAGCCGGCGAGGCCGCAGGTGGCGAGGGCGACGACGATGGGGCCCTGGGTCCGCATCCGGGTCGCCAGGCGCGGGATCACGAAGGCGAGCGGGACGCCCATGACCATGGTGACGGCGAGGAGCACGCCGGCGGTGGAGGCGGGGACGCCGGCGTCGCGGAAGATCTGCGGCATCCAGCCCATCGTGATGTAGGCGCCGGTGGCCTGGAGGCCGAAGAAGCAGCCGAGCGCCCAGGCGGTGCGGGAGCGGGTGACGCGGGGCGCGGGGGCGCCGGCCGGCGTCGCGCCGCGGGGAGCCGTACCGCTCTCCCCCGTGCGCGCCCCGTCCCCGTTCCCGCCTCCGGCCGGACCGCGGTCGCGGTCACGCAGGACGGGGAGCCACGGCAGGACGGCGAGGGCCGCGAGGGCGGCCCAGACGCCGAGGCCGAGGCGCCAGTCGCCGCCGAGGGCGTCGGTCATCGGGACGGTGGCCGCCGCGGCGACGGAGGTGCCGAGGGCCAGCGCCATCGAGTACAGGCCCGTCATGGAGCCGACGCGGTCGGGGAAGTACCGCTTGACGATGACGGGCATCAGCACGTTGCTGACGGCGATGCCCATGAGGGCGAGCGCGCTGGCGGCGAGGAAGGCGGCGGTGCCGGTGGCGAGGGGCCGGAGCGCGAGGCCGGCGAAGATCGCGGCCATGCCGGCGCAGACGACGGCGGCCGGGCCGAAGCGGCGGGCGAGGCGGGGTGCGGTGATGCCGAAGACCGCGAAGCAGAGCGGCGGGACGGAGGTGAGGACTCCGGCGACCGTGCCGCTCATGTGGAGGTTCGCGCTGACCTCTTCGAGGAGGGCGCCGAGGCTGGTGATGGCGGGGCGCAGGTTGAGCGCGGCCAGGACGAGTCCGACGGTGACGAGGCCGAGGGTCCAGCGCCGGACGGCGGGAGCGGGCCGGGCCTGCCCGGCCTGTTCCGCGGCCGGGGCGTCCCCGGCGGACGCGGGACCTCCGGTCGGGCCGGTGGTGGTCTCGGGTGCCGGGGCGGGGGCCGGGATCGCGGCCGGCCGGGCGGTGGGGTCGAGGGTCTTCGGCTCGTCGGGCATGGAACCATCATAGAATCATGGGATGATTGGTTGTCCAATCTCGAACGAATGGGACGGTGCTCCATGGCCCTCGGCCATCCCCGCCGCACGGGACTCTCCGATCAGGTGATCGCCGAGCTGCGGAACCAGATCACCTCCGGCGAGTGGCCGGTCGGTTCCCGGATCCCGACCGAACCCGAGCTGGTCGAGCAGCTGGGCGTGGCCCGCAACACCGTCCGTGAGGCGGTCCGGGCCCTCGCCCACAACGGTCTGCTCGACATCCGGCAGGGTTCGGGGACGTACGTCGTCGCCACCAGCGAGCTCGCCGGCGTCATGCACCGGCGCTTCGCCGGCTCCGACCCCCGGCACGTGGCCGAGCTGCGGTCGACGCTGGAGTCGGCGGCGGCCCGGTTCGCGGCCCTGCGGCGCTCGGAACGGGACCTCAAGCAGCTCGACGCCCTGCTCGTACGACGGGAGGAGGCGTGGGAGTCCGGGGACGCCGAGCGGTTCGTGACGGCGGACGCGGCCTTCCACCACGCGGTGGTCGCCGCGTCCGGGAACGAGGTGCTCACCGAGCTGTACGCGGACCTGGGTGACGTGCTGCGGGACTGGCTGCGCGACGACGTGGGGCGGGAGCTGCGGCCGGAGAACCACATGGACCACGCGCGGCTCGTCGACGCGATCCGGGACGGGGACGCCGAGCGGGCCGCAGCGGAGGCGGCCGGCTATCCCTTCATGTGCCTGAGGAGTCCCGGGCGGGAGGCGGATCCACCGGCTGGTGGGTGAGCCAGGCGGCCGCCACCTCCTTCCAGCAGCGGGCGGTGATCCGGGCGTAGTCGGTGGGGACCACGTCGACGGGGGCGCTGTCGGTGTCGAGGTCCCACCAGCGCTCGCACTCGACGTGGAGGCGGACCCGGTCCGTGACGGGGTACGGGTTGCGGCAGTAGGCGGTGACGCGGGAGCCCTGGACGACCGTGCGGCAGGAGGCGCCGAAGTTCTCGGGCTCCCCGCCCTCGGGCTTCCCGGCCCCGTCGCCCGCCCGGGCCCGTACGGGCTCCCCCGCACGCTTCCCGGCTCCGTCGAGATCGTCCCCGGCCCGTACGGGCTCCCCCGCGGGCAGGGTCGCCGCGGTGGAGAGGTCCTCGGCCGGCACGGGGGCGGCGCGGACGTCGGCGGCGACGGCGAGCCCCGCGAGCAGGGCGGCGACCGAGGCGAACGCGGCGAAGCCGCTGGGTATCGCGCGCATGTCCGCACCTCCTCCCCGGCAGTAGCCGGAACATCACGCTCCGACCAGTCTGGAGGGATTTGGGCGACTTTTCGAGTTGGGAGCGAAAGGCCTGGTCAGGAACCCGTTCGGCGGACACGGCGCCCCCCGGGGGAGAGTCCGGGGACGGCGCGAGGGCCGCACGGCACCCCCGGAAGGGGCGGCCGTACGGCCCTCGGCCGGCTCGGGACGGCGCCGGGCCGGCCCGCCGGGAAACGCGTCAGGCGCCGATCGCGTGCAGACCGCCGTCGACGTGGATGATCTCGCCCGTGGTCTTCGGGAACCAGTCGGAGAGCAGCGCCACGACACCGCGGCCGGCCGGCTCCGGGTCGGCCAGGTTCCACTCCAGCGGGGAACGGCTGTCCCAGACGGCTGCGAGCTCGCTGAAGCCCGGGATGGACTTGGCGGCCATCGAGCCGATCGGGCCGGCGGAGATCAGGTTGCAGCGGATGTTCTGCTTGCCCAGGTCACGGGCCATGTAGCGGCTCGTCGCCTCCAGGGCGGCCTTGGCCGGGCCCATCCAGTCGTACTGCGGCCAGGCGTACTGGGCGTCGAAGGTGAGGCCGACGACCGAGCCGCCCTGGTTCATCAGCGGCAGCAGCGCCATGGTGAGGGACTTCAGCGAGAAGGCGGAGACGTGCATGGCCGTCGCGACCGACTCGAAGGGGGTCTGGAGGAAGTTGCCGCCGAGGGCGTCCTGCGGGGCGAAGCCGATGGAGTGGACGACGCCGTCCAGGCGGTCGCCGAGCTGCTCGCGGACCTGGCCCTCCAGGCGGGCGAGGTGCTCGTCGTTGGAGACGTCGAGCTCCAGCACCTTGACGTTCTCGGGCCGGGGCAGCTTCTTGGCGATGCGCTCGGTGAGCGACGGCCGGGGCCACGCGGTGAGGATGATCTCCGCACCCTGTTCCTGGGCCAGCTTCGCGGTGTGGAAGGCGATGGAGGACTCCATCAGCACACCGGTGATCAGGATGCGCTTGCCCTCGAGAATTCCGCTCATGTGATCAGTGACCCATGCCCAATCCGCCGTCAACCGGGATGACGGCTCCAGTGATGTACGAGGCGTCGTCGGACGCGAGGAAGGTCACCGCGGCGGCGATCTCCTCCGGCTGCGCGTAACGGCCCAGGGGAACCTGGGAGACGATGCCCGCGCGCTGCTCGTCGGTGAGCACGGCGGTCATGTCGGTGTCCACGAAGCCGGGCGCGACGACGTTGAAAGTGATGTTGCGCGAGCCGAGCTCACGGGCCAGGGAGCGGGCGAATCCGACCAGACCGGCCTTGGACGCGGCGTAGTTGGCCTGGCCCGCGGAACCCAGCAGGCCGACCACCGAGGAGATGAGGACGACGCGGCCCTTCTTGGCCCGCAGCATTCCGCGGTTGGCGCGCTTGACGACCCGGAAGGTGCCGGTGAGGTTGGTGTCGAGGACGGACGTGAAGTCCTCCTCGGACATGCGCATCAGGAGCTGGTCCTTCGTCACGCCGGCGTTGGCCACGAGGACCTCGACCGGACCGTGCTTCTCCTCGATCTCCTTGTAGGCCTGCTCCACCTGCTCCGCGTCGGTGATGTCGCACTTGACGGCCAGGAAGCCGGCCGGCGGCTCACCGGAGCGGTACGTGATGGCGACCTTGTCGCCGGCCTCGGCGAACGCGCGGGCGATGGCCAGGCCGATGCCCCGGTTGCCTCCGGTGACGAGAACCGAGCGGCTCAACGGATCACCCTTTCGATAGCTGTCTGGTTACCGAAAACCTATCGGGCCCCTCCGCGATCCGGGGAATCGGGCCCTGACAGTCGCGTACGGATGTCGCTGTCGGGTCCCTACAGAAACTCTGGGCACCACGGCCGAAAGCGCGACATGATCAGGGCGACCGGCATCGCACGACAGGAGACAGCTGTGCCATCTGGGACCCATACGATCGACGAAGCCTTCACGGCGCTGCCGCTGAGGGCGCTCGCCGACGCGGCGCTCGCGAGGGCCCGCGCGCTCGGCGCCGAGCACGCCGACTTCCGCCTGGAGCGCGTACGCAGCGCCTCGTGGCGGCTGCGGGACGCCAAACCGTCCGGATCCTCCGACATCACGGACCTGGGCTACGCGGTGCGGGTGGTGCACGGCGGGGCCTGGGGCTTCGCGTCGGGGGTCGACCTCACCATGGACGCGGCCGCGCGGGTCGCCTCGCAGGCCGTGGCGATGGCCAAGCTGTCCGCGCAGGTGATCGCGGCGGCCGGGTCGACCGAACGCGTGGAGCTGGCCGATGAGCCGGTGCACGCGGACAAGGTGTGGATCTCCTCCTACGAGATCGACCCCTTCACGATCCCCTCCGAGGAGAAGAGCGCGCTGCTCGCCGACTGGAGCGCGCGGCTGCTGCGGGCGGACGGGGTGGCGCACGTGGACGCCTCCCTGCTCACCGTGCACGAGAACAAGTTCTACGCGGACACGGCGGGCACCGTCACCACCCAGCAGCGGGTCCGGCTGCACCCGCAGCTGACGGCCGTCGCCGTGGACGCCACGACCGGTGAGTTCGACTCGATGCGGACGATCGCGCCGCCGGTCGGCCGGGGCTGGGAGTACCTGACGGGCACCGGCTGGGACTGGGACGGGGAGCTGGAGGAGATCCCCGGGCTGCTCGCCGAGAAGATGCGGGCGCCGAGCGTGGAGGCCGGGCGCTACGACCTGGTCGTGGACCCGTCCAACCTGTGGCTGACGATCCACGAGTCGATCGGGCACGCGACCGAGCTGGACCGGGCGCTGGGGTACGAGGCGGCGTACGCGGGCACCTCCTTCGCCACCTTCGACCAGCTCGGCAAGCTGACCTACGGCTCCTCGGTCATGAACGTGACGGGCGACCGGACCGCCGAGCACGGCCTTGCGACCATCGGCTACGACGACGAGGGCGTCGAGGCGCAGTCCTGGGACCTGGTGAAGGACGGCACGCTCGTCGGCTACCAGCTGGACCGGCGGATCGCGAAGCTGACGGGCCTCGGCCGCTCCAACGGGTGCGCCTTCGCGGACTCCCCCGCCCACGTGCCGGTGCAGCGCATGGCGAACGTGTCGCTCCGGCCGGACCCGGGCGGTCTGTCGACGGAGGACCTGATCGGCGGTGTGGAGCGCGGGATCTACGTGGTCGGTGACCGGTCCTGGTCGATCGACATGCAGCGGTACAACTTCCAGTTCACCGGGCAGCGGTTCTTCCGCATCGAGAACGGCCGGCTGGCCGGGCAGCTGCGGGACGTCGCGTACCAGGCGACGACGACGGACTTCTGGGGCTCGATGGAGCAGGTCGGCGGCCCGCAGACGTACGTCCTCGGCGGTGCCTTCAACTGCGGCAAGGCCCAGCCGGGTCAGGTGGCGGCGGTCTCGCACGGCTGCCCGTCCGCCCTGTTCCGGGGTGTGAACATTCTGAACACGACGCAGGAGGCCGGTCGATGAGCCGCGTCAGCAAGCCGTACGAGATCGTCGAGCGGGCCCTGGAGCTGTCCCGCGCCGACGGATGTGTCGTGATCGCGGACGAGGAGTCCTCGGCGAATCTGCGCTGGGCGGGCAACGCGCTCACCACCAACGGGGTCACCCGGGGCCGGACGCTCACCGTGATCGCCACGGTCGACGGGAGCGAGGGCACCGCCTCGGGGGTGGTGTCCCGGTCGGCGGTGACGGCGGAGGACCTGGAGCCGCTGGTGCGGGCCGCCGAGGAGGCGGCGCGGGCGGCGGGCCCGGCGGAGGACGCGCAGCCGCTGGTCGGCGACGTGCCGGCGTCGCCCGACTTCACGGACGCGCCGGCCGAGACGTCCTCGGCGGTCTTCGCGGACTTCGCGCCCGCGCTCGGGGAGGCCTTCGCGCGGGCCCGGGCGGGCGGGCGGGAGCTGTACGGCTTCGCCCACCACCGGCTGACCTCCACGTATCTCGGTACGTCGGCGGGGCTCCGGCTGCGGCACGACCAGCCGACCGGCACCCTGGAGCTCAACGCCAAGTCGCCGGACCGCTCGCGCTCGGCGTGGGCGGGGCGCTCCACGCGTGACTTCAAGGACGTGGACCCGGCGGCGCTGGACGCGGACCTGGCGACCCGGCTCGGCTGGGCGGAGCGGCGGATCGAGCTGCCGGCCGGACGGTACGAGACGCTGCTGCCGCCGACGGCCGTGGCCGATCTGCTGATCTACCAGATGTGGTCGTCGGCGGGCCGGGACGCGGCGGAGGGCCGTACGGTCTTCTCCAAGCCGGGGGGCGGGACGCGGCTCGGGGAGACGCTGTCCCCGCTGCCGCTGACCCTGCGCAGCGACCCGAACGAGCCGGGCCTGGAGTCCGCGCCGTTCGTGATCGCGCACTCCTCCGGGGACGACTCGTCCGTCTTCGACAACGGTCTGCCGCTGGCGCCGACGGAGTGGGTGCGGGAGGGGAGGCTGGAGCGGCTGATCACGACCCGGCACTCCGCGGGGCTCACCCGCCTGCCCGTGGCGCCCGCGATCGGGAACCTGGTCCTGGACGGCGGCGGGGAGCGGTCGCTGGAGGAGATGGTGGCCGCCACGGAGCGGGGCCTGCTGCTGACCTGCCTCTGGTACATCCGCGAGGTCGATCCGGCGACGCTGCTGCTGACCGGGCTGACCCGGGACGGCGTGTACCTCGTCGAGAACGGCGAGGTCGTCGGCGAGGTGAACAACTTCCGGTTCAACGAGTCGCCGGTGGACCTGCTGTCGCGGGCCTCGGAGGCGGGCCGGACGGAGAAGACGCTGCCGCGCGAGTGGAGCGACTGGTTCACCCGGGCCGCGATGCCCGCGCTGCGGGTGCCGGACTTCAACATGAGTTCGGTCAGCAAGGGGGTCTGACCCGCCGGGGGTGCCCGGCGCCGCGAGCCCGGCAGGGCCGGCGGGGCACCCCCTAGACTGAGGCGCACATTCCTACCCGATCCGAGGAGACTGACGACCGTGACGGACATCGTCGACGAGCTGAAGTGGCGCGGGCTTTTCGCCCAGTCCACCGATGAGGACGCCCTGCGCAAGGCTCTCGCGGACGGTCCTGTCACGTTCTATTGCGGTTTCGACCCGACCGCGGCCAGTCTCCACGTCGGGCACCTGGTGCAGGTGCTCACGGTCCGCCGGCTCCAGCAGGCCGGGCACCGGCCGCTGGCGCTGGTCGGCGGCGCCACCGGGCAGATCGGTGACCCGCGGCCGACGGCCGAGCGGACGCTGAACGACCCGGAGACGGTCGCGAACTGGGTGAACCGGTTGCGCTCGCAGATCGAGCCGTTCCTCTCCTTCGAGGGGGAGAACGCGGCGGTCATGGTGAACAACCTGGACTGGACCGCCGGGATGTCGGCGATCGAGTTCCTGCGGGACATCGGCAAGCACTTCCGGGTCAACAAGATGCTGACCAAGGACTCCGTCGCCCGCCGGCTGGAGTCCGAGCAGGGCATCAGCTACACCGAGTTCAGCTACCAGCTGCTCCAGGGGATGGACTTCCTGGAGCTGTACCGCCGGTACGGCTGCACGCTCCAGCAGGGCGGCAGCGACCAGTGGGGCAACCTGGTGGCGGGTCTGGACCTGATCCACAAGCTGGAGCCGGGTGCCGAGGTGCACGCGCTGGCGACCCCGCTGATGGTCAAGGCGGACGGGACCAAGTTCGGCAAGACCGAGAGCGGTGCGGTCTGGCTGGACCCGGAGATGACGACGCCGTACGCCTTCTACCAGTTCTGGTTGAACGTGGACGACCGGGACATCTCCACCTACATGCGGATCCTGTCCTTCCGGTCCCGTGCGGAGCTGGAGGAGCTGGAGGCGCAGACCGCCGAGCGGCCGCAGGCCCGGGCGGCGCAGCGCGCGCTCGCCGAGGAGCTGACCACGCTGGTGCACGGGGCCGATCAGTGCGCGGCCGTGATCGCGGCCTCGAAGGCGCTGTTCGGTCAGGGCGAGCTGGCGGAGCTGGACGGGGCGACGCTGGCCGCCGCGCTGTCCGAGCTGCCGCACGCGCGCGTGTCCGATCTGGGCCAGGTCGTGGACCTGTTCGCCGAGGTGGGTCTCGTACCGAGCAAGTCGGCGGCGCGGCGCACGGTGAAGGAGGGCGGCGCGTACGTGAACAACGTCAAGGTGACCGCCGAGGACGCCGTGGTGGCGCCGGAGGAGTTGCTGCACGGCCGGTGGCTGGTGCTGCGGCGCGGCAAGAAGAACCTGGCGGCGATCGAGTTCGCCGGCGCGGAGGGCTGAGCCCGCCGCGCGGGTGGCACGGCAACGGCCGGGAGGCCCGGTACGGCACATGAGGTGCCGTACCGGGCCTCCCGGTTCTCGTGCGCGGGGCGCCGCGGCCGGCCGGGGGTCCCGGTCACCGCGGCCCGCTCAGGCGCGTCGCCGGCTGCCCTTCATGGAGGCCCACAGCATGTCGCCCACTCCGACCACGGCGACGGCGCCGATGAGCTGGAGCAGATGACGGGTCCAGTCGATGCCCTTGGTGTCGTTGACGCCGATCCACGTGGCGACGGCGTTGCCGAGGATGCTGCCGAGGATGCCGAAGACGGCGGTCAGCCACAGGGGGATCTGCTGTTTCCCCGGCAGGATCGCCTTGGCGATCAGACCGAGGACGAGACCCACGATGATTGCCCAGAGCCAGTGCATGGTCGCCTCCTGATACGACGCTTTTCACGCATGTGGGCCCAGTCTCGGCCCGTCCGCCGTACGGCGCATGTCGGGCGCCGCCATCCGCGCCCCGGCCTCGTGCGTTCCGCAGGCCGGGCGTACCGTGGAAGAAGGTCCGGACCGGGGAGGGTCCGGCGCGAGCGGTGGGTGGTGGAAGGCGATGCGGAAGCGTGGCGGGACCGAGGTCTTCCGGATCACCGGGGCCCGGCAGGGCCTCGCGGAGGACGTCCGGGGCAGGCAGCGCAGGTACGTCATCTCGATGACGGTGCGGACGCTGTCGGTGATCGCGGCGGCGGTGCTGTGGAACGTGGAGCGGCACGTGGCCGTGGTGGCGCTGGCGCTGGGTGTGCTGCTGCCCTACGTGGCGGTGGTGATCGCCAACGCGGGGCGCGAGTCGGCGCCGTCGCTCCCCTCGACCTTCGTACCGACTCCGGTGCGTCCGGCACTCGGTCCGGGCGAGCCGGTGGCGGAGGCCGGCGCGGAGCGTCCGTACGCCCGTGACTGACGGGCCGGCGGGCCGCGCGAGCGGGGCCCGGGAAGCTCAAGAAAAGCTCAGATCAATCATGACGTTCCGCTGCACCGCACCCCGGGTGCCGTGACATACTGCCTACGCGCTCCGCATCCCCCGTCGGAGCGACGGACCGATGCCGGGCAGCTCCCCCCGTGGCTGCTCGGCATCGCCCTTGCCGGGTGATGATCGTGTGATCCAATGATCGTGTGATCCAAGGTCCCGTGAGCGAAGAGAAGCCGGTCTGTTCCGCCAAGGGGTGCCACGCCGACGCCGTCTGGGTCCTGGCGTGGAACAACCCCAAGCTGCACACGCCCGAGCGACGCAAGACGTGGCTCGCGTGCGAGGAGCACCGCGAGCACCTCTCCCAGTTCCTGGGGGTACGGGGCTTTCTGAAGGACGTCGTCCCGCTGGGCGAGTGGGAGTCAGCCGCCGATCGCTGACATCGGGCGGTCGGGCTGGAGGAAGCTCGGGTCGTCGAGGCCCGAGCCGGCCTTCTTGCCCCACATCGCCCGCTTCCAGATCGCGGCGAGTTCGGCGTCGTCGGCGTCCGAGCGGAGGGCGGCCCGCAGGTCGGTCTCCTCGGTGGCGAAGAGGCAGGTGCGGACCTGTCCGTCGGCGGTGAGCCGGGTGCGGTCGCAGGCCCGGCAGAAGGGCCGGGTGACGGAGGCGATGACCCCGACCGTGTGGGGGCCGCCGTCGACGGTCCAGCGCTCGGCGGGGGCGGAGCCGCGCTCCTCGGCTCCCTCGGCGGTGAGCGTGAAGCGGGTGCGCAGGGACTCCAGGATGTCGCCGGCGGTGATCATGCCGTCGCGCTTCCAGCCGTGCTGGGCGTCCAGGGGCATCTGCTCGATGAAGCGGAGCTCGTAGCCCTGCTCGATGGCCCAGGCGAGGAGGTCGGGGGCCTCGTCGTCGTTGAGTCCGGGCATGAGGACGGCGTTGACCTTGACCGGGGTGAGGCCGGCGTCGCGGGCGGCGGCCATGCCGTCGAGGACGTCCCGGTGCCGGTCGCGGCGGGTGAGGGTCTTGAAGACGTCGGGGCGCAGGGTGTCGAGGGAGACGTTGACCCGGTCGAGCCCGGCGGCCTTGAGGGCGGCGGCGGTGCGCTTGAGCCCGATGCCGTTGGTGGTGAGGGACATCCGGGGGCGGGGTTCGAGGGCGGCGCAGCGCTCGACGATCCCGACGAGGCCGGGGCGGAGCAGGGGTTCGCCGCCGGTGAAGCGGACCTCGGTGACGCCGAGATCGGTGACGGCGACGCGGATCAGGCGGACGATCTCGTCGTCGGTGAGCAGGTCCGGCTTGGCCAGCCACTGCAGGCCTTCTTCCGGCATGCAGTAGGTGCAGCGCAGGTTGCACCGGTCCGTGAGGGAAACGCGCAGGTCAGTGGCCACTCGGCCGTAGGTGTCGATGAGCACGTGGGCCCCCTCCCCGAATTCCGGTCGTTTCTGACTCCGAGCCTACGTGAGCGGGCGGGCGGCGAGCAGGGCAGATTGTCACGAGGACCGGAGCGGCCGCGTCGTAGAACTCTACGACGCGGCCGCTCCGTGGTGGCGGACCGTATACGGTCCGGTGCTCTGCGGTCAGTGCTTGACCGCCGCGGCGACGCCGACCCCGGTGAGGGACTTGACCTCCAGCTCGGCGTACTTGCCCGCGTCCGGCTCCTCCTTGGAGAGGAGGGAGCCGAGCCAGCCGAGGAGGAAGCCCAGCGGGATGGAGACCAGGCCGGGGTTCTCCAGGGGGAACCAGTGGAAGTCGACGCCCTTGAACATGGACGCCGGACCGCCGGAGACCACCGGCGAGAAGAGGACGAGGACGACGGAGGAGATCAGTCCGCCGTAGATCGACCAGAGGGCTCCCTGGGTGGTGAACCGCTTCCAGAAGAGGGAGTAGAGGATCGTCGGCAGGTTGGCCGAGGCGGCGACGGCGAAGGCGAGGGCGACCAGGCCGGCGACGTTGAGGTCGCGGGCGAGGGCGCCGAGCGCGATCGACACGATGCCGATGAGCACGGTGGACCAGCGGGCGGCCCGCATCTCCTGCTTCTCGGTGGCCTTCCCTCGCTTGATCACGTTCGCGTAGATGTCGTGCGCGAAGGACGAGGAGGAGGCCAGGGTCAGGCCGGCGACGACGGCGAGGATGGTGGCGAAGGCGACGGCGGAGATGACGGCGAGGAGGATCGCGCCGCCGGTGGAGTCCGCGCCGCCGCCGACCTCCAGGGCGGTGAGCGGGGCGGCGGTGTTGCCGGCCTTGTTGGACGCCTTGATGGTGTCGCCGCTGAGCAGGGCGGCGGCGCCGAAGCCGAGGACGATCGTCATCAGGTAGAAGGCGCCGATGATGCCGATGGCCCAGTTGACCGACTTACGGGCGGCCTTGGCGGTCGGCACCGTGTAGAAGCGGATCAGGATGTGGGGCAGGCCGGCGGTGCCGAGGACGAGCGCGATGCCCAGGGAGAGGAAGTCGAGCTTCGAGACGGCGCTGGTGCCGTACTTGAGGCCGGGCTCAAGGAAGGCCTGGCCCTTGCCGCTGTTGGTGGCGGCGGCGCCGAGCAGGTCGGAGAGGTTGAAGTCGAACTTCAGCAGGATGAGGAAGGTGATGAGGAGAGTGCCCGCGATGAGCAGGACGGCCTTCACCATCTGGACCCAGGTGGTGCCCTTCATGCCGCCGATCGTCACGTAGACGATCATCAGGACGCCGACGAGGGCGACGATCGCGATCTTGCCGCCGTCGCTGGTGATGCCGAGGAGCAGCGAGACGAGGACGCCCGCGCCGGCCATCTGCGCGAGCAGGTAGAAGATCGAGACGACGATGGTGGAGGTGCCGGCGGCGGTACGGACCGGGCGCTGACGCATCCGGTAGGCGAGGACGTCGCCCATGGTGAAGCGGCCGGAGTTGCGCAGCGGTTCGGCGACCAGGAGCAGGGCGACGAGCCAGGCGACGAGGAAGCCGATCGAGTAGAGGAAGCCGTCGTAGCCGAAGAGGGCGATGGCGCCGCTGATGCCGAGGAAGGACGCGGCGGACATGTAGTCGCCGGAGATGGCGAGGCCGTTCTGGAAGCCGGTGAACTGGCCTCCGCCGGCGTAGAAGTCGGCGGCGCTCCGGGTCTGCCGGCCGGCCCAGACGGTGATGGCCAGGGTGGCGACGACGAAGGCGGCGAACAGGGCGATGATCAGCGGCCGGTGTTCGGTGGTGGCGCTGTCGGCGGCGAGCAGGACGAAGGTGTTCATGCGTCGCCCTCCATACGGGACTTGATGGCCTCGGCACGGGGGTCGAGGCGCTCGGCGGCGTGCCGGGAGTAGAACCAGGCGATGAGGAAGGTGGTCGCGAACTGGCCGAGGCCGAGGACGAGGGCGACGTTGATGTTGCCGAGGAGTTTGATGCCCATGAAGCCGCCCGCGTAGTTCGAGAGCAGCACGTACAGCAGGTACCAGGCGATGAAGGCGACGGTCAGCGGAAAGGCGAAGGAACGGTATGTACGGCGCAGTTCACCGAATTCCGGGCTTTTCTGCACCTCGACGAACTGCTCCGTCGTGGGGCGGCCGGGACCGCTGTCGGTCTCCGTTCCGTTTTTGGGCGGCGGTGCTTCGGTGGCCACGGAAATCTCCTTGTGACGCGGGGCGGACGGGCGGTTCGAGGGGTCCCACCAGGGTGGGAGCCCGGGGCTCCGGGCGGAACCCCTCCCCTGCACAACGGCACGGAGCGGGAAGCGACGCGGTTCACCCGGATGGTTTCTTCGCACAGTTCTTCATGAAGTCTTCTCAACTCATTGAATCCCCGGGATGAACAGCGATAACTTCCGTCGTCATGCACCTGCCCAAACGCAACCCCGCGCGGGCAGTACACGGATGATGTGGAGAACCCATGGCTCATCTGGGATCGAGGCGCGGCCGGGCTCTTGCCCTGCCTGTTGGTCTCGCGCTCACGGCCTCGCTCGGCTTCCTTCCCTCCGGCGCCGCCACCGCCGCGGACCTGAGCGACGCCCCCGCGGCGGCCACCGCGACGGCCGACGGTCCGAAGCTGTCGTACGTGGTCAACGTCGACGGGGGCCGCCGGACCGCCGCCTCGGTGAAGAAGGCCGTCGTCGCCGCGGGCGGCGAGATCGTCATCGCCTACGACCAGATAGGCGTGATCGTCGTCCACTCGCGGAACGCCGATTTCGCGAAGACGATCCGGCAGGCGCCCGGCGTCGTGTCGGCCGGTGCCACCCGCACCGCTCCGCTCTCCGTCCAGTCCGACACCGCCGTCGACGAGGGCGCCCAGGCCCTTTCCCCGGCCGAGGCCCGGGCCGCCGCGGCGACCGCCTCGGACGAGCAGGACCCGCTGGAGCCCCTGCAGTGGGACCTCCCGGCCATCAAGGCGGACCGGGCCCACCAGAAGACGCTCGGCAGCAAGCGCGTGACCGTCGGCGTCATCGACACGGGCGTCGACGACACCCACCCCGACCTGGCGCCGAACTTCGACGCAGCCTCCTCCGCCAACTGCGTGTCGGGCAAGCCGGACACCACCCCCGGCTCCTGGCGCCCGGGCGCGGGCGAGAGCGACCACGGCACGCACGTCGCCGGCACGATCGCCGCCGCCAAGAACGGCGTCGGCATCACGGGTGTCGCCCCGGGCGTCAAGGTCTCCGGCATCAAGGTGTCCACCCCGGCCGGCTTCTTCTACACGGAGGCCGTGGTCTGCGGCTTCGTGTGGGCGGCCGAGCACGGCGTCGAGATCACCAACAACAGCTACTACACCGACCCGTGGATGTTCGCCTGCAAGACCGACGAGGACCAGAAGGCCCTCATCGAGGCGGTCACCCGCGCGTCCCGCTACGCGGAGCGCAAGGGCACGGTCAACGTCGCGGCGGCCGGCAACTCCAAGTTCGACCTGGCGGCCGACTCGATCCTCGACAAGAGCAGCCCGAACGACAGCACCGAGGTCGACCGGCTCATCGACCCGAAGGTCTGCTTCGACTACCCGGCCATGCTGCCGGGCGTGGTGACGGTCTCCGCGACCGGCGCCAAGGACCTGAAGGCCTCGTACTCGAACTACGGCCAGGGCGTCGTCGACATCGCCGCCCCCGGCGGTGACCGCACCGAGTACCAGACGCCGGACGCCCCGGCGGTCAACGGCCGCATCCTCTCGACCACCGTCGCGGGCGGGTACGTCTACAAGGCCGGTACGTCGATGGCCGCGCCGCACGCCGCCGGTGTGCTCGCGCTGCTGAAGTCGACGCACCCGAAGGCGAGCCCGGCGGCGCTGAAGGCGCTGCTGTACGCGCAGGCCGACGACCGCGCCTGCACCAACCCGTACGACATCGACGGCAACGGCACCGTCGACGCCGTCTGCGAGGGCGGCAAGGACAAGAACGGCTTCTACGGGGCCGGCATGGTCGACGCGCTGGACGCGGTCCGCCGCTGACGTGCGCGGAGGGGCCCCGGTGCGGTACGCCGCACCGGGGCCCCTTCGCATGGCACCGGGTGCCATAGTGCGGGTCATGAACAACGACACACCTCCCGCGGTCCGTTCGGGTACGGAGGCGCTCTGGGCGGCGCTCGGCGGCGATCCCGCGCTCCTGGACCGGGTCACGTACGGCGGGGCGCCCGGCCGGCTGCCGGCCCGCCTCCCGGTGATGGACCTGGCCCGGGCCACCGTCGCGGTCGCCGGGCTCGCGGCCGTGGAACGCGCGGGCCTGCCGGGGCCGGTGCGGGTGGACGACGGGGCCGTCGCCACCGCCTTCGTGAGCGAGCGCCACCTGCGGGTCGACGGGCGGGCCCCGGTCAACTTCGCGCCGCTCTCCCGGTTCTGGCGGGCGGCCGACGGCTGGGTCCGCACCCACGCCAACTACCCGCACCACGAGGCGGCGCTGCGGGAGGCGCTCGGCGTGCCCCAGGGGCCCGGGGCCGCCGAGGCGGTGGCGGCGGCGATCGGCGGGCGGACCGCCGTGGACGTCGAGACGGCGGTGTACGCGGCGGGGGGCCTCGCCGTCGCCCTGCGCACGCCCGCCGAGTGGGCCGCCCACCCGCAGGGACGGGAGGTGGCGGCCCGCCCCCTGCTGACCCGGGAACGGCTCGACGGGGCCGCGCCCCGGCACCGTACGGGCCGGCTGCGGGTCCTGGACCTGACGCGGGTCATCGCGGGCCCGGTGGCGACCCGGACGCTGGCGCTGCTCGGCGCGGACGTGCTACGGATCGACCCGCCGGGCAATCCGGAGCTGCCCGACCAGCACGCGGACACGGACGTGGGGAAGCGGACGGCCGCGCTGGACCTGGGCCGCCGCGCGGACCGGCGGACCTTCGACGAGCTCCTGGACGCGGCCGACGTGCTGGTGACGGGTTACCGGCCGGGCGCCCTCGACCGCTTCGGGCTCCACCGGCCGGGCCTGGTGACGGCCCGCCTCTCCGCCTGGGGCGACCGGGGGCCCTGGGCGGAACGGCGCGGTTTCGACAGCCTGGTCCAGGTCGCCACCGGCATCGCCGTCGTGGAGGGTTCGGCCGAGGAGCCGGGGGTGCTGCCGGCGCAGGCCCTGGACCACGGAACCGGCTATCTGCTCGCGGCCGCCGTGCTCCGTACCCTCACCGAGCAGGACCGGGACGGCGGCACCCGGCTCGTCCGCGTGGCGCTCGCGCGGACCGGCCACTGGCTGACGCACGGCCTGCCCCGCTCCCCCGTCCTCCCGGGCCCGGCGGCCGGCCCCGTCGACCCGGAGCCGTACCTCACGGAGTCGGAGGGCCCGCTCGGCCGGCTGCGGTACGCCCGGTCACCCGTGACGTACGAGGGCGGGCCCGTGGACTGGACGCGGCCTCCGGGCGTGCCGGGCGCGGACGCGCCGGTGTGGAGCGAGCCGGGGCCCTCCGGTGACGGCCCGGCGCCCGGTGCCCGCGGCTGAGGCCGTCCGGGGCAGGATGAGCCGCATGGCCCACGAGGGGAAGATCCGCTTCACGCTGCCGCGGGGCGCGACCGGTTTCTTCGCACCGGGGGACGGTCCGCCGCCGGCGACCGACGCGCGCGCGTTCCGCGGCGCCCTGCACGCCGCGGCCCGGGCCGCCGGGGGCCGGGTGGGCGGGATGGAGCCGCAGGAGTACCCGCGGAGCTTCCACACCGCGTCGGTCGTCCACCGGACCGGCGAGACGGTCGTGCTGTGCCACGCCCACCACCCCTGGATCGCCTTCGCCCGGGAGCGCCGGAACTGGTACGACGAGGAGTTCACCGCGCCGCCGTGGTGGGCGTCCGTCTTCGCCGACGCGGGCTTCGTGGTGCTGGACGGCGAGCGGCTCGGGCTGCCGCTCGCCGCCGTGGACACCTCGGTGCTGTCCCGGGCCGAGTGGCGCCAGGTCCGGGCCTACGGCATCGGCACGCTGGGAGGCGTCCTCTTCAACGCGTGGGCGTGACGGACGGAGCCGGGCGGCGGGGCCCGGCTCAGGGCTTGACGAGGACCTTGAGGGCGGTGCGCTCGTCCATGGCGCGGTAGCCGTCCGGGACGCCGTCGAGGCCGACGGTGAGGTCGAAGACCGGCGACGGGTCGACGCTGCCGTCCAGGACGTCCGGGAGCAGTTCGGGAATGTAGGCGCGGACCGGGGCGACGCCGCCGCGCAGGGCGATGTTCCGGTCGAACATGACGGACAGGTCGAGGCCGGTGCCGCTGCCGTGCGGAACGCCGACGTAGCCGATGGAGCCGCCGTCGCGGACGATCCCGACGGCGGTGCGCATGGACTGCTCGGTGCCGACGGCCTCGATGACGGCGTGGGCGCCCTGGCCGCCGGTGAGTTCGCGGACGGCGGCCTCGGCGGCCTCGCCGCGCTCGGCGACGACGTCGGTGGCGCCGAAGGCGCGGGCGATGTCGGTGCGGGCGGTGTGCCGGCCCAGGGCGATGATCCGTTCGGCGCCGAGCCGGCGGGCGGCGAGGACGCCGCACAGGCCGACGGCCCCGTCACCGACGACGGCGACCGTGGACCCCTCGCGGACACCGGCGCCCAGGGCCGCGTGATGGCCGGTGCCGAGGACGTCGGAGAGGGCGAGCAGCGCGGTCAGCAGGTGGTCGTCGGAGGCGGCGTCGGCGGGGAGCCTGACGAGGGTGCCGTCGGCGAAGGGGACGCGGACCGCCTCGCCCTGGCCGCCGTCGGAGCCGGGCGTGCCCCAGAACCCGCCGCGCGGGCAGGAGGTCTGGAGGCCCTCGGCGCAGTAGTCGCAGGTGCCGTCCGACCAGACGAAGGGGGCGACGACGAGGTCACCGGCGCGGAAGCCGGTCACGTCGGCGCCGGCCTCCTCGACGATCCCGAGGAACTCGTGGCCGATGCGCTGCCCCGGCCGCCGCGCGGACTCCCCGCGATAGGCCCACAGGTCGCTGCCGCAGACGCAGGCGCGCAGCACGCGGACGACGGCGTCGGTGGGGTCCTGGACGACCGGGTCGGGCACGTCCTCCACGCGCAGGTCGAAGGGGGCGTGGATGGTGGTGGCGCGCATGGCGGGCGGTCCTCGCTGTCAGTCTGTCGTACGGCCCTCACCGTAACCCGCCCGCAGGGCTCCGGCGGTGAGCAGGTACTGCGCCGCCAGGTACGTGAGCATGATCCAGAAGTCGGGGACGGGCGGCTGGGGCCAGTCGGCGACACCGGTCGCGATGAGGGTGTCGGAGAGCAGGAAGAGGGCCCCGCCGAGGCCCGCCGGGACACCGAGGGCGCTCGCCCGGTACGCCATGGCGGTGAGGAGGAGTGAGTAACCGGCGACCGGGACGCGGAGGTCGGCCGGGAGGTCGGGCCACAGGAGCGCGACGGTGGCGACGAGGGCCGCCGCGTACAGGCCGGCCAGGGGCGGGGACGTGCGCCCGCGCCCGAAGAGGACGAGGTAGCAGACGTGTCCGGCGGCGAAGGAGCCCATGCCCGCGAGGAAGGCGGCCTCCGCGTCGAACAGCAGCAGGACGTCGCCGCCCCAGCCGAACAGGAGCGCGGCGATCAGGAGCTTCGGGGCGCCGCGGCTCGCGGCGTACGCGGCGAGCAGCGGCATCAGCAGTGGTTTGGCGATCCGGTGGCCGGTCTCGGCGCCGGCGAGGAGCGCGATCAGGTCGGCCGCCGCCGCGAGGACGAAGGCGGCGAGCAGCGCGCGGGAGACGGCGCCGGTGGCGGTGGGTCGCGGGGCCGCGGTACGGGCGGTCACGCGGCGGGCTCCGGCGCGGTGCCGCCCTGGGGCGTGCCGGGGGCGACGGCCGGGGGCGGCGCGGGCTGCCAGCCCGGGCCGCGCAGGACGCGTCCGGCGCGCTCGCGCCAGTCGCGCGCGGCGCGCAGGTCGCGGGCGATGGCGGCGTACTCGTGGGTGGCGACGCGCAGCGGGTTGTACGTGTCGATGTTCTTGGTGAGCCCGTACACGGGCCGCTCGGTCTCGCCGACCCAGGAGCCGAACATCCGGTCCCAGACGATGAGGATGCCGCCGAAGTTCCGGTCCAGGTAGCCGCCCTGGGAGGCGTGGTGGACGCGGTGGTGGGAGGGGGTGTTGAGGACGTACTCGAAGGGCCGGGGCAGCCGGCCGACGCGCTCGGTGTGGATCCAGAACTGGTAGACGAGGTTGACGGAGTAGCAGAAGGCGACGGCCGCCGGGTGCACGCCGAGGGCGATCATCGGCAGGTAGAACGGCCAGGAGGTCAGGCTGGTCCACGGCTGGCGCAGCGCGGTGGTGAAGTTGAACTTGCGGCTGCTGTGGTGGACGACGTGGCAGGCCCAGAGGATGCGGATCACGTGGTGGCCGCGGTGCTGCCAGTAGTAGAAGAAGTCCTGGGCGAGCAGCATGAGCGGGATCGTCCACCACAGGACGGGGACGCGCAGCGGGGTGAGCTCGTACACGGCGGTGTAGATCGCGACGACCGGGATCTTCCACAGGGCGTCGAAGACGAGGCTGCCGAGTCCCATGCCGAGGCTGGTGGCGGCGTCCTTGGCCTCGTACCCGGCGGCGTCCTCGTCGGGGTGGAGGCGGTAGCTGACCATCTCCACGACGGTGAGCAGGACGAACGCCGGTATGGACCACAGCACGACATCGGGCAGGTTCGGCATGCGGTCGACGGTAGAGGCGGGCGGGCGGGCGCCGCTAGAGGTTGTTACCAACAAGTATGCGAGACGGCTTGTCAGCAAGCTTTGGCGGCTTCCGACAACGCCGGCCCGCGTGCCGGGTGGGATGTCAGACGCCCGCCGCGCCGAGCAGGGAGCCCGCCGCGTAGGTCACCGCCATCGCCAGGGCGCCGCCGCCGGTGTTGCGCAGGACGGCGCGGCCGGCGGGGGCCTCGCCGAGACGGGCGGACCACCAGCCGGTGAGGGCCAGGGCGGCGAGGACCGAGGCGACCGTCACCCACAGCCGGTCCGGGGCCGGGGGCAGGACGATCGCGAGGAGGGGCAGCAGGGCGCCGGCCGTGAACGCGAGGAAGCTGGCTCCGGCGGCGTGCCAGGGGTTGGTGAGGGCGTCGGGGTCGATACCCAGCTCCACGCGCGCGTGGGCCCGCAGCGCGTCGCGCGCGGTGAGCTGTTCCGCGGCCTCGCGCGCCACGTCGGGGGACAGGCCACGGGTGGTCAGGAGGCCGGTCAGCTCGTCGAGTTCGGCCTCGGGGCGCTCGCGCAGCTCGCGCCGCTCCTCGGCGAGGGCGGCCTTCTCGGAGTCCCGCTGGGTGGAGACGGAGACGTACTCCCCCGCCGCCATCGACATCGACCCGGCGAGGAGACCGGCCAGACCGGCGGTGAGCAGCGCGGACCGGGACCCGGTGGCCCCGGCGACCCCGACGACGAGTCCCGCCGTGGAGACGACCCCGTCGTTGGCCCCGAGCACGGCGGCCCGCAGCCAGTTGAGCCGGGTACCGAGGCCGCCGCCGGGGGGTTCGTCGTGCGCGGTGGGTTCGGTCACACCGGGAGCGTCGCATCCGGGCGGCCACCGGCCGTGGACCGACCCGCCCTCGCGTGTGCGGCGGACGCCGCGCCGGAGGCGCGCGTCCGGTGCGGGGCGCCGCTCCGGTGACGACGGCGACCCGTCCCGCGCGCGGTTCCGAGGGCAAGGCGTGGCTGGGCCGGAGGAGTTGAAAGGGCTTCACCGGACATCAGGGACATCCAGGACACCGGGGGCGGGACTGTCGGTCGCGGGCCGTATTCTCAGTGACCATGCTCGACGACCGCACGACAGCACCGACGTGGCCGGCCGCCTACCCGCAGGGGTACGCGGTCGTCGACGTGGAGACCACCGGCCTCGCCCGTGACGACCGGATAGTGTCGGCTGCCGTCTACCGGCTCGACGCGCAGGGGAACGTCGAGGACCACTGGTACACGCTCGTCAACCCCGAGCGCGATCCCGGCCCGGTCTGGATCCACGGCCTCACCAGTGACGTCCTGGAGGGCGCGCCCCTCTTCCCGGAGATCGCCGCCGAGCTCTCGGCGCGTCTGGAGGGCCGCGTCCTGGTCGCGCACAACGCCATGTTCGACTGGCAGATGATCGCCCGTGAGTACGCCCGCGCCCGGGGCGCCGCGCCGGTGAAGCAGCGGCTGTGCACCATCGCGCTGTCCAAGGAGCTCGCGCTGCCGCTGCCCAACCACAAGCTGGAGTCGCTCGCCGCGCACTTCGGGGTGGTCCAGCGGCGGGCGCACAACGCGCTGGACGACGCCCGGGTGCTCGCGGAGGCCTTCCGGCCGAGCCTGCACGCGGCGGCCGAGCGGAACGTACGGCTGCCGCTCCTGGAGTGCCGCCCGCTGACCGAGTGGACCCCGGACGCGGCGCGGCCCGCGATCGGCCGTCAGGCCACGGGCCCGACGGGGTACGCGGCCTCCTCCCCCTCCGCGTACCGGGCGGGCGGCTGGCGCCCCTCGCGCAAGCGCCCGCCGTGCCCGTACCCGAACCCCGGCCGGTACGAGACGGGCGCGCCGCTCAAGCAGGGGATGCGCGTCGCCTTCTCCGGGGACACCTCGGTCGACCGCGAACTCCTGGAGGACCGGACGGTCGAGGCCGGACTGCACGTCGCCACGAGCGTCTCCCGGCTCACCAGCCTCCTCGTCACCAACGACCCGGAGGCCGCCACGTCCAAGACGCTGAAGGCGAAGTCCTTCGGGACGCCGGTCGTCGACGAGGCGGCCTACGTGCAGCTCCTGCGGGACGTGGCCCCGGCAGACGGGTGACGCGCCCGCCCCCGGCGGGCGTGCCGCGCGGCGCGATTCCGCCCGGGGCCCCACCCTGTGGCGCATGGCACGTTGTGAGGTCTGCGGAAACGATTACGGCATGTCCTTCGAAGTCCATGCGCAGGGTGCTGTGCACGTCTTCGACTGCTTCGCGTGCGCCATCCACCGCATGGCGCCCATCTGTGAGCACTGCCGGGTCCAGATCATCGGGCAGGGCGTCGAGGTCGACGGCACCTGGTACTGCGGCGCGCACTGCGCCCGGGCGGAGGGGAAGGCGGGCATCGTGGACAGGGTGTGAGCCGGACCCGGCGCCCTGGACGCGGAAGGCGTCCGGCCCCGCCGAGAGAAGTGAAGAAACGATTTTGGGCGGGACGGGGCGGGGACAACCCACCCGAACCCCCCGTGCGTGCACCCCGTGGCCCGCGCTGTACGGTCATGGGGTGTACCGCTTCCTGTTGTCCCGGCAGTGGGTGATCCTGACCCTCGTCGCCCTCGTCCTCATCCCCGTGATGACCGAGCTGGGCTTCTGGCAGTTCCACCGGCACGAGCGCCGGGTCGCCCAGAACGCCCTGATCGAGGAGAACCTCCGGGCGGAGCCGGTACCGGTCGAGAAGCTCACCTCCCCCGGCCACACCGTGCCCCGCGCCCTCTACTGGCGCCGGGTCACGGCCACCGGCACCTTCGACACCGCCCACGAGGTGGTCGTCCGCCGCCGCACCTCCGCCGACGACCGGGTGGGTTTCCACGTCCTGTCCCCGCTGGTCCTGCACGACGGCCGGATCGTCCTCGTCAACCGCGGCTGGATCCCGGCCGCCGGTGACCAGCGCGCCTACCCGCCGGTGCCGCCCGCCCCCCGGGGCGAGGTCACCGTCACCGGCCGCCTCAAGGCCGACGAGACCACGGGCGCGAGCGGCATCAAGGACCTCAAGGGCCTGCCGGACCGTCAGGTCATGCTGATCAGCAGCGCCCAGCAGGCCGAACTGACGGGCCGCGAGGTGCTCGGCGGCTACGTGGAGCAGACGGGGCCCGCGCCGGCCGGCGGCACGCCCGAGCAGGTCCCGGAGCCCGACCACGACTCGATCGGCGCGCACATGGCGTACGCCGTGCAGTGGTGGCTGTTCGCGGCGGGCGTTCCGGTGGGCTGGTTCGTCCTGGTACGCCGGGAGAAGCGGGACCGGGAGGCCGCCGCCGCCACCGGTGGCGGGGGCGGGGCGGGGGACGGCGGCGCGCCCGGCGCGGGCTCCACGGCGATCCAGGCCACACCGTCCGTTTGATTGACCCTCCCCACTTGCGGGAACAGCCCAAAGCGTGACGCAACGTATCGACGACTACGCCCTCATCGGGGATCTCCAGACCGCCGCGCTCGTCGGACGCGACGGGTCGATCGACTGGCTGTGTCTCCCCCGCTTCGACTCCGCCGCCTGCTTCGCCGCCCTCCTCGGCGACGAGGACAACGGCCACTGGCGGATCGCCCCCCAGGGCGCGACCCGCTGCACGACGCGGCGGTACGCGGAGGACTCGCTGGTCCTGGAGACGTACTGGGAGACCCGCACCGGCACCGTCAAGGTCGTCGACTTCATGCCGCACCGCGACCGGGCGCCCGACGTGGTGCGGATCGTGGAGGGAGTCAGCGGCTCCGTCGACATGAGCTCCGTGCTGCGGCTCCGCTTCGACTACGGCTCGATCGTGCCGTGGGTGCGCCGCTCCGAGGGCCACCGGGTCGCGGTCGCGGGGCCGGACGCGGTCTGGCTGCGCAGCGACCCGCCGGTGAAGACCTGGGGACAGCAGTACGCCACCTGTTCCTCCTTCACCGTCGCCGCCGGCGAGAAAGTGGCCTTCGTCCTCACCTGGCACCCCTCGCACGAGTCCCGCCCCGCCCTCGTGGACCCCTTCGAGTCCCTGGAGCACACGCTCGCGGACTGGCGGGCATGGGTGGCCCGCTGCACCTACCAAGGGCCCTACCGGGACGCGGTCGTCCGCTCCCTGATCACCCTCAAGGCCCTGACCTACGCCCCCACCGGCGGGATCGTCGCCGCCCCCACCACCTCGCTCCCCGAGGAGATCGGCGGAGTGCGGAACTGGGACTACCGCTCCTGCTGGCTGCGCGACTCCTCCCTCACCCTCGGGGTGCTGCTCGCCGCCGGGTACGTGGAGGAGGCCGCCGCCTGGCGGGACTGGCTGCTGCGCTCGGTGGCCGGCGACCCGGCCGACCTCCAGATCATGTACGGGCCCGCCGGGGAGCGCCGGCTCCCCGAGACCACCCTGCCCTGGCTGCGCGGCTACGCCGACTCGCTGCCGGTCCGGACCGGGAACGCGGCCGTGGAGCAGTTCCAGCTCGACGTGTACGGCGAGGTCATGGACTCCCTGTACCGGGCGCGGGAGGCCGGGATCCCGGCGCAGCGCCACGCCTGGAACCTCCAGCTGAGCCTGCTCGGCTTCCTGGAGTCGACCTGGCGCGAGCCCGACGAAGGGCTGTGGGAGGTGCGCGGCCCCCGCCGCCACTTCACCCACTCGAAGGTGATGGCCTGGGTCGCCGCCGACCGGGCGGTGCGCACGCTGGAGGCGGACCCGTCGCTGCCGGGGGACGTGGCACGGTGGCGGGCGCTGCGCGACGAGATCCACGCCGACGTCTGCGCGAAGGCCTACGACCCGGACCGCAACACCTTCACCCAGTCGTACGGCTCCCGCGAGCTGGACGCCGCCACGCTCCTCATCCCGCAGGTGGGCTTCCTGCCGCCGGACGACCCCCGGGTGGTCGGGACGGTCGACGCGGTCCGGGCCGAGCTGATGCACGGCGGTTTCCTGCGCCGCTACACGCCCGACTCGGGCGCGGTGGACGGCCTGCCGGGCCAGGAGGGCACCTTCCTGGTGTGCTCGTTCTGGCTGGCGGACGCGCTGTGGCTGACCGGCCGGCACGAGGAGGCCCGCGCCCTCTTCGAACGGCTGGTGACGCTCTGCAACGACGTGGGGCTGCTGGCGGAGGAGTACGACCCGGTGGCCCGCCGCCAGCTCGGCAACTTCCCGCAGGCCTTCAGCCACATCGGCCTGGTGGGCACCGCTCTCGCGCTGGCGCTGGACGACCCGGCAGGATAGGGCCATGGATCTTGGACTGAAGGACCGTGTGTACGTGGTGACCGGCGCGACCCGCGGGCTCGGCCGGGCCTCGGCGGAGGCGCTGCTCGCGGAGGGCGCGCGGGTGCTGATCACCGGGCGCGAGGAGACGTCCGTCGCGGAGGCGGCCGCCGCGCTCGGCGAGGGTGCGGCGGGCGTCGCCGCGGACAACACGGACGCTGAGACCCCGGCCCGGCTCATCGCCGAGGCCCGCGCCCGGTTCGGCCGCCTCGACGGCGTCCTCATCAGCGTCGGCGGCCCGGCGCCGGGCTTCGGCGCCGACAACACCGACGAGCAGTGGGCGGCGGCCTTCGACACGGTCTTCCTCGGCGCGGTACGGCTGGCCCGCGCGGCGGCCGAGACGCTGACCGAGGGCGGCGTGATCGGCTTCGTGCTCTCCGGCTCGGTGCACGAGCCGATCCCGGGCCTGACCATCTCCAACGGCCTGCGGCCCGGGCTCGCCGGCTTCGCGAAGTCCCTCGCCAACGACCTGGGGCCGCGCGGGATCCGGGTGATCGGCCTGCTGCCGAGCCGGATCGACACGGACCGGGTACGGTCCCTGGACGCCCTGACGGGCGACGCGGAGGCGGCGCGGGCCGCCAACGAGGCGGCGATCCCGCTGCGCCGCTACGGTACGCCCGAGGAGTTCGGGCGTACCGCGGCGTTCCTGCTGTCCCCGGCCGCCTCGTACCTGACGGGTCTGATGCTCCCGGTCGACGGCGGTGCCCGGCACGGCTTCTGAGCCGCGCCGGGCCGGGGCCGTGCCGCTGTGCCCTGGCGGGCCGGCCCTCAGCTGACCCTGCGGGCCCGGTGCCGGACCGCCCGCAGGCGGGCCTCCGCCGGCAGCGCGGGGAGACCGGCCGACCGGCGGGCGGGTTCCAGCGCCTGGCTGCCGAGGCCGGCCAGGGCCTCGTCCGGGGAGGCGTGCGGCTCCAGGAGCAGCGCGATCCGGGTGCGGGGGGCGGTGCGGCGGCCGGTGAGGGCGACCTTGGCGCGGGCGACCCCGTCCTGGGCGGTGGCGTCCGCCTCCAGGACGTTCTCCAGGGCCCGCCCCCGCAGCACGGCCGCCTCGCCGTCGCCGGTGTCCACGAGGACCTCGGCGAGCCGGGCCCGGCGGAACTGGGCCAGCAGCCACCACAGGGCGAGCAGCACCAGCAGGCCCAGGACGGCGAGGGCGGCGGGCCACCACCAGGAGTCGGCCCGCCAGCCGCGGCGGTCGGCGGTGGACAGGAGCACGTCGGAGGGGCCCGACCAGGGCCACCAGGACGGGACCGGAGCGTCGAACCCGGCGGCGAGGACCGCGCCGCCGCCGAGGAGCAGGAGCAGCCCGACGAGGGCGAGCACGACGCGGTTGACGCGGCGGAGGACGGCCGGCACGGCTCACCCCTTCCTGGGCGGCCGGGCCACCCGTACGGACAGCGTGGGACGGTGGGCGAGGCCGAGCGCGTCGATGCCCGTCTCCAGGGCCCGCTCCACGTCGGCGCGGACCTCGTCGAGGTCCCGGAAGTGCGAGACGGCGCGGGCGCCGACCTTCGTACGGCCGACGGCCACCCGGACGGACTGGACACCGGAGACCTCCATGGCCCGGTCCCGCAGGGTCAGCGCGGCGGCCTCCCGGTCGAGCCCGGCCCGCAGGTCGGAGTGCGCCCTGCGCATCGGCAGGACGGCGCGCAGCCCGGGGGTGAGCGCCAGGACCAGCAGCCACAGGCCGAGGAGGACGGCGAGGGCCGCGCCGGCGAGGACCCAGGCGTTGTCCAGGGGCCGGGTCGCGAGGTCGTCGGCGAGGTCGCGGCGCCAGGCCATGGCGGTGCGGTCGGCCCGTACCGCCGCCACGTCGTACAGCAGGAGTCCCGCGCAGCCGAGGATCACCGCCGCGAGCAGCGCGGCCGGGACGCGGCGTACCGACCAGAAGCGGCGGGCGGGCGGTGGGGGCGCGCCGTCGGTGAGGACGGGGACCGCGGAGGGCACGGGAGAGGATCCGGCGGTCCCGGTTCCGGTGCCGCTCGTGGTGGCGGCCCTCGGCTCGCGCTCGGGCGGGGTCGTTCCGGTCATACGAGATCACCCCTCCGCCCGGCCGGCCGGGTGTGCGCGGAGTGGAGGCGTTCCACGTGGACGGAGACGTCGTGGACCTCCATGCCGACGAGTTCCTCCACCCGGCTGCGCACCCGGCTCCGGACGGCGCGGCAGCGGCGTCCGACGTCGGTGGGGTAGTCGAGGTCGAGGCTGACCGAGACCCGGGCGACGTCACGGTGCACGTCGACCGAGGCGTGCGGCGGCGAGCCTCCCTCGGGGATCCTTTCCAGTGCTTCCCGGGCCGCCTGCGCGGCGATCTTGGCGACGACCCGGTCCGCGATCGTGGTCGCGCCGCGCTCGCGCACCGGGTGCGGTGCGAGGTCCGCCGTCACCCGCCGTCACCGCCGTCGTTCGCCGCGTTCGCGGCCCCGGAACAGCTCCCCAGGTTCGAGGTCGCCGTCGAGGAACCGGCCGGTCACGAACCCGATCGCCCCCAATGCGGCGACCAGCAGAAACGCCCCGAAGCCGCCGAAGTATCCGGCGAAGCCGAGGCCCATGCCGGCCACCAGGCCGACCAGCGCCATGTTCATCCATGCGTCCTTTCCTCGGTCGTCCGGCCGTGCGGGCGGCGGCGCGCGCCGTACACCGCGCGGGTGTACGGCGTGCGGCGCGGCCGCCGCCGTGCCGGACGGCGGCGGCTACTGGAGCCGCGGCTCCGGCTCTTCTTCCTCGTCCTCGGGCAGCTTCACGTCGCTGACCGCGATGTTGACCTCGACGACCTCCAGGCCCGTCATCCGCTCGACGGCGGCGATGACGTTCTCGCGGACGGCGCCCGCGACGTCCGCGATGGAGACGCCGTACTCGATCACGATCTCCAGGTCGAGGGCCGTCTGCACCTCGCCGACCTCGGCCTTCACCCCGCGGGTGACGCTCGACTTGGTGCCGCCCCCGCCGGGGACCCGGTCGCGGACGGCGCCGAAGGTGCGGGAGAGGCCGCTGCCCATGGCGTGGACGCCGACGACGTCCCGGGCGGCCAGCCCGGCGATCTTCTCCACGACGCCGTCGGCGATCGTGGTCCTGCCCCGGGAGGCCGGGTCGCCGCCGCCCCGCTTGGACCCGGAGGTACGGCGCGGTTCGTCGGCCGTGGGGTTGCCGGAGTGTGCGGTGTCCGTCATCGCAATACGCCCCTTCTGGGAGATTTCGGGGTTCTTTGCCC
Source organism: Streptomyces sp. NPDC126503 (assembly GCF_040302405.1). Classification (NCBI taxonomy): domain Bacteria; kingdom Bacillati; phylum Actinomycetota; class Actinomycetes; order Kitasatosporales; family Streptomycetaceae; genus Streptomyces; species Streptomyces sp. NPDC126503. Next base: position 44,259 of record NZ_JBEORS010000004.1, read on the forward strand.
ACATTAAGGGTGGTTGCCCGGTCTCGCCCCGGGGATACGGCAGGCTGGGTCATATGACGACGGCTGAGGGTTGGACGGCGGCGGTACGGGACCGCCTCGCTCCGGGCAGGCTGCTGCCGCTCGGGGAGGCGGCGGACGGCGTGTGGATCGCGGAGCGCGCGGTACGGGAGGCACTGGCACGGGCGGCCTCCTCGGTGCGGGGAGTGGTGCCGGGCGGGTTCCGCGCCGGGCTCCACGGCGCGGAGGAGGACGGCCCGTTCCCGGTGCCGCCGGGCGGGCTGCCACCGGGCCGGCTGCGGATCGCGGGCGAGATCGCGGCGGTCGCCGGGCGGCCCCTGCCGGGGCTGACGGAGGAGCTGCGCGAGGCCCTGTTCACGGCGGCGGGCGACCTGGGCCTGCGGGTGGCGGAGGTGGACCTACGGGTGACCGACCTCCTGGAGGAGTCCCCCGCGCCGGAGCCCGCCGCTCCCCCGCCGGCCCCGCCGGCCCCGGCGGTGGACGACCCGGTGGCCCTGGCCGCGCTGCGGGTCACGGGCGTGGCGGGCGTGACGGACACGGTGGGGCCCGCGGTGCACCGCGACGAGGAGGGCCGGGTACGGGTGGAGGTGGCGACGAGGGCCGGTCACCGCCCCCCGGAGGTGGCCCAGGCCGTGCGGGCCGCGGTGCACGCAAGCCTGCCCGAGGCCACCCTGGTGACGGTGCTGATCTCGGACGTCCGCCCCTGAGGGGCGGGCCCGGGGGCACGCCGATACGCCCGGGCCGGGCCCCGCGGCGCCCTGCGGGGCGACGGGGCGGGGCGGCCCGGGCCCGGACGGGGCCGGCCCCGGCGTCAGTCGCCGAGGCCCGCCAGGTCGCGCAGGCGGCGGGCCTGGGCGGCGCGTTCGGCGGTGCGCTGGTCCTCGTAGGAGCGGGCGGCGGCGCCCTGGAGGAGCGCCTTGGTCTCGACGACGGCGGCGCGCGGCGCGGCCAGCAGGGCGTCGGTGAGGTCCCGTACGGCCGCGTCGAGTTCGGCGGCGGGCACGGCGATGTTGGCCAGGCCGATGCGCTCGGCCTCGTCCGCGTGGACGAAGCGGCCGGTGGCGCAGATCTCCAGCGCGCGGGCGTAGCCGACGAGCGAGACGAGCGGGTGCGTACCGGTGAGGTCCGGGACGAGGCCCAGGCTGGTCTCGCGCATGGCGAACTGCACGTCCTCGGCCACGACCCGCAGGTCGCAGGCGAGAGCGAGCTGGAAGCCCGCGCCGATGGCGTGGCCCTGGACGGCCGCGATCGACACGAGGTCGGCGCGGCGCCACCAGGTGAACGCCTCCTGGTACTCGGCGATGACCGCGTCGAGGTCCTCGTCCGAGCCCCGGGCCATGTCGAGGAAGGACGGCTCACCGTCGAAGCCCTCGGGCGTGAACGCCTGCCGGTCGAGCCCGGCGGAGAAGGACTTGCCCTCCCCGCGCAGGACGACGACCCGCACGCTGCCCGGCAGCGACCGTCCGGCCTCCGTCAACGCCCGCCACAGAGCGGGAGACTGGGCGTTGCGCTTCGCCGGATTGGTCAGGGTCACCGTGGCAACGGCGTCCTCGACGGTGAGCCGAACACCGTCCTTGTCGAATACGAGCCCGGTGTCGTCGAGCGTGGTCATGGGGCGCCTCCGGTTACGGTGCAGCACTGCGTCCGATGCTAAGTGACTGCACAGTAACCACCTGGCCGGCCGCACGGCCGACCGGGTGTCCACCGGGAGGCACCCGGTGGACGGTGGGGCCGCCCCGGCGTCAGGCCGAGGCCGCCTTCTTGCCCCGTGTCGCCCCGCCGCGTCCGCGCAGCGTGACTCCGGACTCACTGAGCATCCGGTGGACGAATCCGTAGGAGCGGCCGGTTTCCTCGGCCAGCGCCCGGATGCTCGCACCGGAGTCGTACTTCTTCTTCAGGTCTGCCGCGAGCTTGTCGCGCGCGGCGCCGGTCACCCGGCTGCCCTTCTTCAGAGTCTCGGCCACCCGTGCCTCCTCATGGGAAGTGCGCTCTGGACTTCTCATGATCACCCCTCCCGGACGTCCTGGCCACCCATTCGACAAGGTCGGTGCTGCCGGATTTGCGGACGGATACACCACCACCACGACCGGAAGCTCGTATTCCGCTCGCCCGGCGGGCCGCCCCGGGAGCCTGCGCCCACGGAAGCAGCAGGTCAGCGGCGCGCGGCGGACACACGGACGGCGCGGGTCTGCCGGAAGGATTCGGCAGAGGTCCGCGCCGTCGGGTACGAGACGTCCTCACCCAGATGAAGGATCACCCATGAGCCGAATGATCCAGCCGGGAACGATCACCGGGCCGGGGGCGGGTCCCCCCCCCGCAACCGGAGCCCGGGATCACGCGAGCGCCACGAGGTCCGCGTAGTCCGGGCCCCACAGGTCCTCGACGCCGTCCGGGAGCAGGATGATCCGCTCCGGGTCGAGCGCCTCGACGGCGCCCTCGTCGTGGGTGACCAGGACGACCGCGCCCTTGTAGGTGCGCAGCGCGCCGAGGATCTCCTCGCGGCTGGCCGGGTCCAGGTTGTTGGTGGGCTCGTCGAGGAGGAGCACGTTCGCCGAGGAGACGACCAGGGTCGCCAGGGCGAGCCGGGTCTTCTCGCCGCCGGAGAGCACCCCGGCCGGCTTGTCCACGTCGTCGCCGGAGAAGAGGAACGAGCCCAGCACCTTGCGGACCTCGACCAGGTCGAGGTCGGGGGCGGCGGAGCGCATGTTCTCCAGGACGGTCCGGTCGGGGTCCAGGGTCTCGTGCTCCTGGGCGTAGTAGCCGAGCTTGAGGCCGTGGCCGGGGGTGACCTCGCCGGTGTCGGGCTTCTCGACCCCGCCGAGGAGACGGAGCAGGGTCGTCTTGCCGGCGCCGTTGAGGCCGAGGATGACGACGCGGGAGCCCTTGTCGATGGCGAGGTTCACATCGGTGAAGATCTCGAGCGAGCCGTAGGACTTGGACAGGCCCTCCGCCGTGAGCGGGGTCTTGCCGCAGGGCGCGGGCTCGGGGAAGCGCAGCTTGGCGACCTTGTCGGAGACCCGCACGGCCTCGAGGCCGGAGAGCAGCCGCTCGGCGCGCTTGGCCATGTTCTGCGCGGCGACGGTCTTGGTGGCCTTGGCGCGCATCTTGTCGGCCTGGGAGTTGAGGGCGGCGGCCTTCTTCTCGGCGTTCTGCCGCTCGCGCCGGCGGCGCTTCTCGTCGGCCTCGCGCTGCTGCTGGTAGAGCTTCCAGCCCATGTTGTAGACGTCGATGGTCGACCGGTTGGCGTCCAGGTAGAAGACCTTGTTGACCACGGTCTCGACCAGGTCGACGTCGTGGGAGATGACGATGAAGCCGCCGCGGTAGGTCTTCAGGTAGTCACGCAGCCAGACGATGGAGTCCGCGTCGAGGTGGTTGGTGGGCTCGTCGAGGAGCAGGGTGTCGGCGTCCGAGAAGAGGATGCGCGCCAGCTCGATGCGGCGGCGCTGACCACCGGAGAGGGTGTGCAGCGGCTGGCCGAGGACCCGGTCGGGCAGGCCGAGGGCGGCGGCGATCGTGGAGGCCTCGGCCTCGGCGGCGTACCCGCCCTTGGTGAGGAACTCCGTCTCCTGGCGCTCGTACTGCCTGAGCGCCTTCTCGCGGGTGGCGCCGCTGCCGGAGGCGATGCGCTCCTCGTTCTGCCGCATCTTGCGGATCAGGACGTCGAGGCCTCGGGCGGAGAGGATGCGGTCGCGGGCCAGGACGTCGAGGTCACCGGTGCGCGGGTCCTGCGGGAGGTAGCCGACCTCGCCGGAGCGGGCGATGGTGCCGGCGGCGGGCTGGCCCTCGCCGGCCAGGCACTTGGTGAGCGTGGTCTTCCCCGCTCCGTTGCGGCCGACGAGACCGATGCGGTCGCCCTTGGCGACGCGGAAGGTGGCGGACTCGAGGAGGACGCGGGCGCCGGCGCGCAGCTCGATGCCGGAAGCGGTGATCACGGACAGACTCCAGGACGATGGGGAAACGGCGGAAGGACGGCTGGGAAGGGCTTCGACGCCGCTAATCCACGAGGAGAATGGCCATGCGGCCAGTCTAACGGGCCCCTGCAACTGGTTTTCGGCCACGCGGACCGGGGGTAGGCGAACGCCGTCTTTCTCACCTTCCCGCGCACGCGCCGCAAAAGGGGCGGACGGCACGGGAGGGGCCGATACTCGGCGCAGAGCGGCGGCCACCGCCGCGACGGCGAAGCGGAGGGTGGTGGACCGTGCAGTTCGACGACGACGCCGACCTGGACACCTCGGAGGTGCGGGACGTCCGGGGCAGCCGCCTCCCGGGCGGCCGGGCCACCGTGGGCGGAGGGATCATCGGCGTCGTCGCCCTGGTCCTGGGCCTGTTCTTCGGGATCGGCCCCGACCAGCTCGGGCTCTCCTCGGGCGGTGACGAGCCGGCCGCCACCTCCTCCTCGGCCGCGCAGGTGAACCAGGCCTGCCGCAAGGGCTCGGACGCCAACACGCGCGAGGACTGCCGCGTCGTCGCCGTCGTCAACAGCGTCCAGGACTACTGGCGCGGTGAGTACGCGCGCCGGGGCGGGCGCTACACGGACGCCCCCACCGTGATGTTCACCCGGCAGGTCGGCACCGCCTGCGGCACCGCCACCTCGGCGGTCGGCCCCTTCTACTGCCCCGGCGACCGGCGGGTCTACCTGGACCTGGGCTTCTTCCAGGAGCTGCGCACCACCTTCGGGTCGAGCGGCGGGCCGTTCGCGCAGGCCTATGTGATCGCCCACGAGTACGGGCACCACGTCCAGAACCTGACCGGCACGCTGGGCCGGGCGCGGGACGGGCGGACCGGCGCGGACTCCGACGCGGTGAAGGTGGAGCTGCAGGCGGACTGCTACGCCGGGGTGTGGGCGCGGCACGCGACGACCACGCCCGACGACCGGACCGGCCGCCCGCTGCTGACCCGCCTGACGGAGGCGGACATCCGCGACGGCCTGGACGCGGCGGCGGCGGTCGGCGACGACCGGATCCAGGAGAAGTTCCAGGGCCGGGTGACCCCGGAGAACTGGACGCACGGCTCGGCGGCCCAGCGGCAGCAGTGGTTCCAGCAGGGCTTCCGGACCGGCGACATGGCCCGGTGCGACACCTTCCGCTGATCCCCGCGCTCCGCTGCGAGACTGGGAGGAGGGTCACATCCGGCCCGCGGCGCACCGAGAGGACGTGAGCGCGATGCCCGAGGCACCCCACATCTGCCCGACCCTGGTCTACCGGGACGCGAAGGCGGCGATCGCCCAGCTGACGGAGGCCTTCGGCTTCACCGCCACGGCCGTGTACGAGGGCGAGGACGGGCTGGTGGCCCACGCCGAGCTGACGTACGGCAACGGGACGGTGATGCTCGGCAGCCGGGGCACCGGCAGCGAGTTCGACCGGCTGATGGCCGGCGGCGGTCCGGTCGGCGTCTTCGTCCACGTGGACGACGTGGACGAGCACCACGCACGGGCCGTGGCCCACGGCGTGGAGATCGTCATGCCGCCCCGGGACCAGGACTACGGCTCGCGCGACTACATGGCCCGCGACGCCGAGGGGAACATCTGGAGCTTCGGCACGTACACCCCCGGCGCCGAGGGGTAGGGCCCGCCCGCCGGACGCGGACGGGCCCACGACCGGTCAGGCGCCGCCGGTGTGGACCTGGAAGGCGGCCCTGCGGACGGCCTTGGCCAGGGCCGGGTCGGGGTGGGCGGCGGCCAGGGCGACGAGGACCTGGACGGTACGGGGGTGGCCGACGGCCCGCACCTCGTCCAGGAGGGCCGGGACGGTGCCCTGCACGGCGGAGTCCAGGTGCCGGACGAGCAGGTCGCTCTCGCCGTGGTCGGCCACGGCGGCGGCGGTGTCCACCCAGAGCCAGGTCGCCTCCTCGCGGGTGAGGACCTCCTGCGCGTCGTCGGGGTCGGCCCCCTCGTACTCGGCGAGCCAGAGCAGCGCGTACGGGCGCAGGGAGGGCTCGGCCAGGGCGGCCCGCACCTCGGCCTCGGCGGGGGCGCCGACGACCCGCAGCGCCTCGAAGGCGAGCCCGCGCAGCAGGGCGTCCTCGCCCCTCGCGACGGCCAGGAGCTCGGAGACGGCGCTGGAGAGCGTGCGGGCCGCGAGCCAGGCGCGGTACTCGTCGCGGGCGGGGCCGGGGGTGAGCCGGGCGCAGCCGCGGAGCATGTCCTCGGCCGACTGCTCGATGTTGCCGGCGGGGCTCTGCGCGGCGACGCAGATCTGCTCCAGCTTGACCCAGACCGCCCAGTTCCCGAGCGGTGTCAGGGTGGCCTGGCGGCCTTCCGGGCCCGGGTCCAGGGTGAGCGCGCCCACCGCGGCCAGACCCTCCAGGGCCCAGTCGAGGAGGGCGGGGAGCCCCTCGGGCGCGCAGGAGGGGGCGGCGGGGCCGGCGAGGTCCGCCGTGCCCGGCACCTCGCAGCGCTCCTCGCGGAGCTCCTCCACCCGCTGGCCGAGCAGGTCGAGGAGGGAGGGGACGGGGACGGGGCCCTGGGAGAGCTGGAGGAGCGAGAGGACCTGCGGGACGGCCTCGACGACCTCGGCGACGGCGCTCGCCTCGACGCCCTCGGGGGCCGGGTGCACCAGGGACCAGGCGTCGAAGAGGGCGACCCAGCCGCGCAGGACGGCGGAGTCGTCACGGTCCCAGGCACGCAGCCGCCAGCCGGGGCGGGCGGTGTCGCCGTGCAGTTCGACGAGCCCGGCGAGGCGGGCGCGGTCCCAGCCGGCCCGGATCTGGCCGGGCGTCAGGCCGAGGGCCTCGGCGGCCCGTTCCCGCGCGGGGACGCTCGCGGAGCCGGGGCGGGCCGCGGGTCCCGCGCCGCGCGGGGCGGCGGCCCAGCGGGCGATCCGTACGGCGTCGGCGAGGACGTGCCGCGCCTGGCGGGCGAGTTCCGCGCGGGGCGGAGTCCCCTCGGGCGGCCGCGGTGCCGGGCGGGTGCGCCGGGTGGTCACCGCCCGCCGGGCGGTGGCCAGCGCCCGCGGGCGGACGAGTCGGAGTCTGGAGTTGCGCGCCAATGGTTCATCGGGCTTTCGAGACGTCACGGGGGCAGTCTTCCCGCTGACGGCCCGAAAGCCCAATCGGAATGCCCGGTGCCGAGGGAGCGGCTCCCGGCGGACCGTCACATGAGTGGGGTGAGGAAGCGGCGCACGGCCTCCTCGTAGCGCAGCGGGTCGGCGTTCCACATGGCGGCGTGGGGGGCGTGCCGCACGGTGACCAGGGTGACGAGGCCGGGCCGGCGGGTGGCGAGTTCGACGGACGGCTCCCAGGGGGCGAGCGTGTCGTCGGGCCCGTGCAGGATCAGGGTGGGAACGCGCGGATCGGCCGCCGCGGGGGCGGCCGGGAAGCGGCCCGCGGGCGGGCCGGTCATCGCGCGGGCGGCCCGGACGGCGAGCGGGAGCAGGAGCCCGGGGATCCGGTGGGCCGTGGCGAGGTTGCGCAGGGTGGTCTCGCGGGCGAGGACCGGGGAGTCCAGGACGAGGCCGGCGATCCGGTGCCGTACGCCGGACTCGGCGGCGGCGCGCAGGGCCATCGAGGCGCCCGTGCCCCAGCCGTGCAGGACGACCTGGGCGGCGCCCCGGCGGACGGCGTAGCGGATGGCGGCGTCGACGTCGCGCCACTCGGAGTCGCCGAGGTGGGCGAGGCCGTCGGGTGAGGCGGGGGCGCCGGCGTCGCCGCGGTAGGCGGGGACGAGGACGGGCACCTTGCGGCGGGTGAGGAAGGGGACGAGGTTGAGCGGGTGCTCGCGGGTGGTGCCGAGGCCGTGCAGCGCGATCACCCAGGTGGTGCGTGGGCCGGGCACCAGCCAGGCCGGGAGCGGCCCCAGCTCGCCGGGGATCTCGACGTCCTCGTAGGGGAGGCCGAAGGCGGTGAGCGGGGTGCCGACGTGCAGCTGCGGGGTGAGCCGGACGCGGGCGCCGGTCCCGAGGGTGCCGAGCTCGACCCGTTCCAGGCGGCGGACGACGGTGTCGGCGGTGTGCGGGACCCGGTCGAGGACGGGACCGACGACCGCGTGCAGGCCGGGCGCCGCCACCCCGTACGTACCGGGGCGCAGGGACGCGAGGCTGCGGGTGAGGGTGATCCGTTCCGGTCCCGTGGCGTGCACGGTGAGCCGGGGGTCTCCCGGGAGGGGACGTCCGGACGAAGCCCTGAGGGCGACGTCGCTGGCGTACCGGCCGGCCGCCACCGCGGCCGCGCCGACACCGATCAGTGTGGTGACGGCCGCTGCCGTCGCTGTAGCCGGGCGCACGCTCCCAGTGTCCGCAGCACGCCCCGTCCGTGCCACCCGACGGGCCGGTCGCGCGGCGACCTTCTCTCCGGGAGGTCCCCGGGGCGGGTGTCCGTGTCGTCGGAGGTCCCCCGGGCGGGTGACATGGGTCTCGCGGGGCCGTCCCCCGTCGGGATGATTCCGTCCAGGGGGCGGACAGGCCTTCGGACGCCGGGGAGGCGGCGGGGGGCGGTGGGCCAGCGGGCGTACGGATTACCCGGGGTTCCGGGGTGTTCGGATGGTGGACAGGGGTGGGCGGCGCCGGAAAGCGGAATCCGTTGACACCGGTTCGGGACACCACACTGCCCGCCCCAGTTCACCTTCCGTTCATCCAGGTTGCTTACGTTCGACGAGCCACTGACGTCAAACGATTGCCTGGGTAAATGGAACACATCACGCTGCTGCTCGCCATTGTGGTCGTGACAGCTCTCGTGTTCGATTTCACGAACGGTTTCCACGACACCGCCAACGCGATGGCCACGACCATCTCGACCGGTGCGCTCAAGCCCAAGACGGCGGTGGCCATGTCCGCCGTGCTCAACCTCGTCGGCGCCTTCCTCTCGGTGGAAGTGGCCAAGACGATCTCCGGCGGCATCATCAACGAACAGGGCATCCGCACAGAAGTGATCTTCGCGGCCCTGGTCGGCGCCATCCTGTGGAACCTGCTGACCTGGCTCGTGGGCCTGCCCTCCAGCTCCTCCCACGCCCTCTTCGGCGGCCTCATCGGCGCCGCGGTCGCGTCGGCCGGCTGGTCGGCCGTCAACGGCTCCACCATCGTCACCAAGGTCCTCATCCCGGCCGTGGCGGCCCCCCTCGTCGCCGGTCTGGCCGCGATGGCCGCGTCCCGCCTGACGTACAAGATCAACGCCAACCGCGAGGCGAAGGCCACGGCCAAGGGCTACCGCGCCGGCCAGATCGCCTCCGCCGGTCTCGTCTCCCTCGCGCACGGCACCAACGACGCGCAGAAGACGATGGGCATCATCACCCTCGCGCTGGTCACCCAGGGCGTCGTCGCCCCGGGCGCCAACCCGCCGCTGTGGGTCATCGTCTCGGCCGGTGTCGCCATCGCCCTCGGCACCTACCTCGGCGGCTGGCGCATCATCCGCACCATGGGCAAGGGCCTCACCGACCTCCAGCCGCAGCAGGGCTTCGCCGCCCAGACCAGCGCCGCCACGGTCATCCTGGCCTCCTCGCACCTGGGCTTCTCGCTCTCCACCACCCAGTCCTGCTCGGGTGCCGTGATGGGCGCCGGCCTCGGCCGCAAGGGCGGTGTCGTCCGCTGGTCGACCGCCACCCGGATGTTCGTGGCCTGGGGCCTGACCCTGCCCGCCGCCGGCCTCGTCGGCGCCGGCGCCGAGTTCCTCACCCAGCAGGGCACCTGGGGCATCGTCGCCGTCGCGATCCTGCTGGTCTCCGGCTCCGCCGTCATCTGGGCGCTGTCCCGCCGCAAGCCGGTCGACCACCACAACGTCACGGACGACGACCTCGACGGCGGCTCCGGCACCCCCGGCGTCGTGACCACCGCGATCGCGGCCGTCACCCCGCCGCCGCCGGCCGGCTCGGTCGCCGCCGTCGCGGACGAGGACCTCAAGACCACCATCCCGGCGCGGGTCCCCACGGACCCGGCCGCTCCCCCGGCCCCCGCCGCAGCGGTGTAAGGAACGAACGACATGAAGATCGACTGGGCAGCCCTCGGCTCCGTCTTCGGAGTCAGCCTCGTGGCGACCGTCGCCCTGGTGGGCCTCTTCTCCCTCGGCATCGTCGGCCTCACCAAGCAGGAGGAGGCCGCGGCGAACGGCGGCTCCGCCACCCTCGCCCGCACCGGCGCCTACGCCTGCTTCGCGCTCTGCGCGGCGGCCGTCGCGTACGGCATCTTTCTGATCGTCGTCTGACACGGCGACCTGACGGCCGGGCGGTCCGCACCTCGGGTGCGGGCCGCCCGGCCGTCGTGTCTGTGGTGCTTCGCACAGTGACCCGTCGCAGGTCAAGAGTGAGTTGACGGGCGTTCTCGGGGCGTGGTGGACTGCCGAGGCCATTACGGCGGCAAGGAAGAGGAAGTCCGGTGCGATTCCGGCGCGGTCCCGCCACTGTGACCGGGCCCCCAGGGGTCCGGGAGCCAGGAACTCCCCCCGCCGGTCACGTCGAGCCAGGGCGCGGACCCTGAGTGAGGACACAGCGCCATGCCCGGCCGCACCCGCAGCCTGTCCGAAGCCGGCCCTTCCGGGGCCGCCGGTGTCTTCGCGTACGGAGCGGCCGCCGGCCTCGCCGCCGATCTGCTCCTCGGAGACCCCCGCCGCGGGCACCCCGTCGCCGCCTTCGGCCGGGCCGCCGCCGCCGTCGAGCGGCGCCTGCACCGCGACCACCGGGGCTGGGGCGCGCTGCACACCGCCGTCTGCGCCGGTTCCGCCGTGGCGCTCGGCGCCGTCGCCGCCCGCGCCGCACGGCGCAGCCGCGCCGCCTCCACCGTCCTGACCGCCGCCTCCGTGTGGGCCGTCGTCGGCGGTACGACCCTGGGCCGCGAGGCCCGCGCGATCGGCGGGGCGCTCGCGGCCGGCGACCTGGAGGTGGCGCGCGAGCGGCTGCCGCGTCTGTGCGGCCGTGACCCGCAGTCCCTGGACGGTCCGGCGATGGCCCGCGCGGTCGTCGAGTCCGTCGCCGAGAACACCTCCGACGCCGTCGTCGGCGCCCTCGTGTGGGGCGCCGTCGCGGGCGTGCCGGGGCTGCTGGGCTTCCGGGCCGTCAACACCCTGGACGCGATGGTCGGCCACAAGTCCCCGCGCCACCGCCGCTACGGCTGGGCCTCGGCGCGCCTGGACGACCTGGCCGGCTGGCCGGGCGCCCGCCTGACGGCCGCGCTCGCCACCCTCGCCGGGGGCGATCCGCGCGGGGGCGTACGGGCCTGGCGGGCCGACGCCGGCCGGCATCCCAGCCCCAACGCGGGTCCGGTCGAGGCCGCCTTCGCGGGCGCCCTCGGCGTACGGCTCGGGGGGACGCTCTCGTACGGCGGGCGGGTCGAGCACCGGCCCGTCCTCAACGGGGAGGGGCGGCCCGTGGAGGTCGCCGACATCGACCGGGCGGTCCGGCTCTCGCGCCGGGTGACCTGGCTGACCCTGGCCGCCTGCGCGGGCGGCCGGCTGATCGCGGACACGCTGAAGCGGAGGACGAAGTGAGGGGTGGGGGGCTGCTCGTCGCCGGGACGACCTCCGACGCGGGCAAGAGCGTCGTCACGGCCGGCATCTGCCGCTGGCTGGTTCGGCAGGGCGTCAAGGTCGCGCCGTTCAAGGGACAGAACATGTCCCTCAACTCCTTCGTGACCCGCGAGGGCGCCGAGATCGGCAGGGCCCAGGCCATGCAGGCGCAGGCCGCCCGCGTCGAGCCGACCGCGCTGATGAACCCGGTGCTGCTCAAGCCGGGCGGCGACCGGTCCAGCCAGGTCGTGCTCATGGGCCGGCCGGTGGGCGAGATGAGCGCCCGCGGCTACCACGGCAACCGGCAGAAGGAACTGTTCGAGCCGGTCGTCGCCTGCCTGGAGGAGCTGCGGGCCACGCACGACGCCGTGATCTGCGAGGGCGCGGGCAGCCCCGCAGAGATCAACCTGCGCCGCACCGACATCGTGAACATGGGCATCGCGCGGGCCGCGCGCCTGCCCGTCGTCGTGGTCGGCGACATCGACCGGGGCGGGGTCTTCGCCCAGTTCTTCGGTACGACGGCGCTGCTCGCGCCCGAGGACCAGGAGCTCGTCGCCGGATACCTCGTGAACAAGTTCCGGGGCGACGTGACCCTCCTGGAACCGGGCCTCGACATGCTGCAGGGGCTCACCGGACGCCGCACCTTCGGCGTCCTGCCGTACGCGCACGGCCTCGGCATCGACGAGGAGGACGGCCTGCGCGTCTCCCTGCGGGGCGCGGTGCGCGAGTCGGTGGTGGCCCCGCCGGTCGGCGCGGACCTGCTGCGGGTCGCCGTCTGCGCCGTACCGCTCATGTCCAACTTCACGGACGTGGACGCGCTCGCGGCCGAGCCGGGGGTGGTCGTGCGGTTCGTGGACCGGCCCGAGGAGCTGGCCGACGCGGACCTCGTCGTCGTGCCCGGCACCCGGGGCACGGTCAAGGCGCTGGCCTGGCTGCGGGAGCGGGGCCTCGCGGCCGCCCTCGCGCGGCGGGCGGCCGAGGGCCGGCCGGTCCTCGGCATCTGCGGCGGCTTCCAGGCCCTCGGCGAGCACATCGAGGACGAGGTCGAGTCGAGGGCGGGCGCCGTCGACGGCCTCGGACTGCTGCCCGTCCGGGTCCGTTTCGCCCGCGAGAAGACCCTCGCCAGGCCGGTGGGCGAAGCCCTCGGCGAGCGCGTCGAGGGGTACGAGATCCACCACGGCGTCGCCGACGTACGGGGCGGGGAGCCGTTCCTGGACGGCTGCCGGGTCGGTGCCGTGTGGGGCACCCACTGGCACGGCTCCCTGGAGAGCGACGGCTTCCGCCGCGCCTTCCTGCGGGAGGTCGCCGCGGCGGCCGGGCGCGCCTTCGTCCCGGCCCCGGACACCTCCTTCGGGGCGCTGCGCGAGGAACAGCTCGACCGGCTCGGTGACCTGATCGAGGAGCACGCCGACACGGACGCGCTGCTGCGGCTCATCGAGGAGGGGGCCCCGAAGGGGCTGCCGTTCGTGCCGCCGGGGGCGCCGTGAGGGGACCGTCCGCGAACGCGCGGGGAGCACGGGTCCGCCGCCTGTCCCGGCGGGCCGTTCCCACGGGCGCGAGCGGGTCCGCCCGCCCGGCGCCCTCCCGGGCCGGGCACGCCCCGGCCGAGCACAAGCCTTCCGAAGGAGTGACCACCCGATGAGCACCCGCTTTCCGTTCACCGCCGTCGTCGGCATGGACGACCTGCGGCTGGCGCTGCTGCTGAACGCCGTCAGTCCGTCCGTGGGCGGTGTTCTCGTCCGGGGCGAGAAGGGCACCGCGAAGTCGACCGCCGTCCGGGCGCTGGCCGAACTCCTGCCGGAGGTGGCCGTCGTCGCCGGGTGCCGGTTCAGCTGCGACCCGGCCTCGCCGGACCCGGACTGCCCGGACGGGCCCCACACCGGCGGCGCCCCGGACGCCCGCCCGGCGCGGATGGTCGAACTGCCCGTGGGAGCCTCCGAGGACCGGCTCGTCGGCGCGCTGGACATCGAGAAGGCGCTCGCGGAGGGCGTGAAGGCCTTCGAGCCCGGCCTGCTCGCCGCCGCGCACCGGGGGATCCTGTACGTCGACGAGGTCAACCTCCTGAGCGACCACCTGATCGACCACCTGCTCGACGCCGCCGCCATGGGCGCCTCCCACGTGGAGCGCGAGGGCGTCTCCGTGCGGCACGCCGCCCGCTTCCTGCTCGTGGGCACCATGAACCCCGAGGAGGGCGAGCTGCGGCCGCAGCTGCTCGACCGGTTCGGGCTCACCGTGGAGGTGGCCGCCTCGCGCGACCCGCAGCAGCGGGTGGAGGTCGTCCGGCGGCGGCTGGCGTTCGAGGACGACCCGGCCGGGTTCGCCGCGCGCTGGGCGGACGAGGAGACCGCGCTGCGGGAGCGGATCGCCGCCGCCCGGGAGCTGCTGCCGAAGGTCGTCCTCGGGGACGCCGCGCTGCTCCAGATCGCCGCGACCTGCGCCGCCTTCGAGGTGGACGGCATGCGCGCCGACATCGTCATGGCCCGGACCGCGACCGCGCTCGCCGCGTGGGCGGGCCGGACCGAGGTCACCTCCGAGGACGTGCGGCAGGCGGCCCTGCTGGCGCTCCCCCACCGCCGGCGCCGGGCGCCTTTCGACGCGCCCGGCCTGGACGAGGACAAGCTCGACGAGACGCTGGAGCGGTTCAAGGGCGAGGAGCCGGACGGGGACCCGGAGCCGGACGGCCCGGGTGACGGCGGTCCCGGTGACGACGGAGGGCCCGGGGGCGGCGGGGGCGGGATTCCGCCGCAGAGCGAGGGGCCCGGGTCCGGGGAGCCCCCGGCGCCCGAGGAGTCCTCCACGCCCGAGGAGACCTCCGCGCCCGGGGAGGCCCCGGCGCAGGCTTCGCGGGGTGGCGGTCCCGGCGCCGGTGAGCGCGCCGCCGTCGCGGCCGGGGAACCCTTCCGTACGAAGACGCTGAGCGTGCCCGGTCTCGGCGAGGGGGCCGCGGGGCGGCGCTCCCGGGCCCGTACCGAACACGGCCGTACCACCGGGGACACCCGGCCCCGGGGCGCGCTGACCAAGCTGCACCTGGCCGCGACCGTACGGGCCGCCGCCCCGCACCAGCGGGCGCGCGGGCGCGGCGGGCCTGGGCTCGTGGTGCGGCGCGACGACCTGCGGCAGGCGGTCCGGGAGGGCAGGGAGGGGAACCTGGTCCTGTTCGTGGTGGACGCCTCGGGGTCGATGGCGGCGCGGCAGCGGATGAGCGCCGTGAAGGGCGCGGTCCTGTCGCTGCTGCTCGACGCCTACCAGCGGCGCGACAAGGTGGGTCTCGTCACCTTCCGGGGGCGGGACGCCGAGGTCGCGCTGCCGCCGACCTCGTCGGTGGACGCCGCCGCCGCCCGTCTGGAGAAGCTGCCCACCGGCGGGCGCACGCCGCTGTCGGCCGGGCTGCTGAAGGCGCACGACGTGCTGCGCGTGGAGCGGCTGCGGGACCCTTCGCGGCGCCCGTTGCTCGTGGTGGTGACCGACGGCCGGGCGACCGGCGGCGGCGCCGACCCGGTGGCGCTCGCGGCCCGCGCCGCGCGGCTGCACGCCGCCGACGGCACGGCCGCGGTGGTCGTGGACTGCGAGACGGGGCCGGTACGGCTCGGTCTCGCCGGGAACCTCGCCCGTGATCTGGGCGGGACCGCCGTGACGCTGGACGAGCTGCGCGCCGACGCGATCGCCGGGCTCGTCAGGGACGTACAGGGACAGGGCAACAGCCCGAAGGACTCGATGAGGAGGGCCGCGTAGTGCCCAAGGGACAGCCGACCGTCGTTCCGGACGACGGACTGACCACCCGCCAGCGGCGCAACCGCGCGCTGGTGATGGTGCACACGGGCGTCGGGAAGGGGAAGTCGACCGCCGCCTTCGGCATGGCGCTGCGCGCCTGGAACCAGGGCTGGCCGATCGGGGTGTTCCAGTTCGTCAAGTCCGCCAAGTGGCGGGTCGGCGAGGAGAACGCGCTGAAGGCGCTCGGTGAGACGGGCAAGGGCGGCACGGTCGTCTGGAACAAGATGGGCGAGGGCTGGTCCTGGATCCAGCGCGAGGTCGCCGAGGGCGAGCAGTCGCACGAGGACAAGGCGCGCGAGGGCTGGGAGCAGGTCAAGCGGGACCTCGCCGAGGAGCGGTACAAGTTCTACGTCCTGGACGAGTTCGCGTACCTGCTGCACTGGGGCTGGATCGACACCGCCGAGGTGGTGGAGGTGCTGCGGAACCGTCCGGGGCAGCAGCACGTGGTCATCACCGGCCGCAACGCCCCCCAGGAGCTGGTGGACTTCGCGGACCTGGTGACCGACATGTCGAAGGTGAAGCACCCGATGGACGCGGGTCAGAAGGGCCAGCGGGGCATCGAGTGGTAGCACGTCTCGTCATCGCCGCGCCCTCCTCGGGCGCGGGCAAGACCACGGTCGCGACCGGTCTGATGGCCGCGTTCGCCGGCCGTGGTCTGGCCGTCTCCCCGCACAAGGTCGGCCCCGACTACATCGACCCCGGCTACCACGCGCTCGCGACCGGCCGGCCGGGGCGGAACCTCGACGCGTACATGTGCGGGACGGGGCTGATCGCCCCGCTGTTCGCGCACGGCTCGCGCGGCTGCGACCTGGCCGTGGTCGAGGGGGTCATGGGCCTGTACGACGGGGCCGCCGACCAGGGCGAGCTGGCGTCCACCGCGCAGGTGGCCAAGCTCCTCAAGGCGCCGGTGGTGCTGGTGGTGGACGCCTCCTCGCAGTCGCGGTCGGTGGCGGCGCTCGTGCACGGTTTCGCGTCCTGGGATCCGGAGGTCCGGATCGGCGGTGTGATCCTCAACAAGGTCGCCACGGACCGGCACGAGCACCTGCTGCGCGAGGCGCTCGGCGGGTCCGGGGTGCCGGTGCTCGGTGTCCTGCGGCGGGCGCCCGGTGTGGCGACGCCCTCGCGGCACCTCGGCCTCGTGCCGGTCGCGGAGCGGCAGGCGCAGGCGGTGGAGGCGGTGGCCGCGCAGGCCGAACAGGTGCGGGCCGGCTGCGATCTGGAGGCCCTGCTGGCGCTGGCCAGGAGCGCGCCGGAGCTGCGTACGGAGGCGTGGGATCCGGCGACGGCGGGGGCCGCCCGGTCCGGGAATGCCGAGGCGTCCGGCGCTTCCGGTGTTTCCGGTGCGTCCGGTTTCGCGGGGGCCGGTGGTGCCGGGCGGCGGGCGCCCCGGGTGGCGGTGGCCGGCGGGGCGGCCTTCACGTTCTCGTACGCCGAGCACGCCGAGCTGCTGCGGGCGGCCGGGGCCGAGGTGGTGACCTTCGACCCGCTGCGGGACGAGGCGCTGCCGGAGGGGACCGCCGGGCTCGTCGTCGGGGGCGGCTTCCCGGAGGTGTACGGCGCCGAGCTGTCCGCCAACGAGCCGCTGCGGAAGGCCGTCGCGGACCTCGCGGCCTCGGGCGCCCCGGTGGCCGCCGAGTGCGCCGGCCTGCTCTATCTGGCGCGTTCGCTGGACGGGCGGCCCATGTGCGGCGTGCTGGACGCCGACGCGCGGATGTCGGAGCGGCTGACGCTCGGCTACCGGGACGCGGTGGCCGTGAGCGACAGCGTGCTGGCCGCCGCCGGGACCCGGATGCGGGGCCACGAGTTCCACCGCACCGTGATCGAGCCGGGCGCCGGTGCCTCGCCCGCCTGGGGGCTGCACCGGCCGGAGCGGCGGGTCGAGGGCTTCGTCCGGGGCGGCGTGCACGCCAGTTACGTGCACACGCACTGGGCGGGGGCGCCGGGGGTCGCCGCTCGGTTCGTGGAGCGCTGCGGGTGAGTTCAGTGTCCGGAGAGGCCCACCACGAGCCAGATGAAGGCCACGCCCAGGACCGTGCAGAGCAGGGTGGAGCGGGCGGGGTGGTCGTGGTGCGCCTCGGGGAGGATCTCGGCGGCGGCGAGGTAGAGCAGGGCGCCGCCGAAGAAGCCGAGATAGCCCCCGAGAAGTCCCTCCGGAAGGGTGAACAGCAGGGTGGACGCGGCACCGAGCAGCGGGGCGACGGCGTCGGCGGCGAGCATCGCGAGGGCCTTGCGGCGGGCGTTCCCGTAGAGGCTGGTGATCGTGTAGGTGTTGAAGCCGTCGGCGAAGTCGTGGGTGATGACGGCGAGGGCGACGGTGGCGCCCATGCCGCCGCCGACCTGGAAGGCGGCGCCGAGGGCGACGCCGTCCATGAGGCTGTGGCCGACCATCGCCGCGGCGGCGGTCATGCCGACCTGAGGGACCCGCTCCCCGGCCGTGACCCCGTGGCCTGCGCGGCGGACGGCGAGCAGGCGCTCCACCGCGTGGGCGAGGAGGAAGCCGCCCGCGAACAGCAGCAGGGCCTCGGGGACGCCGAACACCTCGTCGCCCGCGGCCTCCAGGGCCTCCGGCAGCAGGTCGAGCCCGACGACGCCGAGCATGAGTCCGCCGGCGAGGCCGAGGACGAGGTGGCGCCGGTCGGTGACGCGCTGGGCGACCCACCCGCCGAAGAGGGTCATGAGGAACGCGCCGAGCGCGACGACGACAGCCATGCGCCCTTGCTATCGGACGGGGGCGTGTCCGTGCACGTCGGCGTGGGCGCCCGGTCGGGCGTGTCGGCGGCGGAGGTGCTCGCCCTGGTGGCGGAGTGTCTGCGGGAGGCGGGGGCGACGGCCGGGGCCGTGCGTGCGCTCGCCACGCTGGACACGCGGGTGGCGGAGCCGGGGATCGCCCGGGCGGCGGCCTCGCTGGGTGTACCGGTGCGGGGTTTCGCGGCCGGGGAGCTGGCCGCCGTGCCCGTACCGCATCCCTCGCGGGTGCCGCTGGCGGCGGCGGGGACGGCGTCCGTGGCGGAGGCGGCGGCGCTGCGGGCGGCGGGTGAGGGTGCGGTGCTGCTCGTCCCGAAGCGGAAAACCCGGCGCGCTACCTGCGCGGTTGCGGCGTTCGTACCGGTTTGCCCCGATCAAGGCGGGCCGGGCGCACGGTTGTTGCCCTTGACGCACGGGTACATCGCTGGCGAGCCTGGCTCACCCCCCACCATCCCCACCCCCCACACGACGGCGGCCATGGACACACATACGCAATCCGACGCCCACGACCTGCGGCACCACGGTGACGCCGAGGTACGGGACGAGAAGCTGATCGATCTCGCGGTGAACGTCCGGACGGACACGCCTCCGGACTGGCTGCGGGAGCGCATCGCCCATTCGCTGTTCGGGCTCGCGGCCTATCCCGACGGACGGTCGGCGCGCGCGGCGGTCGCCGAGCGGCACGATCTGCCGCCGGGCCGCGTCCTGCTCACGGCGGGCGCGGCGGAGGCCTTCGTACTGATCGCGCGGGCGCTGCCGGCCCGGCGGCCGGTCGTGGTGCATCCGCAGTTCACCGAGCCCGAGGCGGCGCTGCGCGACGCCGGGCACCAGGTGGAGCGGGTGCTGCTGCGCGAGGAGGACGGTTTCCGGCTGGATCCGGCGGCGGTGCCGGAGGACGCGGATCTGGTGGTGATCGGCAACCCGACCAATCCGACCTCGGTGCTGCATCCGGCCGCCGCGATCGCGGCGCTGGCCCGGCCGGGGCGGACCCTGGTCGTGGACGAGGCCTTCATGGACGCGGTGCCGGGCGAGCGGGAGTCGCTGGCCGGGCGGACGGACGTGCCGGGTCTGGTGGTGCTGCGCAGCCTCACCAAGACCTGGGGTCTGGCCGGGCTGCGGATCGGCTACGTGCTGGCGGAGCCGGAGACGGTGCTCGCCCTGGAGCGGACGCAGCCGCTGTGGCCGGTGTCGACGCCGGCGCTGGTGGCGGCCGAAGCGTGCGTGTCGCGGCCGGCGCTCGCGGAGGCGGAGCTCGCGGCGCACCGGATCGGAGTGGAGCGGGCCCATCTGCTGGCCGGGCTCGCGGAGTTCGACGAGGTGCGGACGGTGCCGGGGGCCGAGGGGCCGTTCGTGCTGATCCGGATCGACGGGGCGGACGCGGTACGGGAGCGGCTGCGGGCGCTGGGCTTCGCGGCCCGCCGGGGTGACACCTTCCCGGGCCTGGACCGGAACTGGCTGCGGCTCGCGGTGCGGGACCGGGTGACGACCAACCGGTTCCTGCAGGCGCTGGACCAGGCGCTGCTCATCTGCGGCTGAACGCCGGCCGCCGGGGCGTACGGCGGGAGGCCGGGGCGGGCGGTGTCGTCACACCGTCCGCCCCGGCCCCGTTCCCCCTGGAGCCCCCCGGCTCGCCCCCTCGGACCGTCAGGCGCGGGAGCGTGCCCGCGCGCGGGTGAGGGCGAGGGCGCCTGTGCCGGCGAGCAGGAGGACGAGCGCTCCGCCCGCGAGGTACGGGGTGGTGGAGCTGCCACCGGTCTCGGCGAGGTTGCCGGTGGGGGCGGTGCCGCCGGTCTGGGGCTCCTTGCCGCCGTCACCGCCGTTCCCGCCGTCGCTCGGGGCGGGGGTGGGCTGTCCGGTCGGCCGGTCGGTGGGCTGCTCCGAGGGCTGCCCGGTGGGCTGTCCGGTCGGGTTCTCCGTGGGCCGCTCGGTCGGCTTCTCGGTCGGCTTCTCGGTGGGCTTCTCCGTGGGCTTCTCGGTGGGCTTCTCGGTCGGAGCCGCCCCCTTCGGGGTCTCGCAGGTCGCCTCGGCGAGCGTCACGGTGCCGTCGACCTCGGCCACGCCGAGGGCGAGCGGGTTGACCTTCACCTTCAGTTCGAGCGCGGTCGCGGCGGCGGTACGGGACGTGACCGACGTACGGGAGAGGTCGAGGGTGACGGTGCCGACGGCCGGCACGTCGACCTGGGTGCGGCCGCCGGCGGAGAGGGTCGTCCGCTTGCCGAGGACCGTGACGTGCCCGAGCACGTTGGAGGTGGCGACCGGCTTCTTCCCGGTCTCGCAGAGGGCCTTGGAGGTGACCTTCTCCACCTCGATGACGGAGAGCAGCGGGAGGCCGGGGACGTGCACACGGGCCTTGGCGAGGTTCACGTACCCCTCGGCCCTGCGCTCGTCCACGGTGGCGGTCGAGGTGGCGACGTCGGCCCGGAGGATGTCGATCGGCTTGTCGCCCTCGGCGCCCTGGACCCGCACCTTCAGCGCGGTCTCGTCGGCGCTGCGCGGCGCCCTGACCTCGTTGAGGGTGGCGCGCACGGGGACGTGCACGGTCCGGCCGAGCAGGGAGACGTCGAGGCCGGTACGGAGCACGACGGCGGTGGCGCGTCCTTCGTCGCCCGTGGCGTGCGCCGCGGGGGCCGCGAGGAGGACGGGACCGGCGGCCAGGGCGGCGACGGTCGCGACGGCCGCGGCGCGGCGTGCGGGCGTGCGGAAGGTGTTGCTGTTCAAGGTGGTGGAACCCCCACGGAAGACATGGCGTCGCCGGCCGCTCGCCACGGGGACAGTGGGTCGGCGCGGCGTCGGCGACTTGAGACACCGGAATCTTTACGCACGGAGAGTGAACCGGCGGTCGCCTGACGTGAGTTCACTCCAAAGGGGGGTTTCCGCGCTCATTTTCGATTTTTCTCGGCACAACCGTTCTCGCCCGTCCCTTCCGTTTCGTACGCGGGGCGCGGACGGGAGGGGTTTGAACGAACCGGGAGGAGCCGGGGTAACGGTTCGTCAACCGGGCGCCGGTCAGCTCGCGCGCCAGTACCCGAGGGCGTGGAGGCGCTCCTTCGGAAAGGCCAGCTCCTTGCGCGCGTACGAGGAGAGGGTGCGCGTGGTGGCGGTGTCGCAGGCGATCCAGAGGTACGTGCCGGGGCCGGCGAGGGCGGGCAGTTCGGCCTTCACCCGCGCCACGAGCCCGGCTCCCGCGTCGTCGCGCGGCACCGTCCGCAGGTCGTGGCGCCCGGGGTCGGTACGGAACGGCAGCTCCGCGTCGGAGGCGTGCCGCGTCTCGAACCAGATCGTCGCGGGCACGTCCGGCAGCGCGTCGAGCAGGGAGTTGACGGCGGGCAGCGAGGCGGCGTCGCCGACGAGGAGCAGACGGGAGGGCGGCGGCTCGGGGAGCTCGAAACCGGTGCCCTGGAGGGTGGCGTCGACGGTGTCGCCGGGGGCGCAGGTGCGGGCCCAGCGGGCGGCGACGCCCTCGTGGAGCGCGAACTCCAGACTGAAGGTGCCGGCCTCGGGGTCGGGGTCGACGAGGGTGTAGGCCCGCTGATGGGGCTTGCCTCCGTCGTCGAACCAGAGGCGCACCCACATCGTGGGGTGGACCCCGGCGGCGGCGAGGAGACCGCCGTCCGCGCAGTGCACCCGGCGGTAGTCCTCGGTGACCTGCTCGGCCCCCGTCACGGTGAACGTGAAGTCCTTGCCGCGCATCAGCTTGAGGACGGCGCCCTGCCAGCCATGACCCACCGTGATCCCCACCCCTGAACTCCTGTAGGTTAATTTAGGACAGCCTAACCTAATGAATCATGGCAGCTGAAGGACGGGATCGGGGTCTGGCGTGAGCATCGAGGTCTACCGGGACGCCTGGGGCGTCCCTCATCTGCGCGCCGCCGGCCCGGAGGAACTCGCCTTCGCCCAGGGACGGGTCACCGCCCGCGACCGGGCCTGGCAGCTGGAGGTCGAGCGCCACCGCGCCCAGGGCACGACGGCCGCGTTCCTCGGCGCCGCGGAGATCGGCTGGGACACCTTCGTCCGGCGCGCCCGGCTCGCGGACACCGCCCGCCGCTGCTTCGCCCGGCTCGAGGAGTCCGACGCCCCGGCGGCGGCCTGGGTCCGGGCGTACGTGGACGGGGTCAACGACGGCCTCGCCGAGGGCGCGGAGCGGGCGCCCGAGTTCGCCGCCACGGGGCTCGCCCCCGGCCGGTGGGAGCCGTGGACCCCGCTCGCCGTCTGGCTCTCCACCCACATCCTCTTCGCCGGTTTCCCCACCAAGCTGTGGCGGGAACAGGTCGCCCGCCGGCTCGGCGAGGAGTGGACCGAACTCTTCGCGGCCGACGGCCCCGGCACGGCCGGATCCAACGGCTGGGTGGTGGCCGGCGAGCGGACCGCGAGCGGCGCCCCGCTGGTCGCGGGCGACCCCCACCGGTTCATCGAGGCGCCGGGCGTCTACCAGCAGATCCGGCTCGCCTGCCCCGCGTACGACGTCGTGGGCCTCGCCGTGCCCGGCGTCCCCGGCCTGGCCCACTTCGGCCACGCGGGCCCGGTCGCGTGGGCCATCACCAACGCCATGGCCGACTACCAGGACCTGTACCGCGAGCGGCTCCGACGGCTCCCCGACGGGAGCGTGGAGGCGCTCGGCCCGGACGGCTGGCGCCCGGCCACGGCCCACCGCGAGACGGTGACGGTCCTGGACGGCGAGCCGGTCACCGTCGAGGTCATCGAGACGGACCGGGGCCCGGTGATCATCGGCACGGAGGACGGCCCGGGGGCCGCCGGGACCGCTGGCTCCGGAACCGGGGGCGACCGGCCCGGCGGCGCGCGACCCGCCGGGGACGGCGGCGCCCCGCGCGGCGGGGCCCTCGCGCCGCCCGGACCCGGCGAGTGGGAGGCCGTCAGCCTGCGGTACCCGCCCCGCGTCACCGGGGAGCTCGGCTTCGGGGCCCTGCCCGCGCTGCTCCGGGCCCGCACCGTCGAGGACGTGGACGCCGCGCTCGACCGCTGGGTCGAGCCGGTGAACGTCGTCCAGGCCGCCGACACCCGGGGCGGCCTCCTGCACCGGGTCGCCGGCCACGTCCCCGTACGCGACCGTCGCAACTCCCTGCGGCTCGTACCGGCCTGGGACCCGGCCCACGCGTGGGCGCCCGGGCCCGCGCCGCTCCCCCGCGCCGAGGTCCGGGGCCACGCCGTGATGGCCAACGCCCGGGGCCTCGCCGCACCGCTGGGCGTCGAGTTCGCGCCACCCCACCGGGCCGCCCGCATCGACGCGCTGCTGAGCGCGTCGGACGCCTGGACCCCCGAGGCGACGGCCGCCGTCCACCGCGACACCGACACCCCCTCTGCCGCCCCGCTCCTGGAGGCGGTGCGGCGCGCCGGGGAGGGCCTCTCCCCCGGCGCCTCGGCCGTACGGGACCGGCTGCTCGGCTGGGACCGGCGGATGGAGGCCGACAGCACCGACGCGGGCCTCTACGCGGCCGTGCGCGGCGCCGTCGTCCGGCGCCTGGCCGCCCACGAGGCCTTCGCGGCGCTGCGCGAACCGGCCCCGTACCCCGAGCTGTTCCGGCCCTGGCTGGCGCTCGGGCCCCGGGTGGGACTGGCCCTGGAGACGCTGCTCGTCTCCGGTCCCGTACCGCCCGCCGACGTCGACCGGATCGTGCGCGAGGCACTGGCGGAGGTCGCGGCCGGTGAGCCGCCCGCCGCCTGGGGCACCACGCACCGGCTCGCCCCCTGGCAGGCGCTGCCCGAACCCGACGACGCGGTGTGGCCGGGACTCGGCGGTGACCACGACTGCGTGTTCTCGACCTCCAGCGTGCCCGGCTACACGGACCGGAGCGCCCGCGCCTCCGCGGCCCGCTACGTCTGGGACCTCGCGGACCGCGAACGCAGTGGCTGGATCGTGCCGTTCGGGGCGTCCGGAGTGCCCGGCGACCCGCACCACCGCGACCAGCTCCCCCTGTGGCTGCGGGGCGAACTCGCCCCCGTCACCACCGACTGGAACCACCTCACCAAGGAGCAGGGATGACCACCCCCGTACACGTGCAGACCGTCGAGGGTCTCGGCACCGTCACCGTCCGGCCGATCGAACCGGACCGCGACGCGCCGCTGCTGCACGGCTGGGTCAACGAGGAGCGGGCCCGCTTCTGGGGCATGGTCGGCACCACCGTCGAGCAGGTCCGGGACATCTACGCGCACCTGGACTCGCTCACGACGCACCACGGCTTCCTGGTCCTGCGGGATGACGAGCCGGTCTGCCTCTTCCAGACGTACGACCCGGCGGCCGACCGCGTGAGCGAGTGCTACGAGGTGCGGCCCGGCGACATCGGCGTCCACCTCCTCGTCGCCCCGGGGACCACCCGCGAGCCCGGTTTCACCGGGCGGCTGCTCACCGCGCTGGTCGACTTCTGCCTGAAGGACCACACCCGGATCGTGATCGAGCCCGACGCGGCCAACGAGAAGGCCATCGCCCGCATGGTGCGGGCCGGCTTCGAGCCGGGCCCGGAGGTCGTCCTGCCGGAGGTGGACCTGCCGGAGGTCTTCATCCCGGAGAAGAAGGCCCGGCTGGCCTTCCTCAGCCGCCCCTGACGCCCGGCCCTTGTGTCCGGGGCACCCCCTACGCCACGATCCGTCCGTTGACGACGACCCGGCGGGGGGCGGCGAGGGCGCGGACGTCCGCGCGGGGGTCCTCGCCGTAGACGACGAGGTCGGCCGGGGCGCCCTCCTCCAGGGCGGGACGGCCGAGCCAGGAGCGGGCGGCCCAGGTGGTGGCGGAGAGGGCGTCGACCGGGGGGATGCCGGCGCGGGTCAGTTCCTCGACCTCCTCGGCGACCAGACCGTGGGCGAGGGAGCCGCCCGCGTCGGTGCCGACGAAGACCGGGACGCCGGCGTCGAAGGCGGCGCGGACCGTGTCGTACCGGCGCGCGTGGAGCCGGCGCATGTGGGCGGACCAGCGGGGGAACTTCGCCTCGCCGCCGTCGGCGAGGTGCGGGAAGGTCGCGATGTTGACCAGGGTCGGGACGATGGCCACGCCCCGCTCGGCGAAGAGGGGGATCGTCTCCTCGGTGAGCCCGGTGGCGTGCTCGACGCAGTCGATGCCGGCCTCCACGAGGTCGCGCAGCGAGTCCTCGGCGAAGCAGTGCGCGGTGACGCGGGCGCCGAGCCGGTGCGCCTCGGCGATGGCCGCCTCCACCTCGGCGCGCGGCCAGCAGGCGGTGAGGTCGCCGGCCTCGCGGTCGATCCAGTCGCCGACGAGCTTGACCCAGCCGTCGCCGCGCCGCGCCTCCCGGCCGACGTAGGTGACGAGGTCGGCGGGCTCGATCTCGTGGGCGTAGTTCCGGATGTAGCGGCGGGTGCGGGCGATGTGCCGGCCGGCGCGGATGATCTTCGGCAGGTCGTCGCGGGCGTCGATCCAGCGGGTGTCGGAGGGCGAACCGGCGTCGCGGATCAGCAGCGTGCCGGCGTCCCGGTCGGTGAGGGCCTGCTTCTCGCTGGTGACCTCGTCGACGGGTCCGTGCCGGTCCAGGCCGACGTGGCAGTGGGCGTCGACGAGCCCGGGCAGCGCCCAGCCCTCGACGGTCACCGCCTCGGCCGCGGGCCGGTCGAAGGTGATCCGCCCGCCGACGCACCACAGTTCGTCCCGTACGTCCTCCGGGCCGACGAGCACCCGCCCCTTCACATGCAGCACCACGTGATCGCTCATGCCTGCACTGTACGAGGGCGGCCGCGCGGGGCGGGACGGGTGCCGCTCGGTAACCTGTGCGGGACAGGGTCCCGCCACGGGCCCGCGCCGCACCGAGTCGAGAAGGCACCACCGTGACCGTGACACATCCGCTCCTGGACCTGGCCCCGCTGACCGCCGCGCACTTCACGTCGATCGAGCGCCGGGTGGCCGCGCTGCTCTCCACCGGGCAGGACGTGGTGATCACCCAGGGCGAGGCGCTGCTGCCCCTGGAGGGGTGCATCCGCAGCGGGGCGCGGGCCGGTTCGACGGCGCTGAACGTGGTGACGGGTCCGTACGGGCAGACCTTCGGCAACTGGCTGCGGGACTGCGGCGCGACCGTGGTCGACCTGGTGGTGCCGTTCCACACGGCGGTCACGGCCGAGCAGGTGGAGCGGGCGTTCTCCGAGCACCCGGAGATCGACTTCGTGTCCCTGGTGCACGCGGAGGCGGCGACCGGCAACACCAACCCGGTCGCGGAGATCGGCGAGGTCGTGCGGGCGCACGGCGCGCTGTTCTACCTGGACGCGGTGGCGTCGATCGGCGCGGAGCCGGTGCTGCCGGACGCCTGGGGCGTGGACATGTGCATCATCGGCGCGCAGAAGGCGATGGGCGGCCCGGCGGGCGTCTCGGCGGTGTCGGTGAGCGAGCGGGCCTGGGAGCGGTTCGCCGCCAACCCGGCGGCTCCGCGCCGCTCGTACCTCTCCCTCCTGGACTGGAAGGAGCGCTGGATCGACGGCGGCCGCAAGGCGCTGCTGCACGCCCCCGCCCAGCTGGAGATGCTGGCCCTGGAGGCCTGTCTGGAGCGGATCGAGGCGGAGGGCCTGGACGCGCTGATGGCCCGGCACGCCTCCGCCGCGGCGGCGACCCGGGCGGGTGCGCTGGCGCTCGGCGGCGGGATCGAGCCGTACGTGTACGAGGCGAAGGACGCGGCGCCGGTCGCGACGACGCTGCGCGCCCCGGCCGGGGTGGACGCGGCGGAGCTGGTGGCGAAGGCACTCGCGGCCGACCCGTCGCTGCCGCTGATCGCGGGCGGCGGCGCGCTGTCGGGCGAGATGATCCGGGTCAACCACTACGGGGTGGACGCGACTCCGGGCGCGGTGCAGTCCTCCCTCGCGGCGCTCGGCGCGGCGCTCGGCGAGTCGGGCCGCCCGGTGGACCTGGAGGGCGCGCGCCGGGCCGTGACGGAGGCCTGGGCGGCGTAGGCGGTACGGGGACGGGGCGGGGTCCGGTGTCCGGGCCCCGCCCCGTCGCGTACCCGGGTCCCGGCCCCTGGCGAACGAACCCGGTTACAGGGCGGGGTAGTCGGTGTAGCCGCGGTGGTCGCCGCCGTACATCGTCGTCTCGTCGAGCGGGTTGTACGGGCCTCCGGCGCGCAGCCGCGCGGGCAGGTCCGGGTTGGCGATGAAGAGGCGGCCGAAGGCGATCAGGTCGGCGGTGCCGTCCTCGACGAGGGCGAGGGACTCGGCGCCGGTGGGGCCCTCGGTGGCCGGGTTGAGGACGAAGGCTCCGGCGAAGCGCTTGCGCAGGTCGAGGGTGAGCGGGCGGCGTTCGGGGCCGGTCTCCAGGACGTGGAGGTAGGCGATGCCGGCGGGCTCGATCGCGGCGAGGAGGGCCTGGTAGATCTCCTCGGTGTCGGTCTCCGCGATGTCGTTGACCGTGCCGGCTGGGGAGACGCGGAGGCCGGTGCGTTCGGGCCCGATCTCGGCGGCGACGGCCTTGACGACCTCGGTGGCGAAGCGGATGCGGTGCTCGACCGGGCCGCCCCACTCGTCGGTGCGGTGGTTGGAGCCGGAGGCGAGGAACTGCTGGATCAGGTAGCCGTTGGCGCCGTGGATCTCGACGCCGTCGAAGCCGGCCTCGACGGCGTTGCGGGCGGCGGCGGCGAACCCGTCGATCGCTTCGCGGACCTGCGCGCCGGTGAGGGCGCGCGGGGTGACGAAGTCCTTGGGGCCCTCGTGGGTGAAGACCTGGCCGGCGGCGGCGACGGGGGACGGGCCGACCGGGTGGAGGTCGCCGTCGAGGAGGTCGGGGTGGCCGATCCGGCCGGCGTGCATCAGCTGGGCGAAGATCCGGCCGCCGCGGGCGTGGACGGCGTCGGTGACCTCGCGCCAGGCGGCGATCTGCTCCCGGCTGTGGAGGCCGGGGGTGTCGGGGTAGCCCTGGCCCCCGGGGACGGGCTGGACGCCCTCGGTGACGATCAGGCCGGCGGAGGCGCGCTGGGCGTAGTACTCGGCGACGAGCGGGGTGGGGGTGCGGGTCGCGCCGTCGGCGCGGCTGCGGGTCATGGGCGCCATCGCGATGCGGTTGGCGAGGCGGGTTCCGGCGAGGTCGACGGGGTCGAAGGCAGTGGGCATGACGGTTCCCCTCACATAGATATGTGGTCGGCCAACTAAATGGGCCGGTGCCACTGTAACCGATTGATTGGCCGACCAAGGTAATCTGGGGGTG
Organism: Streptomyces sp. NPDC126503; assembly: GCF_040302405.1. Taxonomy (NCBI): domain Bacteria; kingdom Bacillati; phylum Actinomycetota; class Actinomycetes; order Kitasatosporales; family Streptomycetaceae; genus Streptomyces; species Streptomyces sp. NPDC126503. The sequence continues at coordinate 72,358 of NZ_JBEORS010000004.1, forward strand.
AGCCACCCGAGGAGCCCCGATGTCCGGTAACGAAGCCGCCTGTCCCGCGTCCCTGCCGTCCGCGGCGCGCGGCGGCCCCGTCGGCCACACCCTGGCCCGGGTCTCCCGCATGCACCGCATCGCCATGGGGCGGCGGCTGCGCGACCTGGGGCTCTACCCCGGGCAGGAGCTCATGATGATGCGCCTCTGGGACAGCGGCGCCGCCCGCCAGTCCGAACTGATCCGGTTCCTCGGCGTCGACCCGTCCACCGTGACGAAGATGCTCCAGCGGCTCGAACAGTGCGGGTACGTGCGCCGCGGCCCCGACCCCGCCGACCGGCGCGCCGTCCTCGTCGAGGCCACGGAGAAGGGTCACGCCCTGCGCGCCGGCGTCGAGGGCGCCTGGTCCGATCTGGAGGAGACCTCCCTGGCGGGCCTCACCCCGGCCGAGAGCGGGGAACTGGCCCGGCTCCTGGGCGTCCTCGCGGAGAACCTGGCGGCGGAGGCGGCGGAGGCGGGCGAGACGGACGCGTGCTGAGCGGCGGACGGGGCCGGTGGGCCCGGGGGTGGGCCGCGCCGGTGGGCGCCCGGTGACGCCCCCGGGCCGCTTGCCCGTCAGCCGGCGATGACGTCCAGGGCGCGGTCCACGTCCGCCGAGGTGTTGTAGAGGTGGAACGAGGCCCGCAGGTGGCCCGCCCGGGAGGAGAGCAGCACGCCCGCCTCCCGCAGGGCGTCCGCCCGTGCCCGAGACCCGGAACGGCGACGTCCGGGGAGTCAGCGGGGACCGCGGCCCTGCCGATCGTGGCGAGACCGGCGCGGAAGCGGGCCACGAGGTCCCGGGCGTGGGTCCCGATCCGGCCGGCCCCGATCTCTTCGGGGGGCCGCGGCGGCCCGGACGGCGGCGAGGTCGGCCGTGCGGCCGTCCGCCGACCGGACGGCCGCGAAGGCGACGAGCGCGGTCCCCGGGGCCGATGGAGTCGGCGAGCCGCTCCAGGGGCCACGAACCGGGTCCTGAGGTCGCCCCCGAGTCCATGGGCCCACCATGAATTCCCCGCGGGAGGCCGCCGATCGGCCCGCTCCACGGGGAATCCCGAGCCGGTCCCGGCTCAGCAGGTGGCGGCGGGCGTCAGGACTGCGGGACCGCGCAGGCTCCGTCGGGGCCGCAGGCCTCGGCGTCGCCGCCTCCGACGGGCTGGAGCGCCCGGCCCTGCCAGGCCTGCTCCAGAGCCTGGGTGAACACCTCGGCGGGCTGGCCGCCGGAGATGCCGTAGCGGCGGTCGAGGACGAAGAACGGCACCCCGTTGGCGCCCAGTTCGGCGGCCTCCCGCTCGTCGGCCCGTACGGCGTCGGCGTAGGCGGACTCGTCGGCGAGCACGGACCGGACCTCGGCCTCCTCGAGCCCGGCCTCCACGCCGAGCGCCACCAGGGTCCCGGGGTCGAACACCGAGCGCTCCTCGGCGAAGTTGGCGCGGTAGGCCAGGTCCAGGAGCTCGTTCTGGCGGCCCCGGTCCCGGGCCAGGTGGAGCAGGCGGTGGATGTCGAAGGTGTTGCCGTGGTCGCGGCCCTCGGTGCGGTAGCCGAGCCCCTCGGAGCGCGCGTTGGACGCGACGTGCTCCTCCATGGCCCGGGCCTCCTCCAGGGTGCGGCCGTACTTCGTCGCCAGCATCTCCAGGACGGGAGCGGTGTCCCCCTTGGCCCGGTTCGGGTCGAGCTCGAAGGAGCGGTGCACGACCTCCACCTCGTCGCGGTGGGCGAAGGCCGCGAGCCCCTTCTCGAAGCGGGCCTTCCCGATGTAGCACCAGGGGCAGGCGATGTCGCTCCAGATCTCGACGCGCATGGGGGTTCTCTCCGGGAGGGTCGGCGGTGGTCTTGACGGCGACGGAACGCCACCGGCCTGCCGGTTCATTCCGTCCCGGCGCCGAATGTGAGGCGGAGCACCAGGTGGCGGGGGTACGGGGGCCCCTGTCCCGAAGCGACGCCTCACGGTGCCCTACGCGCTGCTCGCGCGCGGAAGGCGGGCGCGCTCCGTGCGGCCGGCCGTGGATCGGTTCAGCCGGTGCCGGACCGGTGCAAGGCCCGTTCCCAGAGGTCCAGGCCCGCGCGGACGAGCGCGCGCAGGGCCGCGGTCTCCTCGTCCGTCCAGACTCCCCCGCCGGGGGCCGGTTCGGGGGCGACACCGCCGAAGAGCTTCTCGTAGGCGCTGTCGGGGACCGGTCCCCGGGAGGGGAGCGGCGGTCCGGCCCCGAGGCTGTGGGAGAGGTCGTCGAAGAAGTTCCACGCGTCCAGCAGCAGTCCTGCCGGGACCGGGCCGCGGCCGGGACGCTCCGCCCATCGCCGTACGGCCTCCAGGTCGAGGGTGGCTTCCCCCTCCGGGACGAGCTCCCCTCCGGTGCGGTCGCAGTGTTCCCGCACGGCCGCGGGGTCGGGGAACGCGAGGAGTTCCCCGAGGCCGCCGACGGCGAACTCGTCGGGGGCATCGCCCTCTCCGGGCCGCCAGACCAGCGTCAGGTGCCCTTCCGCGGTCACGATGCGGTACGGATAGCAGTCGGCCATGTGAGGTCTCCCTGGTGCCGGGGCGGTACTCGCCACAGGTGGCACCCTGCCTGCGATGATCGCCATGTGGCAAGGGCGTTCGGCGGGGCGGGGGCTGCCACGCCCGTGGCCGGTCCCGCTTCCGCCGCCCCGTCGGGCCCGGGGTTCTGACCCTGCGAGGCACCATGCCGAGGCCGGAATTCGAGGCCCTGGCACACGAGGCCTGTTGATCCCCCGCCACGGGTCGGTTCGCGAAGGTCAGGACGCGGGAACGGGCCCGGCGGGTGCAGTGCCCCTGCGGTAGCGGCCGGGTGCCACCCCGTACTGGCGCTTGAAGGCCTTGGCGAAGGCGAACTCCGAGGAGTACCCGCACCGCCCGGCGACGGAGCGGAGCGGGAGGTCGCCGGCGCGCAGCAGGCGGCCCGCCGTCGTCATCCGCCACCAGGTGAGGTACGCGAGCGGCGCCCGGCCCACGAGGGCGGAGAACCGGCGGGCGAAGGCGGCGCGGGACAGGCCGGCGAGGGCGCCGAGTTCCTCCACCGTCCACGGGCGGGCGGGGTCCTCGTGGAGGGCTCGCAGGGCCCCGGCGACGGCGGGGTCGGCGAGGGCGGCCGACCAGCCGGTGGTGAGGTCGGCGCGTTCGGTGAGCCACCAGGTGCGGAGCAGGTACAGCAGGAGCGTGTCGAGCAGGGCCGGGACCACCGCGTCGGCGCCGGGCTGGGGTTCGGCGAGTTCCGCGCCGAGCAGGTCGACGGCGGCGCGCAGCCGGTGGTGGGCGCCGACCCGGGCGGGGAGGTGCACGAACGGCGGGAGGTCGGTGAACAGCGGGTGCGCCCGGTCCCGGTCCAACTGGTAGGCGCCGCAGAGCAGCAGGGTCTCCTCGCCGCCGACGGGGCCGCGGTCCGGCGGGGTGGGCCAGGAGCCGTCCGGCGCGGGCACGGCGTCCACGAGCGGGGTGTCGGGCCGGTCGGCCAGACCGTGGCCGGTGCCGTGGGCGAGGAGGACGACGTCGCCGGGGCCGAGCCGGACGGGCGGGGTGTCGTCCGGGGGCAGCAGCCAGGCGGTGCCCTGGAGGACGACGTGGAAGCCGGCGCCCTTGCCGGGTGGGAAGCGGAAGCCCCAGGGGGCGAGACGGACGGTGCGGGAGGAGTGGGGGCGCCCGGTGCGCATGGCGGCGATGGCATCGCTCAGTACGTCCATCCCGGCACCGTACCGAACCGCCCGCGCCGCCCCCCGCCGCCGGTTCGCCGTCCGCCCGCCCGTCCCGTGGCGCGAGACGATCGGACATGTCCGGGAGCCGGGAGGACATGGATCGTCCCGGTCCCGCTGCCTACGGTCGTGGCATGACGACCCCACAGTTCACGACGACCGGTACGACGACCCGCGCGGTGCTGTTCCACGAGCTCGGCGGCCCCGGGGTGCTCGGTGTGGAGGAGGTGCCGTTGCCCGCGCCGGGCCCCGGGGAGGTCCTCGTCCGGGTGGACGCGGTCGGCCTCAACCGGGCCGACGCCCTCTTCCGCTCCGGCACCTACTACTACGCCCCGACGCTGCCCGGGTCACGGCTCGGGTACGAGGCGGCCGGGGTGGTCGAGGCGGTCGGTGCGGGGGTGACGGCGTACGCCCCGGGTGACCGGGTGATGGCCGCGGCCAACTTCGACTTCGGCGTGCACGGGGTGCACGCGGAGCGGGTGGTGCTGCCGGAGGAGTATCTGGTGGCCCGGCCCGAGGGGGTGGACGCGGTGACGGCGGCGGCGGTCTGGCTGACGTACTTCACCGCGTACGGCGGGATGGTGGAGACCGGTGGACTGCTGCCCGGGCAGCACGTGGTGATCACGGGCGCCTCGAGCGGGGTGGGGACGGCGGCGGTGCAGACCGCGCTGCGGATCGGGGCGGTCCCGATCGCCACCACCCGGGGCGAGGCCAAGCGGAAGGCGCTCCTGGACCTGGGGGCCGCGCACGTGGTGGTCACGGAGACCGAGGACGTGACGGCGGCGGTGCGCGGGATCACCGGCGGGGCGGGCGCCGACCTCGTCTTCGACGCGATCGGGGGTCCCGGGTTCGCGGCGCTCGGGGACGCGCTGCGGCCCGGGGGCGGCGCCGTGCTGTACGGCTGGCAGGACCCGCGGCCGGTGACGCTGTCGCGGAACTGGCCGCAGACCACGCACACGTACGCCAACGGGGCGCTGGCCCGGACCGCGGAGGGGCGCCGCCGGGCCTCAGGGTTCATCGGTTCGGGGTTGCGCGACGGCTCCCTGGCGCCGGTGATCGCCGAGACCTTCGACGGTCTGGAGCGGATCGCCGACGCCCACCGGCTGATGGAGTCCGGCACGCACACCGGCAAGATCGTGCTGCGGGTACGGCACTGAGCGACGGGACGGTGCGGGGGCGGCGGCCGGCCGCCGCCCCCCGTACCGCGCCCCCCGTCGCCGTCAGCGGCGCGGGATCCCCAGCGGGTTGCCGTCCCGGAGCTCCGGCGGGAGCAGGTGGTCCGGGGTGGACTGGTAGGTGATCGGGCGGAGCCAGCGTTCGACGGCGGTGGCGCCTACGGAGGTGGCGGTGGAGGTCGTCGCCGGGTAGGGGCCGCCGTGGTGCTGGGCGGGGGCGACGGCGACGCCGGTGGGCCAGCCGTTGACGAGGACGCGGCCGGCGAGCGGCGTCAGGGCGGTGAGGAAGGGGGCGGCGGTGTCGTCCTCGCCGGCCTCCGCCGTGTGCAGCGTGGCGGTGAGGTTGCCCGGCAGCCGGCCGAGGACGGCGTGCGCCTCCTCGGGGGCGGTGTAGCGGGCGACGACGGTGACCGGGCCGAAGCACTCCTCCAGGAGGAGCGCGTGGTCCTCCCCGGCGAGACGGGCCGCGTCGACGGTGAGGACGCCGGCGCCGACGGTGTGCTGTCCGGCCGCGCCGGGCACGACCGGCGCCTCCACACCGTCGAGGGCGGCGCGTTCGGCCGTCCCGGCGACGAAGGCGTCCCGCATCCGGTGGTCGAGCAGGACGGCCGGGCCGGCGGCGGCGACGCCCTCGGTGAGGGCGTCGAGGAGGCGGTCGCCCGCCTCGCCGCCGGGGGCGAGGACGAAGCCCGGCTTGGTGCAGAACTGCCCGGCGCCCAGCGTCATGGAGGCGGCGAGGCCCGCGCCGATCTCCTCGGCCCGCTCCTCGACGGCGGCCGGGGTGACCACGACCGGGTTGAGGGAGCCGAGTTCGCCGTGGAAGGGGATGGGGACGGGCCGGGCGGCGGCGGCGTCGAAGAGGGCCCGCCCGCCGCGTACCGAACCCGTGAACCCGGCGGCGGCCACGAGGGGATGGCGGACGAGTGCGACGCCCGCGTCGAAGCCGTGGACCAGGCCGACGACCTCCTCGGGCAGCCCGGCCTTGACGGCGGCCCGGCGCAGCAGGGAGGCGCAGAGTTCGGAGGTGGCCGGGTGGTCGGGGTGGGCCTTGATCACCACCGGGCAGCCGGCGGCGAGGGCGCTGGCGGTGTCGCCGCCGGGGACGGAGAAGGCGAGCGGGAAGTTGCTGGCGGCGTAGACGGCGACGACGCCGAGGGGGATCTTCATGCGGCGCAGATCGGGCCGGGGCGGCACCGCGTCCGGGTCGGGCGCGTCGATCCGCACGTCGAGGTAGGAGCCCTCCTCCACGACCTCCGCGAAGGACCGCAACTGGGCGGTCGTGCGGGCGAGTTCGCCGGTGAGGCGGACGGGCCCGAGGGCGGTCTCGGCGTCGGCCGTGGCGACGACCTGCTCGCCGGCCTCGTCGAGGAGGTCGGCCGCCGTGCGCAGGAGGCCGGCCCGTACGGCCCGGTCGGCCAGGCTGTCGCGGACGCCGTGGGCGGCGCGTACGGCCCGGTCGACCTCCCCGGCCGCGGCCTCGACGGCGACTTGTTCGCGCGGCTTCCCCGTCCGGGGGTCCACACTCCACACTGGTTCTGCTGCCACCACTACGCCCCTGTTCGCTATTCTGAACACAGTTCCCGTAGATGAACGCATCTGTGCGGGACTCTATACGGACAACGGAAGAGGGGCGAGGGTCATGGCGACTGCAGACGCGGGTGGGGCACAGGTGAAGTCCGCGGTGCGGACCGTGGAGCTGCTCGAATACTTCGCGGGCCGCCCCGGCATGCACTCGCTCGCCGCCGTCCAGGAGGCCGTCGGCTACCCCAAGTCCAGCCTGTACATGCTGCTGCGCACTCTGGTCGAGCTGGGCTGGGTGGAGACCGACTCCACCGGGACCCGGTACGGCATCGGCGTCCGCGCCCTGCTCGTCGGCACCTCGTACATCGACGGCGACGAGGTGGTGGCCGCCGCCCGCCCCACCCTGGACCGGCTCTCCGACGACACCACCGAGACCATCCACCTGGCCCGCCTCGACGGCACCAACGTGGTGTACCTTGCGACCCGCCAGTCCCAGCACTACCTGCGGCCGTTCACCCGGGTCGGCCGCCGGCTCCCCGCGCACTCGACCTCGCTCGGCAAGGCACTGCTCGCCACCCACACCGACGAGCAGGTGCGCAAGCTGCTGCCGGAGACCCTGCCCGCGCTGACCGAGCACACGATCACCGACCGCGAGCGGCTCATCGAGGAGCTGCGTGTCATCCGTGAGCAGGGCTTCGCCGTGGACCGCGAGGAGAACACGCTGGGGCTGCGCTGCTTCGGTGTCGCGATCCCCTACCGGACCCCGGCGCGGGACGCGATCAGCTGCTCGGTGCCGGTGGCGCGCCTCACCCCCGCCCACGAGCAGATGATCAAGGACGCCCTGTTCGACGCCCGGGACCGGCTGACCCTCGCCACCCGCCGCCTCTGACCGGCGGCGCCCGCCACCCCCGGGGGTCGGAGAGGCGTCTCCCCCGCGCGGCGGAGGCGGTTCACCGGTGGGCAGGAGGCGCGGGCGGGCCCCGGCGCGGGAGCGTGAAGCCATGACGATCCCGTCCCTCACCCCCGCCGCCGCTTCCTCCGGCACCCGTCCGGGCCCCGCCCGCCGGGCGCTGCGCGCGCTCGCGGTCGCCGCCTGCGTCCCGTACGTCTCGCTCAAGGCCGTCTGGATCGCCGGCGGCGAGACCGGCATCCCGGCCGGGAGCGTGCTCCTGGAGAACCGCGGGCTGCTCGCCGGCGTCAACGCGCTCACCGTGGCCGCCGACGTCCTCGTGGTGGTCCTCGCCCTGCTGCTCACCCAGGCCTGGGGCCGCCGGGTGCCCGCCTGGCTGCTCGCCCCGCCGATGTGGGCGGCGACCGGCCTCCTCGTCCCGATCATGACCGGCTATCCCGCCCAGCTCCTCGCGGGCCTCCTCACCGGCGACGAGCGGGCCGCCGCGCCGAGCGAGCCGTTCCTGGAGCCCTGGGTGTTCGCCGTCGTCTACGGCGGGTTCATTCTCCAGGGTGTCGCCCTCGGCACCCTGTTCGCGCTGTACGCCAGGGACCGCTGGGGCCGGGTCTGGCGCGGCCGGCTCGGTGACCTGTCCGCCCGGCTCGGCGGGCCCGGGGTCCGGGCCGCCGCCGCGGCCGGAGCGCTGCTCGCGCTGTTCCCCGCGAGCGTCCACCTGCTGTGGCTGTGCGGTGCCGACACGGGCCTGTCCCCGGCGCAGATCGCCGGTCGCGACGCCGACTTCCACGTCCTGGAGGCGCAGCGGTTCGCCTTCCTCGTCCTCGCCGTCACGGCCGCCCTCCTCCTCGTGCTGCGGCGCCCGGCCCGGTGGCGCGTGCGCTCCACCCTCGCCGTGGCCTGGACCGCCTCGGCCGCGGTCGGCTGCTGGGGCGCCTACCTGTCGCTGGTCTCGCTGCTGCCGGAGACCGGTCCGGACACGGCGGTCACGGCGCTGACCCGCCTGACCTACGCTGGCGACATGATCACCGGGTTCCTGCTCGCCGCGTGCGTGGCCGTCCTCCTGCGGCGGCGGAGCGCCGAGGCGTGAGGCGGTGCGCGGACGCCCTGTTCGGGCAGCGGGCGCGGCTGCGGTGGCTGCATCTGATCCTGGGCGGCGCGCTGTTCATGCCGTACTGGCTGGTCGGCACCGTGGTGACGGGGCCGCTGCTGGGCGCGCCGGGCCTCTTCTCGGGCAGCCTCGCCGTACAACTCGGGGCGTACGCCGTCGGGCTGCCGCCGGCGGCGGTGACCGCGCTGTTCCCCGCCGCCCGGCCGCTGTCGGTGGCGGCGGCGCGGGCGCTGTGCGGGGTGCCGGCGGACCGGTTCGCGGACGGTCCGGCGCGCGGCCGGGAGGCGAAGGCCCGGGCGGCGGGCTGGTTCACGCTCCACGTGGGGGCCGGGGCGCTGGTCGCCGGGGCGACGCTGGCACTGCCGCCGTTCGCCGTGGCGGTGGCGGCGCTGCCGTTCTCCCCGGGCCTGCGGCGGTCCGAACTCGGGCGTTTCTGGGGCCTGGACCGGGCGGGCTGGGTCTGGGCGGCGCTGCCGGCCGGGCTGCTGATGCTGCTCGCGCTCGCCGCCGTGGCCGCCGCCGCCGGGGCCCTGCTCGCGAAGCTGGCGCCCGTGCTGCTGGGACCGAGTCCGGCGGACCGGCTCGTGGCGGCGGAACGGCGGGCCGCCGAGGCCGAGTCGCGCAACCGGCTGGCCCGGGAGCTGCACGACTCGGTCGGTCACGCCCTGAGCGCCGTGACCCTGCAGGCGGGCGCGGCCCGCCGGGTGCTGGAGGCCGGGGGCACGGACCTGGAGTTCGTGCGGGAGGCGCTGACCGCGATCGAGGAGACCACCCGGCGCACCGTCGGGGAGCTGGACTGGGTGCTCGGCCTGCTGCGGCGCGGCGACCCCGACGAGCCCGGCGGGGCCGGACCGGGGCCGGGGCTCGACGCCCTGGAGGCGCTGGTGCGGGGGGCCGGGCCACACGTGGCGCTGACCGTGACCGGCGCCCCCGCCGGCGTACCGGAGGCGCTGTCCCGGGAGGCGTACCGGATCGTCCAGGAAGGCCTGACGAACGCGGCCCGGCACGCCCGCGGCGCGCCCGTGACGGTACGGGTCGGCGTCCACGACGAGGAAGTGGAGATCACCATGGAGAACCCCCTGTCCGGCCGGCCGCCGGTCACCCGGCCCGGCGGCGGGCACGGCCTGCGCGGTGTCGCGGAGCGGGCCCGGCTGCTCGGCGGCACCGCCGGGGCCGGACCGGTGGACGGCGTGTGGCGCCTCGCGGTCAGGATCCCCCGGTGAGCGCCCCGGTCCGGATCGTCCTGGCCGACGACGAGCGGATGGTGCGGACGGCCCTGCGGGTCATCCTCGACGCGGAGCCCGGCCTGGAGGTGGTCGGGGAGGCGTCCACCGGTGCCGAGGCGGTGTCGGTGGTGCGCGAGCGCCGGCCGGACGTGGTCCTCATGGACGTGCGGATGCCGGAGGTCGGCGGCATCCGGGCCACCGAGCAGATCCTCGGCGGGATGCCGGACCCGCCCCGGATCGTGGTCGTGACGACCTTCGAGAACGACGCGTACGTGTACGACGCGCTGCGCGTGGGCGCGGCCGGGTTCCTGCTCAAGCGGGCGGCGGCCGAGGAGCTGGTGGCGGCGGTGCGGCTGGTGGCGCGGAGCGACTCGCTGCTCTATCCGGCGGCCGTCCGGGGTCTGGCCGCCGAGCACGCCCGGCGCCGTCCGCCGGCGGCCCCGCCGTGGGTGGGGCGGCTCACCGAGCGGGAGGCGGAGGTGCTGCGGCTGGTGGCGAAGGGGCTGACCAACGCGGAGATCGCGGACCGGATGGGCGTCGGGGCCGCGACGGTCAAGACGCACGTGGCGGCGGTCCTGGCGAAGTCGGGGGCGCGGGACCGGACGCAGGCGGTGATCCTGGCGTACGAGTCGGGGTTCGTGGGGGTGCGCTGAGCGCCGCCGTGGTCCGGCCGCGCGCCCGGGCGGACATGAAGGTTCGCTGAGAATCGGGGGATTCCGGAACGCCCCGTACCGGCCCGTTCGTCCCGACAGGTGCGATGAACAAGACGATCAGGCGCGCCTCCGTCTTCGCCCTGCTCCTGGTGCTGGCCCTCCTCGGCCGGGCCACCTGGGTGCAGGCGTACGAGGCCAAGGCGCTCGCGAACGACCAGAAGAACCGGCGGAAGACGATCGCGCAGTACGGTCAGCCGCTCGGGAACATCGTCGTGGCCGGCACGCCGGTCACCGGCTCGACCAGGACGAAGGGCGGCGATCTCGCGTACAAGCGCACCTACACCGACGGCGAGCTGTACGCGGCGGTCACCGGCTACAGCTCGCAGGCGTACGGCGCCACGCAGCTGGAGGGCATCTACGCCGACGTCCTGGACGGCACCGACGACCGGCTGAAGAACCCGCTGGACGCGCTCACCCGGCGGCAGCGGGAGCCGGGCACCGTGCTCACCACGATCGACCCGGAGGTGCAGAAGGCCGGCTACCGGGCCCTCGGGAACAAGAAGGGCGCGGCCGTCGCGATCGACCCGGCCACCGGGCGGATCCTCGGCATGGTCTCCACCCCGTCCTACGACCCCTCGCGGATCGCCGGGACGGCGGACGGGGAGGCCTGGCGGGATTTGACCGGTGACCCGGACAAGCCGATGGTCAACCGGGCGCTGCGGCAGCCGCTGCCGCCCGGCTCCACCTTCAAGCTGGTCGTCGCCGCGGCGGCCCTGGAGGAGGGGCTGTACGCCTCGGTGGACACGGCGACGGCGAGCCCCGACCCGTACACCCTGCCCCACACCCGCACGGTGCTGCCGAACGAGAACGCCTCGGCACCGTGCGAGAACGCCACGATCCGCACCGCGCTCCGGTACTCCTGCAACAACGTCTTCGCGAAGATGGCCGCCGACCTCGGGCAGGACAGGCTGCGGGCCATGGCGGAGAAGTTCGGCTTCAACGACACCGAGCGGGACGTCCCGGTCCGCGCCTACGCGAGCGTCTACCCCTCGGGCATGGACCCGGCGCAGACGGCGCTCACCGGCATCGGCCAGTTCGACGTGACGGCCACCCCGCTGCAGATGGCGATGGTGTCGGCGGTCCTCGCGAACGACGGTCTGCTGGCCGCCCCGCACATGGTCGCGCAGGTGGTCGACTCCGACGGCGACCCCCTCACCACGTACCGGGACGGGGACACGACCCGGGTCGTGTCCGCCTCGACCGCGCGGCAGCTGCGCGAGGCGATGCGGACGGTCGTGGAGCGGGGGACGGGCACCAACGCGGCGCTGCCCGGGGTCGAGGTCGGCGGCAAGACGGGCACCGCGCAGCACGGCGAGAACAACAGCAGCACGCCCTACGCCTGGTTCACCTCGTACGCGAAGGACCCGGCGACCGGGAAGCAGGTCGCCGTGGCGGTGCTGATCGAGGACTCCGGCGCGGCCCGGTCCGAGGTCAGCGGCAACGGCCTGGCGGCGCCGGTGGCCCGGAAGATGATGGCGGCGGCCCTGAAGTGACGTGACCCTGGGCCGGATTGGCCCCGGGGGCCGGTCACACGGTATGCAGGGTGGCGCTCGGCATCCGAGCACGCTTTCGAACCGAGTCCCGATCCCGCGGAGGACCGCCGTGCGCCTGCCCCGTTCCCTGTCCGGCTGGACCATGGCGGTCTTCGGCGCGCTCGCCGCGGTGCTCGGTGTGGTGGGCCTGGCCGTCCCGGACGCGCTGCTCACCGTGATGGGCTTCGCGCCGGTGCCGGCCGGCGGCCGGGCGGCGGGCGACCACACCCTGGTGTTCCTGACCGCCTCCTCGATGGCGGCGCTCAACATGGGCGTGTACTACCTCCTGGCCGCGCTCGCCGACTGGAAGGCCTTCTTCCGCTGGACGGTGCCGTTCCGACTGCTGACCTGCGCCGTTTTCACCCTGGCCGTCGTGACCGGCCGCGCCCCGGCCGGGTTCTTGGGCGTGGGCCTGTGGGAAGGGCTCGGCGCGCTGGCGACCGGCGCCGCGCTGCGGTACGAGAGGCGGCGCGGCGCCCCCGCGGCCTGAGCCGGGACCCGTGGCCCGGGCGGACCCGGCCCGTCCCGCCCGCCGTACGGCCGTCTCCGTGGTGCGGGGCGACCGGGCGGCGGGGAGCATGGAGGGAGACGGGCGGGCACGGCGGGAGGAGGGCACAGTGACGGCCGGTTCCTTCCCGGGGACGGAGGGCCGGGCCGGTGCGCCCTTCGGAGGAAGGGCCGGCGTGCCCTTCGACGGCAGGGGGCTCCTCGACGTCCTCGGCGTGGCGGCGGTCGTCCTGGACGGCCGCGGCCGGATCGTGCTGTGGAGCCCGCAGGCCGAGGAGCTGTTCGGCTACCGCGCCGACGAGGCCCTCGGGCACTACGCGGCCCGGCTGATCGTCGGCCCCGAGCACCGGGACGAGGCGATCCGCCTCTTCCGCGAGGTCCTCACCGAGGGCTCCACCTGGGCGGGCACCTTTCCCGTACGGCACAAGGACGGCACGACCCGGCGCGTGGAGTTCCGCAACATGCGGCTCACCGACGACCTCGGCGATCTGTACGCGCTGGGCATCGCCGCCGACCGGGCGGCCGTCGCCCGCGTGGAGACCGAGCTCGCCCTCTCCGACCGGCTGGTCTCCCAGTCCCCCATCGGGCTCGCCGTGCTCGACACCGACCTGCGCTACGTCCTGGTGAACCCGACCCTGGAGCGGATCGACGGCGTGCCGGCCGCCCGGCACATCGGGCGGCGGATCGGCGACCTGATGCCGTGGCCCGAGGCCGAGGCGCTGGAGGAAGCGGCGCGCACGGTGCTCGCCACCGGCGCGCCGCTGCTCGACCGCCCCGTGGTGGGGCGGGCCTCGAACGCGCCGGACGAGGGCGAGCGCGCCTGGTCGGTCTCCTTCTACCGGCTGGAGGGGGCCGAGGGCCGGATCCTCGGGGTGGCCGCCTCGGTGATCGACGTGACCGAGCGGCACCGGGCGGACGCCGAGGCGGACCGGTCCCGGCGGCGCCTGGCGTTCGTCGCGGACGCCTCGGCCCGGGTGGGCACGACCCTGGAGGTGGAGCGGACCGCCGACGAGCTGGCCGGGGTGGTGGTGCCGGAGCTGGCGGACATCGCCGCCGTCGACGTGCTCGACTCGGTGTTGGCACTGCGCCGGCCGGGCGCCCCCGAGCAGGGGCCCGCGCTCTTCCGGGCGCTGGCGGTGAAGGCCGCGCACCGGACGGAGGCGCTGCCCGCGGCGGACCCGCCGGGGGCGGTGGCCATGTACGGGGAGGACCGGCTGGTCACCCGGTGCGTGCACACGGGCCTGCCGGTCCTGGTGGAGCGGGTGGGGCCCGAGGACCTGCCCCGCATCGCCCGCGACCCCCAGGCGTCGGAGCGGCTGGCCCGGGCCGGGGTCCATTCGTACCTGGCGGTGCCGCTGATCGCGCGGGGCGAGGTGCTCGGCGCGCTCGACCTCAAGCGGGACCGCAACCCGCTGCCGTTCGACCGGGACGACGTGCTGCTCGCGACGGAGCTGGCCGCGCGGGCGGCGGTCAGCATCGACAACGCGCGCTGGTACCAGAGCGTGCGGAACTCGGCGGTGACGCTCCAGCGCAGCCTGCTGCCCGGGAAGCCGCCGGAGCCGGCGGGCCTGGAGGTGGCGGTCCGCTACCAGCCGGCGCAGGCGTCGAGCGAGGTGGGCGGTGACTGGTACGACGTGATCGAGCTGCCCGACGAGAAGACGGCCCTGGTGGTCGGTGACGTGATGGGCAGCGGCATCGACGCGGCGGCGACGATGGGCCGGCTGCGGACGGCCACCTGCGCCTTCGCCGACCTGGACCTCTCCCCCGCGCAGGTGCTGCGGCACCTGGACCGGATCACCGCCGGTCTGGAGCACTACATCGCCACCTGCCTCTTCGCCGTGCACGATCCGCGCCGGGGGCGGCTGCGGATCGCGAACGCGGGCCATCTGCCGCCCGTCCGGGTCCCGGCGGACGGTCCGGCCGAGCTGGTACGGGTGTCGTCGGGCCTGCCGCTGGGGGTGGGCGGCGGGGTGTTCCGTACGGCGCGCGTGCCCTTCCTGCCCGGGGACCTGCTGGTCCTCTACACGGACGGGCTGATCGAGACCCGGGACGCGGCCATCGACGAACGGCTCGCGCTGCTGGTGCGGCTGCTCGACGAGTCGCGCGGGCCGCTGGAGGAGACCTGTGACCGGCTGCTGCGGGCGCTGCGGCGGCCCGGCGCGCCGGACGACGTGGCGCTGCTCGTGGCCCGGAGCACGGGATGAGCGGCCGGGCCCGCCGGCACGCGGCCGGCCGGGGCCGGGGGCGGGGTGCGCGCCGGCCCGTGGGCCCGGAGCGCGGGACGGGCCTGCGGAGCGTGGCGGGGCAGGTCTTCGCCCTGGAGGCGCTGATCGCGCTCCTGGTGATCGTGGCGGCGGTGCTGGTGACGCTCCACCAGGCCCGGCAGGACACCGAGCGGGACGCCCGGATCCGTTCGCTGGCGGTCGCGGAGGCCTTCGCCAAGGCGCCCGGCGTGGACGAGGCGGTGACCTCGCCCGATCCGACGACGGTGCTCCAGGAGCGGGCGGAGCGGACGCGGCTGGCCACCGGGGTCGACTTCATCGCGGTCCTCGACACCGCGGGGCGCCGGTACACGGACTCGGACCCGTCGCTGATCGGCCGCATGGCCACCGGGGACCTGACCCGGGCGTCGGTGGACGGGGAGTCGTTCACGGAACTGTTCCGGGGCGCGCCGAACGACGCGGTGCGGGCCGTGGTGCCCATCGAGGACGACCGGGGCCGGATCGTCGGCATGGTCACCAGCGGCATCGAGGTGGAGAGCATCGCGGAGGCGGTGGAGG
The DNA here is from genome assembly GCF_040302405.1 of Streptomyces sp. NPDC126503. Classification (NCBI taxonomy): domain Bacteria; kingdom Bacillati; phylum Actinomycetota; class Actinomycetes; order Kitasatosporales; family Streptomycetaceae; genus Streptomyces; species Streptomyces sp. NPDC126503. The sequence continues at coordinate 87,547 of NZ_JBEORS010000004.1, forward strand.
GCCGGGTGCCGCTGCTGGCGGGTGCGGCGGCGGGCGCCCTGGTGCTCGCGGTGGGCGGGGCGGCGCTGGTGAGCCGGCGGCTGCGGCGGCAGACGCACGGGCTGGGCCCGGCGGAGATGACCCGGATGAAGGAGCACCACGAGGCGGTGCTGCACGCCGTGCGCGAGGGCGTCCTGATCGTGGGGGCGGACCGGCGGCTGCTGCTCGCGAACGACGAGGCGCGGCGGCTGCTGGGCCTGGGCGCGGAGGCGGAGGGGCGGCACGTCTCGGAGCTGGGTCTGGATCCCCGTACGGTCGAACTCCTGGAGTCGGGCCGGACGGCGACGGACGAGGTCCACCGGGCGGGTGACCGGCTCCTCGCGGTGAGCGTGCGGTCCACGGTCCCGGACGGCACCGCCTCGGGGAGCGTGATGACGATGCGGGACACCACCGAGCTGGCCGCGCTCTCCGGCCGGGCGGCGGTGGCGCGGGGGCGGCTCCAGCTGCTGTACGAGGCGGGGGTGCGGATCGGGACGACCCTGGAGGTGGTGCGGACGGCCGAGGAGCTGGCGGAGGTCGCGGTGCCGCGGTTCGCGGACTTCGTGACGGTGGAGCTCCTGGAGCCGGTGCTGCGCGGGGAGGAGCCGCCGCCCGCGGAGGCTGGCGCGGCGGAGATGCGGCGGACGGCGCTGAGCGGGCTGCGGCCGGAGCAGCCGCTGCAGCCGGTCGGGGACATGGTGCGGTTCCAGGTGCCGAGCACGCCGATGGCGCGGGCCCTGGCGACGGGTCACGCGGTGGTGGAGGCGGAGCTGGCGTCGGCGGAGGGCTGGCGGGCGCAGGATCCGGAGGGGGCGGCGCAGGCGCTGGCGTACGGGATGCACTCGCTGCTGACGGTGCCGCTGCTCGCCCGGGGGGTGGTGCTGGGGATGGCGAACTTCTGGCGGGCGGACACCCCCGAGCCGTACGGGGAGGAGGATCTGTCGTTCGCGGAGGAGCTGGCGGCGCGGGCGGCGGTGGCGATCGACAACGCCCGCCGGTTCACGCGCGAGCACGCGATGGCGGTGACGCTGCAGCGGAGCCTGCTGCCGCGGGTGCTGCCGGAGCAGAACGCGGTCGAGGTGGCGTACCGCTATCTGCCGGCGACGGCGGGGGTGGGTGGCGACTGGTTCGACGTGATCCCGCTGCCGGGGGCGCGGGTGGCGCTGGTGGTGGGGGACGTGGTGGGGCACGGGCTGCACGCGGCGGCGACGATGGGGCGGCTGCGGACGGCGGTGCACAACTTCTCGACCCTCGATGTGCCGCCGGATGAACTCCTGGGCCATCTGGACGAGTTGACGGGGCGGATCGACGAGCAGGGGGCTGCGGAGGCCGAGGGCGGGAACGGCCGGCGGCGGGAGGAAGGCATCACCGGCGCCACCTGCCTGTACGCGATCTACGACCCGGCGTCGGGGCTCTGCACGATGGCGAGCGCGGGGCATCCGGGTCCCGCGGTGGTGGGCCCGGACGGGCGGGTGGAGTTCCCCGCGCTGGCGCCGGGGCTGCCGCTCGGGCTCGGGCTCGGGGAGGCGCCGTTCGAGGCGACGGAGCTGCGACTGGCGGAAGGCAGCAAGCTGGTGCTCTTCACGGACGGTCTGCTGGAGGACCACGGCCGGGACCTGGACACCGGGTACGGGCTGCTGGGGTCGACGCTGGCCTCCCCCGACCGGAGCCCGGAGCAGACCTGCGCGGACGTCCTGGCCACCCTGCTGTCCCCGGCGCCCCGGGACGACATCGCGCTTCTCGTGGCGCGGACCCGGCTGCTCGACCGGGAGCGGATCGCGGAGTGGGACGTGGTCCGCGACCCGTCGGCGGTGTCGCCGGTGCGGAACGCGGCGGCGGAGAAGCTGGCCGACTGGGGCCTGGAGGGCCTGGCGTTCACGGCGGAGCTGATCCTGAGCGAGCTGATCACGAACGCGGTGCGGTACGGGGCGGACCCGGTGCGGGTGCGGCTGCTGTACGACCGGCGGCTGATCTGCGAGGTCTCGGACGGCAGCAGTACCTCCCCGCACCTGCGGCACGCGGCGACGACGGACGAGGGCGGCCGGGGCCTGTACCTGGTCGCGCAGTACGCGGAGCGGTGGGGCACCCGGTACGGGCGCCGGGGCAAGACGATCTGGGCGGAGCTGTCGGTGGGGCCGCAGGGCGCCGAACCGGAGGTGCCGACGCCCGACCTGGACGCGCTGGAGGACCTGGCCTGGTGAGGCGGGCCGTGGCCGGTGCCGTCGGGCCCGGCCTCGTGCGGCCGGGCCCGTTGGATCAGCCGAGTTCCCTCAGGGCGGTGCGGACGGCCGCGAGGTCCTCGTCGGAGGCGAGTCCCGCGTGGTAGAGCCGGAGTTCGGTGGCGCCGTCGGCCCGGGCCCGCCCGGCGTCCGCCGCCAGCCGCGCGGGGGCGCCGCCCATGCCGGTGACGACGGGGAGGTTGGCGGCGAGGACGGTGCCGGGGCGGGCGTGGGCGGCGAAGGCGGCGACCTTCGGCGGGCGGGCGACCACCCCGTCGGCGAGGCCCAGGACGTGGGCGGGGTCGGTGCCGGCGTCGGCGCCGCAGCGGTACGGGTCGGGGTCGGCGTGCAGGAGGACGCGGAAGCCCGGCGGGGCGGCGGCCCGTACGGCGGCGACGGCGGCCTCCTGGAAGGAGCGGGCGGTCCGGGCACGCCAGGTGAGGGCGGGGGCTTCCAGGTCGCCGAGGGCGCCCGCGGGGCCGGTGCCGGCCCAGACGGGGGCGAGGGCGCGGCGCACGGCGGCGGCGAGTTCCTCCGGGTCGGCGCCCTCGGTGGCGTACCCCTCCTGGCAGTGGGGGCAGAAGCAGAGGGACAGCAGGTACTGCTCGCGGTCGCCGCCGAGGGCGACGCCGGAGGTCTTGTCGTGGGCGTGGAGGTGGGCGAGGCCGTACCAGCCGCAGGACTCCAGTTCGGTGCCGGCCGCGCCGGGGCGGACGGCGGCCTCGGCGGCGAGGCCGACGAGCAGGGCGCGGACGTCGGGGCGGGCGATGCAGGGGGCCCAGGGGTAGCGGTCGCCGTGGGCGTTGACGACGGAGGTCTCGGGGTGTGCGGCGCCGAGGCGGGAGTTGTGGGCGAGGACGACCCAGCTGTGGACCTCCAGGCCGGTGGCGGCGAGGGCTTCGGCGGCCCGGCCGTAGGCGTCGCCGGAAGCCCAGTCGCCGGCCGGGAAGGGGCGCAGGGCGCGGCCGGCCCAGCGGGCGGGGTCCGGCGGGTAGAGCACGGCGGCGTGTTCGGCGGTGACGACGCGGTGGGCGGGGTGGCGGGGGCTGAGGGCGCGGGTGGAGTGGTAGGCGGCGGCGAGGGTGACCTGCTCCAGGCCGAGGCCGGCGAGGAGGTCGGGGGCGGCGGGGTCGCCGTCCACGTCCCAGGGGTAGAGGAAGGCTCCGGTTCTCACGCGCCGGTCTCCTTCAGGAGGGCCCGGCCGTCGTCGAGGAGGCGGGCGAGGGCGTCGAGGTGGGCGGGGGCGGGTTCGCTGAGCGGGGGCCGGACGGGGCCGACGTCGAGGCCGCCCATCCGGACGGCCGCCTTGACGAGGGAGACGGCGTATCCGCGGCCCTGGGAGCGGAGTTCGACGAGGGGGCGGTAGAAGCCGTCGATGAGCCGGCGGACGGTGGGCTCGTCACCGGCGGCGAGGGCGCGGTGGAAGGCGAGGGCGAGGTCGGGGGCGAAGCAGAAGACGGCGGAGGAGTAGAGGCGGACGCCGAGGGCCCGGTAGGCGGGGCCGGTGAGTTCGGCGGTCGGCAGCCCGTTGAAGTAGAGCAGGTCCAGGCCCTCGGCGCGGACGGCGCTGACGATCCGCTGCATCAGGTCGAGGTCGCCGAGGCCGTCCTTGAGGCCGACGACGCCTTCGGTGCGGGCGAGGGCGACGGCGGTGGCGGGGGTGAGGACCGCGTTGTCCCGCTGGTAGACGATGACGTCGAGCGGGGTGGCGGCGGCGAGTTCGGTGTAGTGGCGGAGCAGCCCGGCCTGGTCGGGGACGACGAGGTACGGGGGCATGGCGAGGAGCCCGTCGGCGCCGGCCTCCTCGGCGAGCCGGGCGTAGCGGATCGCGAGGGCGGTGCCGTAGCCGGTGCCGGCGACGACGGGGACGCGGCCCGCGGTCTCCTCGACGGCGGCGGCGACGCAGACGTGGAACTCCTCCGGGGTGAGGGCGTGGAACTCGCCGGTGCCGCAGCAGGCGAACACGGCGGCGGCGCCCGCCTCGACACCGGCCCGGACGTGGGCCCGGAAGGTGTCGAGGTCGACGGAGCCGTCCGGTCCGAAGGCGGTGACGGGGAAGAACAGCAGGCCGTCGAGCCGGTCGGCGAGCGGGGCAGTGGTCACGGGCGCTCCCAGAGAAGTCCGTCGTGCACGTTTATGACTGTCATCCATATGCATGAACGCTGACCTCCCGCACGCTAGAACAGCCCCGATCGGCCGGTCAAGGAGCGAACCCGCCGTATCGCGGAGTCTTGACGCCCTGTCGGCCCGCTCCCTAGCGTGTCCATGGATGTGAATGGCGCTCAGAATGACGCCCTTTCATCCGCGCACGGCCGCTCACCGGCCTTCCGGCGCACCCGTCCCACGGCCGCTCGACGGAGGAGACCGCTCCATGCCCGCACCCCGCACCCTCCTGCTCACCGGCGCCGCCGGCGGCGTCGGCACGCTGATGCGGGAGCTGCTGCCCGCGTACGGATACGAGCTCCGCCTCCTCGACGCCGTCCCCGTCCCCGGCGCCCCGGACGCGATCGTCGCCGACCTCGCGGACCGCGCGGCCCTGCGCGAGGCGGTCCGCGGCGCCGACGCGGTCGTGCACCTCGCCGGCATCTCCCTGGAGGCCGAGTTCGAGAAGATCGTGGCCGCCAACATCACCGGCCTCCACCACCTCTACGAGGCCGTCCGCGAGGAGGGCGTGCCGCGCGTCGTCTTCGCCTCCAGCAACCACGCCGTCGGCTTCACCCGGCGCCCGCGCGAGGGCGAGCCGCCCGTCCCCGTGGACACCCCGCACCGGCCCGACACCTTCTACGGCCTCTCCAAGTGCTTCGGCGAGGACCTGGCCCAGCTCTACTGGGACCTCCACGGCGTGGAGACGGTCTCCGTCCGCATCGGCTCCTGCTTCCCCGAACCCACCTCGGTCCGCATGCTCTCCATGTGGCTGAGCCCCGCCGACTGTGCCCGGCTGCTGCACGCGGCGCTCACCGCCGAGGGCGTCGGCCACACGGTGGTGTACGGCTCCTCGGCCAACACCCGCACCTGGTGGGACCTCTCCACCGCCCGGGCGCTCGGCTACGCGCCGCGGGACGACTCCGAGGAGTTCGCCGGGAAGCTGATCGCCGAGAAGGGCCTGCCCGAACCCGGGAGCGCCGACGACCTGTACCTGGGCGGCCACTTCTGCGTGAACCCGCCGCGCTGGCCGCACTGAGCCCGGCGCGCGGCCCGCGCGGCGGTGGTTACTCAGGCCCGGCCGGACGATACGGGGGGATCCGGCCGGGGCCCGGGTCACGGTCGCGCTGGCAGACCGGACCCGCTCACGGTAGGCGCCCGCGAAGATCATCGCGATCCCCGGAACGCGGCCCCTGTCCGGATAACGCGACCGGTGGGTGCGCGGGCGCGCACGCCGGGGCGCACACCTCCTGGATCAGCGCCCCGCGCGCAGGGTCCGGGACGGCGGCTCACCGAACTTCTCGCGGTAGCGGGCGGCGAACCGGCCCTGGTGCGTGAAGCCCCAGCGCCAGGCCACCTCGCCCACGCTCACCTCGTCGGGCGCCGCCGCCCGCAGCTCCTCCCGCACCCGGTCGAGCCGGACCTCCCGTACGTACGCCATCGGGGACATCCCCACGTACTCCCGGAACGACTCCTGGAGCCGGCGCACGCTCACCCGGGCGAGCGCGGCGAGTTCGGTGGTCGTGAACGGGTGTTCGGGGCGCTCGCGCACCGCGTCCATGGCGCGCTTGACCGGGGCCGGGCGGCGCGGCTCGCCCGGGTGGGCCAGGGCTTCGCGCCAGGGGTGCTCGGCGGCCAGCAGCAGCCCGTTGAGCAGCGCCTCCTGCAAGGGGCGCGCCACCAGCTCGTGCCGGGCCAGGCCGTCGCCCGCGAGCGCCTCGTAGGCCACCTGGCGGGCGAGGCGCACCCAGCTGAGGCCGGGGCCGCGCGAGATGTCCAGGCGGGGCGCGAAGGTGAGCGCACCGCGCGGCGGGGTGCCGAGCAGCCGCTCCAGGCGGTCGCGGAGTTCGGCCGCGCCGACCTTCACCGACAGGGTCCGGCAGTCCCCGGTCCAGCGGTCCAGGAAGGTGTCGCCGGCCGGGTCGAGGAGCAGCGCCTCGGTGGTGGTGGCGACGATCGGGCCCGCCCCGCCCTGGCGCATCTCCATCCGCCCGCTCAGCGGCGCGTTGACGTGGTACGCCCCCAGTTCGCCGAAGCTCATGCGCACGTCGGCCCCGCAGCTGAGGTCGCCGATGACCAGCGGCCCCAGCGCCACGGTGTCGAAACGCGCGGCGAAAGGGCGCCGGTCCCGTTCGACGACCGCCATCCGGCTGACGTAGTAGCGCGCGTCGAGTTCCTGGCGCGCCTCGTCGACGTCGCGTGTCCGAAAAGAGCTCCCACCCACAGCACCCACAGTCCGAAAGAATATTCATATGACGGACCTGACCGGGAACGGCGGGATGCCCGCGACGGCCCGGCCCCGGCCACGGCCGGCCGTCACCGGGGTGGCCGAAAACGGCGAAGGTAAGGGAACGGCAAAGGCGTCCGGATCGTTAGCCCTCACATGACCGCTATGACCCCCGGCTCGAACATTCCTCTCACCGCCGTGCGCGTGGCGGTGGACGTCGCCGCGCCCGTCCGGCTCGACGTCTCGGGCCTGCTGCTCGGCGCCGACGGCAAGGTGCGCTCGGACGACGACTTCATCTTCTACAACCAGCCCTCCGGCCCCGGTGTCACCTACCGGGGCGGCGGCGGCACCGCCCCCGACGCGATCCTGGTGGACACCGGCGCCCTGCCCGCCGGCGTCGAGCGGGTGGTCGTCACCGCCAGCCCGGACGCCGCCGGCCAGACCTTCCAGGGCATCGAGCCCACGGCCACCCTGCGCAACGCCGACGACGGCACCGTGCTCGCCACCTTCACCCCGCCCCGCCTGGGCACGGAGACGGCCCTGGTCGTCGTCGAGGTCTACCTGCGCAACGGTGCCTGGAAGGCCCGCGCCGTGGGCCAGGGGTACGCCGACGGGCTCGCCGGCATCGCGACCGACTTCGGTGTCAGCGTGGACGAGGAGCCGGCCGCCGCTCCGGCCGCGGCCCCCGTCACCCCGGCCGCCCCACCGGCGCCGCCCGCCCCGCCGGCGGCTCCCCCGGTGGACCCGCGGGTCACCGCCCCCGCTCCCCCGGCCCCGGCCGCTCCCCCGGCGGCCCCCGCCGCCACCGGCAAGATCAACCTGGACAAGGGCCGGGTCAACCTCCAGAAGAACCAGACCGTCTCCCTGGTCAAGGGCGGCCGCCCGCTGCTCTCCCAGGTCAAGATGGGCCTCGGCTGGGAGCCCGCCTACCGGGGCAGGGACATCGACCTGGACGCCTCCGTCATCGCGTACGGGCCGCAGCGCAACCACCTGGACAGCTGTTACTTCGGCAGGCTGTCCATCCTGAACGGGGCGATCAAGCACTCCGGCGACAACCTCACCGGCGAGGGCGCGGGCGACGACGAGGTGATCGTGGTCGACCTGGGCCGCCTCCCCGCCGAGGCCACCGGCCTGGTCTTCACCGTGAACTCCTTCTCCGGCCAGAAGTTCACCGAGGTCGCCAAGGCCTACTGCCGTCTCATGGACGCGGCCACCGGCGAGGAGCTGGTCCGCTTCGACCTGACCACGGCCGAGCCGCAGACCGGCGTCATGATGGCCAAGCTCATCAAGCAGTTCTCCGGCGAGTGGGAGATGACGGCGATGGGCGAGTTCGTGAAGTCCCGCACGGTGCGGGGCATGGTGAAGCCGGCCGCCCAGTCCCTCTGAGGGGGCGGGCCGGGCGGCCGGGTGACGTTCCCCTACGCGAACAGGGCGCTGTAGGCGTTGAGGGCGGGCTGGCCGCCGAGGTGGGCGTAGAGCACGGTCGAGTCCCGGCCGATCTCCCCGCGCTCCACCAGGTCGATCAGGCCCGCCATCGACTTCCCCTCGTAGACGGGGTCGGTGACCATCCCCTCGGTGCGGGCGGCCAGCCGCATCGCGTCGAGGGTGGCCTCGTCCGGGACGCCGTACACGCCCGCGTGGTACCGCTCGTCGAGTTCCACGTCGGCGGCCGTCACCTCGCGTTCGACGCCGATGAGGGCGGCGGTGCCCCGGGCGATCCGGGTGATCTGCTCGCGGGTGGCGGCGGGCTCGGCGGAGGCGTCGATGCCGATGATCCGGCGGGCCGGGCCGCCCTCCTCGGCGAGCGCGGCGAAGCCGGCGACCATGCCGGCCTGGGTGGAGCCGGTGACCGAGCAGACGACCACCGTGTCGAAGAAGACGCCGAGTTCCCGTTCCTGCTCGGCCACCTCGTAGGCCCACCGGGCGAAGCCGAGGCCGCCGAGGGGATGGTCGGAGGCGCCGGCCGGGATCGCGTACGGCTTCCCGCCGGCCTCCTCGACCTCCGCGAGCGCCCGCTCCCAGCTCTCCTTGACCCCGATGCCGAAGCCGGCCCTGACCAGGCGCACGTCGGCGCCCGCGAGGCGGCTGATCAGGATGTTGCCGACCTTGTCGTAGACGGCGTCGGGCCAGTCGACCCAGCTCTCCTGGACGAGGACGCACGACAGTCCGGCGCGGGCGGCGACGGCGGCGACCTGGCGGGTGTGGTTGGACTGCACGCCGCCGATGGAGACCAGGGTGTCGCAGCCCCGGGCCAGGGCGTCGGCGACGAGGTACTCCAGCTTGCGGGTCTTGTTGCCGCCGTAGGCGATCGGGGAGTTGCAGTCCTCCCGCTTGGCCCACAGCGTCGCCCCGCCGAGGTGGTGGGTGAGCCGGTCGAGGGAGTGGACCGGCGAGGGCCCGAAGAGGAGCGGGTAGCGGTCGAAGTCGGTGATCGGCACGGGGTCTCCCGGGGAGTGGAGGGACGGCCGCGGACGGGTTCCCGGGCGCGGGGGACGGGGGGTTCCGGGTTCCGGCGGCGGGGCGGGACTGTGGGACAGGTGAAGGGTGGGACGGATCAGACGGGCCGTAGGGACGGCGTACCGCTCCGGCGGGCCGGGGAGGCCTGAGGGGTACGGCCCCGGCGGCGCCGCCCGGCGGCCGGACGCGGTGCCGGCCGGCGGGGGTACGGCTCCGGGCGCGGAGCGGGCGGCCGGGCGGCGCCCCGGGCTCGGGCGGTGGCCTACGGCGCGGCGGGCGCGGGGATGCCGGTGACGTCGGCCACCTCGGTGGCCTCGTCCGCGAGCTGTTCCAGGGCCGCCCAGATCTCGGTGGTGACCCGCACCGCGGCCTCCGCGTCGCCCGCCTCACAGGCGTCGATGAGGCGTGTGTGCAGCTCGGCGGAGCCGCAGCTGCCCGCGTCGCCGAAGAGGCGCCGTTCGACGCGCCGGATCAGCGGGGTGTAGCGGGCGATGGTGGCGGCGGCCGCGTGGTTGCCGCTGGCGACGACGAGGACCTGGTGGAGGGCGTCGTCGGCGTCCAGGGCGGCCTCGACGTCCGAGTCCCGGACGGCGGCGGCGAACCGCTCGTTGGCCTCGCGCATGGTCCGGATGCCTTCGGGGCCGAGGAGCGGCACGCCGGTCCTGGCGGCGAGTTCGTGCATCACCCGCACCACCGAGGCGGCGTCGCGCACGATCCGGCTGACCGGCCGGGTGACCCGGGTGTAGCTCTGCGGCTTGGTCTCGACGAGCCCCTCGTCGCAGAGCCGGGCCAGGGCGTCGCGTACGGGAGCGCGCGAGAGCCCGAGCCGTTCGGCGAGGTCGGCGTCCTTGAGCGGGGCGCCCGGGGCGAGGTCGCCGCGCACGATGGCCTCGCGCAGGGACTCGTACGCCCGGTCGCGCAGCAGGGTCCGGCCCACGGGCCGCAGTGCGTCCATGGACTGACATGTTAGATGTCGGTCCATGGACTGGCCAGGGTCCAACGTCCCTGGTCCGGGCGGTCGTTCAGCGGCGCGGCTGGCGCCGCCAGGGGCCGGTGATCGCCACCATGATGCCCGGATTCTGGACGCAGGCGAAGAGGGTCGCGCCGTCGGGCGAGAAGACGACGCCGGTGAACTCGCTGTCGTTGAGGTCGTTGCGGGCGATCGGGTAGGTGCGGCCCGACCCGGTGGCGCCGAAGAGGTGCTGGACGCCCTCGCCGTCCTCGGCGATGACGAGTCCGCCGTACGGCGAGACGGTGATGTTGTCCGGGCCGTCGTAGGCGCCGTCCTCGTCGGGGGCGGCGTTCACGCCGAGCAGCACCTTGAGGGTGAGGGTGCGGCGCTTGGGGTCGTAGAACCAGACCTGGCCGTCGTGGGAGGCGCCCGGGGACTCCTGCCGCGCGTAGGAGGAGACGACGTACGCGCCGCCGTCGGCCCACCACATGCCCTCCAGCTTGCGGGCGCGGGTCACCTCGTGCGGGCCGAACTGCTCGCGGACGGGGGTGGTGCGGGCGTCCCGGTCGGGCACGTCGACCCAGTCCACGCCGTAGACCGTGCCGATCCGGGTGGCTCGCGAGAGGTCGTCGACGAACCGGCCCCGGGAGTCGATGCACCGGAAGGCCTGGAGCACGCCGGCGTCGTCGGCGAGGGTGCGCAGCTTCCCGCGCCCGTGCTCGAAGCCGCGCGGCGGCACCCAGCGGAAGAGGAGGCCGTTGGGCTTGGCGGCGTCCTCGGTGAGGTAGGCGTGGCCGCGCCGGGGGTCGATGACGACGGCCTCGTGGTCGTAGCGTCCGAAGGCCTTGACCGGCCGCGGGTCGCGGTTGGCCCGGCGGTCGTACGGGTCGACCTCGAAGACGTACCCGTGGTCCCTGGTCATGCCGTTGACGCCGGCGAGGTCGGAGTTCTCCTCGCAGGTGAGCCAGGTGCCCCAGGCGGTGCGCCCGCCGGCGCAGTTGGTGGAGGTGCCGGCGATGCCGACCCACTCGGCGACGGTTCCGTCGCGGTGGACCTCGACGACGGTGCAGCCGCCCGCCGCGGCGGGGTCGTAGACGAGGCCGTCGGTGAGCGGGACGGGGTGGGTCCACCGGGAGCGCGGGCCCTTGAGCTCGTGGTTGTTGACCAGGTACGTCGTGCCGCGCGGGCCCGCGAAGGCGGCGGTGCCGTCGTGGTTCGAGGGCGTGAACTCGCCGCTCTCCAGGCGGGTGACGCCGCTGCGGGTGAGGATCCGGTAGGTGAAGCCCTCGGGCAGCGCGAGCAGGCCGTCCGGGTCGGCGACGAGCGGCCCGTAGCCGAGCCGGTGGGCGTGCCCCTTGCCGTCGTCCTCTTCGCGGCCGGTCCCGTGACCGTCCGGCTCGTCGGCGGCCAGTGCCTCGGGGGCGGTGGCCAGCGCCCCGACGGCGCCGGTGAGGACGAGTCCCGCCCCGGCGCCGGCGGACCGCCGGGTGAAGTCTCTGCGGTTGAGGGCCATGGTGTGCGCGCTCCCCTGTGGTGTCCGGTGTCGCGCGCCACCCTTCCGGGCCCGCGCGAACTCCGTCTGAACTCCACCGGAACGCCCGCCCCACGCGCCGTCGGACCCCGGGGGTCCCCGCCCGCTCAGGCTCCGGCGCTCTGCCCGCCCGTGCGCGAGCGGGCCTTGAAGGCGGCCTTGCGGGCCTCCTTCGCCGCGCCCTTGTCCCGGTGCAGGCGGCCCATCGCCTCCAGGACCTCGGCCGTCGCCGGGTGCTCGACCCGCCAGGCCGCCTCGAAGAAGCCGCTGTGGCGGCCCGTCAGCCCCTCGACGAGTTCCTGGACCTCCGCGAGGTCGCCGTCCGCGTCCAGCTGCGCCGCGATCGTGTCGATCGCCAGCCAGAAGATCATGGACTCCGGGGGTGCCGGCACGTCCCCCGCGCCGCGCTCGGCGAGCCAGACCCGGGCGAGGCCGCCGAGCTGGGCGTCGTCCAGGACCTCCCGGACGGCCGGCTCCGCCTCCGGGCCGACGAGGGCGAGCGCCTGCTGGCAGTGGAGGCGCCGCAGCGGCGAGGCCGGGTCGGTGCCCCGGGCGGCGGCGAGGAGTTCGCGGGCGGCGGCCACGGGGGCGCGCCCGGCCAGCCAGGCGGTGGTCTCGGCGCGGGCGGCGGCCTCCGGGTAGCCGGTGATGCCGTCGAGGAGGACGTCGGCGCCCTTGCCGGCCAGGTCGCCGACGGCGGGCGCGTCCACGCCGGCCTCCAGCATCCGGGCCCGCACGCCGTACAGACCGAGCGGGGTGAGCCGGACCATGCCGTACCGGGTGACGTCCTCCTCGTCCACCGGCGGCGCGGGCTCCTCGCCCTCCTCGGCCATGAGGGCCTCGTCCACGGGCCGGTAGTCGACGAGCCCGATGGGTTCGAGCAGCCGGAACTGCTCGTCCAGGCGCATCATCGCGTCGGAGACCCGCTCCAGGACGTCGTCGGTGGGTTCGCCCATGTCGTCGGGGACGACCATGGAGGCGGCGAGCGCGGGCAGCGGGACCGGGCCCTCGCCCGGTCCGCCCTCGCTGACGGTCAGCAGGTAGAGGTTGCCGAGCACGCCCTCCAGGAACTCGGTCTCGGCGTCGGGGTCCCAGTCGAGCGACGCGAAGTCGACGGCCCCGTCCTCGCCGAGCATCTCCTCCAGGTCGTCCACGACGGGGACGACGGCGTCGGAGAAGACGGCGTCGAAGCCGTCCAGCCAGAGCGCGAGGACGTCCTGCGGGGAGCCGCCGGTGACGACCGCCAGGTTCTCGCCGGGCGCGGCCCTGCCGGGGGTGTCGGTGTCCTCGGCGTCCCCGTCCTCCTCGATGTCCACGAGGCCGGTGTCGACGGCGAGCCGCCAGGCGTCCCCGGCGAGGAGTTCGGCGTCCTCCTCGTCCGCGATGCCGAGGACCTCGACGGCCTCGGGGAGCTGCTCGTCGGCGAGCTCGCCGCCCGCGCCGACGCGGGTGGCGGGCCCGGCCCAGCGGGCGAGGCGTACCGCGTGGGCGAGGAGGGGGGCGGCCAGGGCGTCCCGCGCCAGCTCCGCGTCCGAGGGCAGCCGAACGGGGGGAAGGGTGGGGTGGTCCGCTGCCATGGGGAAGGTCTCCTCGACGCGTACGGGATGGGATGACGGGACGGGCCCGCGCGGCGCGGGCGGTCCTCAGCGTAGACGCATCCGGGACGGTGTCCGCCGGTTCACCGGCCCGTCGCCCTTCGTACACCCGTCGACTCTTGACAAGTGCACCTTCCAGCCAAGAGATTGACGCGCGTAGAACCCCTTTGTCTTTTCTCCAAGCACCCTCGGAGCCCTTTCATGTCTTCCTCCATACCGAGATCCGCCGCCGTCTCCGCGGTCGTGGCGGCCGCCCTCGCCGCCGGGCTGCTCGCCGGTTCGTCGAGCGCCGTCGCGGAGGACGCCGCCACCGTCCGCGTCCACGACATCCAGGGCACCACCCGTCTGTCGCCGTACGCGGGCAAGCAGGTCACGGGCGTCACGGGCGTCGTCACCGGCGTCCGTACGTACGGCTCGCGCGGCTTCTGGATGCAGGACCCCGAGGCGGACGCGGACCCGGCGACGAGCGAGGGCATCTTCGTCTTCACCAGCTCCGTCCCGACCGTCGCGGTCGGCGACGCCGTCCGGGTGAACGGCACGGTCACCGAGTACGTCCCCGGCGGCCTGAACTCGGGCAACCAGTCCCTCACCCAGATCTCCCGGCCCTCGGTCACCGTGGTGTCGAAGGGCAACCCGGTCCCGGCCCCGGTGACGATCGCCCCCTGGTCCGTCCCGGACGCCTACGCACCGGCGGGCGACCCGGCCGCGGGCGGCTCGGTCAACGGCCTGACGCTGGACCCGGAGACGTACGCCCTGGACTACTACGAGTCCCTGGAGGGCACCAACGTCCGCGTCGGCTCCTCGCGGGTGGTCGGCGCGACCGACCCGCACGCGGAGCTGTGGGTGACGGTGAAGCCGTGGGAGAACCGCAACGCGCGCGGCGGCACGGTCTACGGCTCGTACACCGCGCAGAACACCGGCCGGATCCAGATCCAGTCGCTGACCCCGCTCGCCCAGCAGCCCTTCCCGAAGGCGAACGTGGGCGACTGGCTGACCGGCACCACCGAGGGCCCGCTCGACTTCAACCAGTACGGGGGCTACACCCTGACGGCCCGCACCCTCGGCACGGTCGAGGACAGCGGTCTGGAGCGCGAGACCACGGCGAAGCAGCACAAGAACGAGCTGGCCGTGGCGACGTACAACGTCGAGAACCTGGACCCGACCGACCCGCAGGAGAAGTTCGACGCGCTGGCGAAGGCCGTCGTGAAGAACCTCGCCTCGCCGGACATCCTGGCCCTGGAGGAGATCCAGGACGACAACGGCGCCAAGAACGACGGCACGGTGACGGCCGGTCTGACGCTGAAGAAGTTCACGGACGCGATCGTGGCGGCCGGCGGCCCGGCGTACGAGTGGCGCTCGGTGGACCCGCAGAACAACAAGGACGGCGGCGAGCCCGGCGGCAACATCCGTCAGGTCTTCCTCTTCAACCCCGAGCGGGTCTCCTTCACGGACCGCGCGGGCGGCGACGCCACCACCCCGACCACCGTGACCGGGACGAAGGGCCGCGCGGCCCTGTCGGTCTCGCCGGGCCGGATCGACCCGGCGAACGCGGCCTGGGACAACAGCCGCAAGCCGCTCGCGGGCGAGTTCGTCTTCCGCGGCCGCACGGTCTTCGTGATCGCCAACCACTTCGGCTCGAAGGGCGGCGACGAGTCCCTGACGTCGCACCGCCAGCCGCCGAACCGCCCCTCCGAGGCGAAGCGGCTGCTCCAGGCGCAGGCGGTCAACGCCTTCGTCAAGGACATCGTGGCGCTGGAGAAGCAGGCCGACGTCCTCGTCGTCGGTGACATCAACGACTTCGAGTTCTCCGCGACGACCGAGGCCCTCACGGAGGGCGGGGTGCTGTACCCGGCGGTGAAGTCGCTGCCCCGCCCGGAGCGCTACTCGTACGTCTTCCAGGGCAACAGCCAGGTCCTCGACCAGATCCTGACCAGCCCGGGCGTGCACCACTTCACCTACGACAGCGTGCACATCAACGCCGAGTTCGCGGAGCAGGACAGCGACCACGACCCGCAGGTGCTGCGCTTCCGCCCGTAGCGGCGGCACCCCGGCACATGCCGGGGCCGGGCCGCCGCCCGTCATGGCGGCGGCCCGCTACGCGCCCGGGCTCAGGCTGAGCGCGGGCGCGTACCGGCGCACCCGGCTGCCGGTGAGGCCGGGGTGGCGGTGGACCGCCGTCCAGGCCTCGCCGAGCGGTCCCTCGCCGGACAGCCAGTCCTCGTGCGCCCGCCCGCTCGCCCACTCGGCGAGGTTGAGGACCCGGGTGCCGTCGGCGGAGAGGTGGAAGTGGGCGCCGATCCCGCCGTGGGCCGGCCGCTTCCCCGCGTCGTCGGCCAGGGCCGCGCACACGGCGTCCACCCAGGCCCGCTGCCGTGCGGCGTCGGCGCCCGCGAACTCCGCCTCCACGGCCACCAGGACCCCGGGCACGGCCCCCGCGCTCGCCGGGTCGAGCGGGACGGAGCGGTAGGGGGGCGCGTAGTGGTGGAGCACGACCCGTTCGATCCCCGGCACGGCCGCGTCGATCTCGGCGTTCCGGCCGTCCCGGTGGGTGCGCACGAAGTCGTGGTAGGCCTGCTCGTCGGTCCACTGCGAGTGGTGCAGCAGCGTGTCCCCGTCGGTGCCGGTGTGGACGCTGTACGACAGCAGGCGCGGGTCGGGCCACGGCCGGCTCTCCCAGGCGGTGCGGATCGCCTCGACGGCGGCGCGCTGCCGTTCGGGGGTGCCGACCCTCCAGGTGCTCACCAGGACCCGGCCGGTGCCGGGGCGGGTCAGGTCGGGGCGGGCGTGGGGGTGCGCGACGGTGTTCACGGGGTCTCCTCGGAGCGGTCGGGGCCGTTCACCGGGAGGGGCCTCCCGGGCACGACCCACCCTCGTACCTCGACCAAAGTTGAGGTCAAGGCCGGCATGGCACACTTCCGGCCATGATTCTCCGACCGGCCACCCGCGCCGAACTCCCCGAGGTCCTCGCCCTGCTGGCCGGCGAGGAGACCGTCGTCGATCCCGCCTCGGTGGTGGTCACGGAGGCGTACGAGCGGGCCTTCGCGGCCATCACGGCCGACCCGCGCAACGAGCTGCTGGTCCTGGTGGACGGCGGCCCGGTCCTCGGCTGCCTCCAGGCCACCTACATACCGGGGCTCGGCAAGGGCGGCGCGGAGCGGGCCCTGTTCGAGGCGGTCCGGATCCGGGCCGACCGCCGGGGCGGCGGTCTGGGCCGTGACCTGATGGAGCGGGCCGTGGCGCGGGCGCGCGGCCGTGGCTGCGCGCTGGTCCAGCTGACCAGTGACAAGCGGCGGGAGGCAGCCCACCGCTTCTACGCCTCGCTGGGGTTCGCGCGCAGCCACGACGGCTTCAAACTGGCCCTCTGACGGCCCGGACCTCAGCCGAGCAGGTGCCCGCCGCCGTCGACCAGAAGCACCTCGCCGGTGATGTACGAGGAGTGGGCGAGGTCGAAGACGGCCCCGGCGATGTCTTCGGGGCGGCCGATCCGGCGCAGCGGTACGGCGCCCGCGACGTGCTCCTTGGCGGCGTCGGCGCCTTCGACGCCGTCGAACCAGGGGGTGTCGACGAAGCCGGGGGCGACCGCGTTGACCCGGATGTCGGGGCCGAGGGTCTTGGCGAGGAGCTTCGTCAGGTGGTTCACGGCGGCCTTGGAGACGGCGTACGGGATGGAGCTGCCGCCGGGCCGGACGCCCGCCTGGGAGGAGACGGTGACGATGCTGCCGCGGGCCTTCCGCAGGTGCGGGACGGCGGCGGTGACGGTCTGCCAGACGCCGAGGACGTTGACGTCGTAGAGGTGGCGCCAGACCTCGGGGGTGGCGGCCGCCAAGTCCTCGTGCGGGATGAACCGGGTGGTGCCGGCGCAGGTGACCAGGTGGTCGAGGCGCCCGAAGGTCTCCACGGTCCGCTCCACGAGGGCGGCGGCCTGGACCTCGTCGGAGACGTCGGCCCGGAAGTAGGCGGCGCCGGGCAGTTCGGCGGCGATCCGCTCGCCGGCCTCCGCGGAGCGTGCGGAGTTGACGGCGACCCGGATGCCGGCCGCGGCGAGCCGGCGGGCGACGGCGGCTCCGATGCCCGAGGACGAGCCGGTGACGAGTGCGACGCGCTGTTCGCTCATGCTGTGGTGTTCTCCATGTCCCCCTGTCGCGCCGGGCCGATCATGCCAGAGACCCGTCGTTCAGCGGAACTGAATCCTCGGACCAAGCAGATCTAAGTGGACCTTCACGGTCGCGGCCGCCCAGACTCTCCGCATGAGCACTGAACGCCCTTTCGGCCGCGCGCTCTGCGCGATGATCACCCCGTTCACGCCCTCCGGCGACCTCGACCCGGACCGGGCGGGCGAGCTGGCGGTCCGGCTCGTCGCGGAGGGCTGTGACGGGCTGGTCCTCAACGGCACCACCGGCGAGTCCCCGACCACCTCGGACGCCGAGAAGGCGGCACTGGTCCGCGCCGTGCGCGCGGCCGTCGGGCCGGACGTGCCGCTGCTGACGGGGGCCGGGACGGCCGACACCCGGCACACGGTGGAGCTGGCGCGGCAGGCCGAGGAAGCGGGGGCGGACGGGCTGCTCGTCGCCTCCCCGTACTACAGCCGGCCGCCGCAGGCCGCGGTGGAGACGTACTTCCTGCGGGTGGCGGACGCGACCGGGCTGCCGGTGGTGGTGTACGACATCCCGGGCCGCACCGGCACCCGGGTCGAGCCGGCCACCTTGCGGCGCCTGGCGGAGCACCCGCGGATCGTGGCGGTGAAGGACTGCTCCTACGACCTGTACGCCGCGGGCCGGCTGATCGCGGAGACCCCGCTCGCCTACTACTCGGGCTGCGAGGAGCTGAACCTGCCGCTGTACGCGCTCGGCGGCGCGGGCTTCATCAGCACGGTGGCCAATGTGGCGCCCCGCCGGCTCCGGGAGGTCCTGGACGCCTTCGACGCGGGCGACACGGCCCGGGCGGCCCGGCTCCACGCGCGGACCCTGCCGCTGGCCGAACTGATGATGGCCTCCGGCCTGCCGGGCACCGTGGCGGTCAAGGCGCTGCTGGGCGGAACGGTGCGCGAACCGCTGCAGCCCGCCGACCGGCCGGCGGTCGACGGGCTGCGGGCTGCGTACGAGGCCCTGGCTCAGGCGGAGTCGGTGGTGTAGGTCCGGCCGAGGAGCGCCGCGTGCTCCAGGACGTCCTCCAGCGGGTCGTCGATCTGCCCCGTGTGGAGCGAGAGGCTCGGCCCGTTGGTGACCGCGGGTCCCTGGTGGGTGTGGGTCTCGTCGGCCCGGGCCGCCCCCGCCGGCAGCAGTACCACCGCCGCCGTGAGCAGTCCGGCGATCGTGGGCCTGGTCCTCATGTCGACTCCTCGTTGATCCGTTCAGGTGACCCCGCGCCTTGTTAACGCGGAGTCACCGGATCAGTTGTGGCTGTGGAGGATGTCGTTCAGGCCGCCCCAGACCGCGTTGTTCGGGCGGGCCTCGACGGCGCCGGTGACCGAGTTGCGGCGGAAGAGGATGTTCGAGGCGCCGGACAGCTCGCGGGCCTTGACGATCTGACCGTCGGGCATGGTGACGCGGGTGCCCGCGGTCACGTACAGGCCGGCCTCGACGACGCACTCGTCGCCGAGGGCGATGCCGACGCCCGCCTCGGCGCCGATCAGGCAGCGCTCGCCGATGGAGATGACGACGTTGCCGCCGCCGGACAGGGTGCCCATGGTGGAGGCGCCGCCGCCGATGTCGGAGCCGTCGCCGACGACGACACCGGCGGAGATGCGGCCCTCGACCATGGAGGTGCCGAGGGTGCCCGCGTTGAAGTTGACGAAGCCCTCGTGCATGACGGTGGTGCCGGCGGCCAGGTGGGCGCCAAGGCGGACCCGGTCGGCGTCGGCGATGCGGACGCCGGCGGGCACGACGTAGTCGGTCATGCGGGGGAACTTGTCGATCGAGGTCACCTGGAGGTGAAGGCCCTCGGCGCGGGCGTTGAGCCGGACCTTCTCGACGTCGTCCACGGCGACCGGGCCGAGCGAGGTCCAGGCGACGTTGGCGAGGAGGCCGAAGACGCCGTCCAGGCTCTGGCCGTGCGGCCTGACGAGCCGGTGGCTCAGCAGGTGCAGGCGCAGGTAGGCGTCGTGCGCGTCGAGCGGCTTCTCGTCGAGCGAGGCGATGACGGTGCGGACGGCGACCACCTCGACGCCCCGGCGGGCGTCCACGCCGAGGGCCTTGGCGGCGCCCTCGCCGAGGGCGTTCACCGCCGCCTCGGGGGAGAGGCGCTCGGTGCCGGCGGGGCCGGGCGCGTCGGTCAGCTCGGGAGCGGGGAACCAGGTGTCGAGAACGGTGCCGTCACCGGCGAGGGTGGCGAGGCCGGCGGCGACGGCGCCGGTGGTGCGAGGAGCAGTGGTCATGACGGAAAACCTAACCGGCGGGGCCCCGCGCGGGCCAACCGGTCTCAGGAGTCGGTCCGCTCCTCCGGCGGTTGCGACGAACCGCCGGCCGGCCGGTTCGGTCCTTCCTCCGGTCCGCCGGCGCCCCGGTCGCCCGCCTCTCCCCGTCCCGCCGCGGACGGATCCTCGCGCAGGACGCGGGTGAGCATCTCGCGCGCGTACCCCTCGTCGTACCGGCCGCCGGTCAGGAGGACCTGGAGGCAGATGCCGTCCATGAGGGCGATCGCGGCGCGGGCGGTGGAGGGGTCGGTGCGACGCTCGAGCACCGCGGCGACGGCCTCGGTCCACTCGGCGGCGACCGGGCGCAGGGCGGGGCGGCGCAGGGCGGCGAGGTAGAGCTCGTACTCCAGCTCCGTACCCGCCCGCGCGCCGTCGAGCCATTCCGCCAGGAGCCCGGCGAGGGCGGGGGCGAGGCCGGCCGCCGGGTCCGCCAGGGCCGGGTGCGCGCGCAGCCGCCGTCCGAAGCCCTCGCAGGCCTTGCGGAGCGCGGCGACGAGCAGTTCGTCGAGGGAGGCGAAGTGGTACGTGGTGGAGCCCAGCGGCACGTCGGCCTCGGCGGCGGCGGTGCGGTGGCTCAGGCCCGCGATCCCCCGCCGGGCGACCACCCGCAGGGCCGCGTCGACGATCCGTGCGCGCCGCTCGGGGTCGTGGCGGCGGGCGCGGGCCATCAGTGCGCGCCCCCGAGGTTGAGGACGACGACCCCCGCGATGATGAGCACGATCCCGGCGATCTTGGCGAGGCTGAGGGTCTCGCCGAGGAAGAGGACGCCGAGGGCGGCGACGGCGGCGGTGCCGGCCCCGGACCAGATGGCGTACGCGGTGCCGACCTGGAGCGTCTTGAGGGCCTGAGCGAGGAGCGCGAAGGCGACGACGTAACCGACACCCGTGATCACCGAGGGCCAGAGCCGGGTGAAGCCGTCGCTGTACTTCATGGAGGTGGTGGCGAGGATCTCCGCCACGATGGCGCCCGCCAGCAGTGCGTATCCCATGGGGACGAGCGTATCGGCGTATGTGTACGACCGTACACATCGGCTGCCGATACGGTGTCCCGCATGACGTACCCCCCTGCTCCTCCGCCCTACGGCTACGGCGGCTACCCGCCCCCGCCGCCGAAGCCCGGCGTGATACCCCTCGCGCCGCTCGGCCTCGGCGCGATTCTCTCCGGTGCCTTCGGCACCTTCGGCCGCCACTGGAAGCAGCTGCTCGGCCTCGCGGCCGCCGTCTACGGTGGAGCCATCCTGCTCGTGGGGGCCGCCCTCCTGCTCGCGTTCGCCGCCGTGGGCGATCTCTTCCCCGCGGTCTTCGACACCCCGGACGGCCAGGAGCCGCCCTGGGACGACGTCCGGCCGCTCCTCTTCGCCTTCGTCTGCGTCTGGATCGCCGGGACGCTCGTCGTCCTCTGCGCGAACGCGGTGATGGCCGCCGCCTGCCCCGCCGTGGTCCAGGAGGCCGTCCTCGGCCGCTCCCTCACCTTCGGCGCGCTCTGGCGCCGCTCCTGGGCCCGCATGCCCTCCGTGCTCGGGACGGTGATCCTCACCAGTCTCGCCCTCGCGGTGCCCCTGCTGCTCATGCTCGTGGCCTTCGTCGGCATGGTGATCGGGATGATCGCCTCCGTGGACACCGCCTCGGGCCTCTCGGACAGCGAGGGGTGGACGGTGGCCCTGATCGCGCTGGCGACCGCCCTGCTCGTCACCCCGCTCGCGCTGTGGATCTGGGTGAAGTTCAGCCTGGCCCCGGCGGCGGCCGTGATGGAGGGCCAGGGCGCCTTCGCCTCGATGCGCCGCTCCTCCGACCTCGTCCGCGGCTCCTGGTGGCGCGTCTTCGGCATCCTGCTGCTCGTCGGGCTGATGACGACCGTGGTCAGCTGGCTGATCCAGCAGATCCTGTCCCTGGTCGTCTCCACGCCGCTGGCCGGCCTGGACTTCTCGGACGGCGAGCCGGCCACGGTGATCGCCGCCGTCGTCGTGGTGGTGGCCGTGATGCTCCTCGGCCAGCTGGTCAGCCAGGTGATCGTCTCCGTCTTCCCGCCCCTGGTGACGGCCCTGCTCTACGTCGACCAGCGCCTGCGCAAGGAGAACCTGGGCCCGGAGCTGGCCCGCGCGGCGGGGTACTGAGCCCGCGACGGCGTACGGGAACGGCCGCGCCCTTCCGCAGGGCGCGGCCGTTCCGCGGGTACGCGAGAGGTCGCGCGGTCAGACGTTGAAGCCGAGCGCGCGCAGCTGCTCCCGGCCGTCGTCCGTGATCTTGTCCGGGCCCCACGGCGGCATCCAGACCCAGTTGATCTTCAGTTCCCGGACGAGCCCGTCGGTGGCGGACTTCGCCTGGTCCTCGATCACGTCCGTCAGCGGACAGGCCGCCGACGTCAGGGTCATGTCCAGCGTCGCGACGTTGGAGTCGTCGATGTGGATGCCGTAGATCAGGCCCAGGTTGACGACGTCGATGCCCAGCTCGGGGTCGACCACGTCGTACAGGGCCTCGCGGACCTCCTCCTCGGAGGCCGGCTTCATGGCGCCCGCCCCGGCCTCGGGGGCCGTGTCCACCGCGCTCTCGGTCGCGTTCTCGGTCGCGTTCTCGGTCATGCCGACTTCCTCACAGATGTATCGGAGTCCCCCAGCGCCTGAGCCGTCGCGTCCTTCCACGCCATCCAGCTGAGCAGCGCGCACTTCACCCGGGCCGGGTACTTGGACACCCCGGCGAACGCGACCGCGTCCTCCAGGATCTCCTCCATCGCGTCATCGGGCTCGATCTGACCCTTGGACTGCATCAGCTCCAGGAAGGTGCCCTGGATCTTCTGCGCCTCGGCCAGCTCCTTGCCGACGAGCAGCTCGTTGAGGACGGAGGCCGACGCCTGGCTGATGGAGCAGCCCTGGCCCTCGTACGAGACGTCCTCGATGCGGTCGCCGTCGTACTTCACGCGGAGCGTGATCTCGTCGCCGCACGTCGGGTTGACGTGGTGCACCTCGGCGTCGCCGTCCCGCAAGCCCCGCCCGTGGGGGTGCTTGTAGTGGTCCAGGATGACGTCCTGGTACATCGAATCCAGCTTCACAGCTCAGCCGCCCTATCCGAAGAAGTTACGGACGTGCTCCAGCCCCTCGACCAGGGCGTCGACCTCGGCCGGAGTGGAGTACAGATAGAACGACGCCCGCGTGGTCGCAGGAATTCCGTACCGCAGGCAGACCGGCCGCGCGCAGTGGTGGCCGACCCGGACCGCGATGCCCTGCTCGTCCAGCACCTGCCCCACGTCGTGGGGGTGGATGTCCCCGAGCGTGAAGGAGATCGCCGCGCCGCGGTCCTCGGCCGTCGTGGGGCCGATGATCCGCAGGTCCGGGACCTCCTGGAGGCGCCGGACGGCGTACTCGGTGATGGCGTGCTCGTGGCGCGCGATGTTCTCCATGCCGATCGCGGACAGGTAGTCCACGGCGGCACCGAGCCCGACGGCCTGGGCGATCGGGGGCGTACCGGCCTCGAACTTGTGCGGGGCCGGCGCGTAGGTCGAGGAGTGCATCGAGACGGTCTCGATCATCTCGCCGCCACCGAGGAAGGGCGGGAGGTCCTCCAGGAGCTCCTGCCGTCCCCACAGCACGCCGATGCCGGTCGGGCCGCACATCTTGTGGCCGGTGAAGGCCACGAAGTCGGCCTGGAGCGCCTGCACGTCCAGCACCATGTGCGGGGCCGCCTGGGAGGCGTCGATGCAGACGAGGGCACCGACCTCCTGGGCACGCCGGATGATCGTCTCGACCGGGTTCACCGTGCCGAGGAGGTTCGAGACCAGCGTGAAGGAGACGATCTTCGTCTTCTCGGTGATGACCTCCTCGATGTTCGAGAGGTCGAGACGGCCGTCGTCGGTGAGGCCGAACCACTTCAGCTTCGCGCCGGTGCGCTGCGAGAGCAGCTGCCACGGGACGATGTTGGAGTGGTGCTCCATCTCCGTGATCGCGATCTCGGTCTCGTGGTCCACGCGGTAGGGCTCGTCGGCCCAGCCCAGCATGTTGGCCACGAGGTTGAGCGACTCCGAGGCGTTCTTGGTGAAGATCACCTCGTCGCGGCTCGGCGCGTTGATGAAGGCGGCGACCTTGTCGCGGGCGCCCTCGTACAGCGCGGTGGCCTCCTCGGCGACCGTGTAGACGCCGCGGTGGACGTTGGCGTTGTGCCGCTCGTAGTACGTATTGAGGGCGTCGAGGACCTGGCGCGGCTTCTGCGAGGTCGCCGCGGAGTCCAGGTACACGATCTTCTTGCCGTCGTGGACCACGCGGTCCAGGAGCGGGAAGTCCTTGCGGATCGCCTCGGTGTCGAGGAGGCCGGTCAGCCCCTGATGGGCGGAAGTCACGCGGATGCGCCACCCTTCACGTACTTGTCGTAGCCCTCGTTCTCCAGCTGGTCGGCGAGCTCGGCGCCGCCGGACTCGACGATGCGGCCGTTCGCGAAGACGTGCACGAAGTCGGGCTTGATGTAGCGCAGGATGCGCGTGTAGTGCGTGATCAGCAGGGTGCCGACCTCGCCGGTCTCGCGGACGCGGTTGACGCCCTCGGAGACGATGCGCAGCGCGTCGACGTCCAGGCCGGAGTCGGTCTCGTCGAGGATCGCGATCTTCGGCTTGAGCAGCTCGAGCTGAAGGATCTCGTGGCGCTTCTTCTCACCGCCGGAGAAGCCCTCGTTGACGTTGCGCTCGGCGAAGGCCGGGTCCATGTGGAGCTTCTCCATGGCCTCCTTGACCTCCTTCACCCAGGTGCGGAGCTTGGGGGCCTCGCCGCGGACGGCGGTGGCGGAGGTGCGCAGGAAGTTGGAGACCGAGACACCGGGGACCTCGACCGGGTACTGCATGGCGAGGAACACGCCGGCGCGGGCGCGCTCGTCGACCGACATCTCCAGGACGTCCTCACCGTCGAGGGTGACGGTGCCGCCGGTGATCGTGTACTTCGGGTGTCCGGCCAGGGAGTACGCCAGGGTCGACTTGCCGGAGCCGTTCGGGCCCATGACCGCGTGGGTCTCGCCCTGCTTGATGGTCAGGTCGACGCCCTTGAGGATCTCGCGGGGGCCGTTCTCCGCATCGACGGAGACGTGCAGGTCGTGGATTTCGAGCGTTGCCATGGGTGACTCAGGACTCCTGGGTGACGGAGACGAGCACATCGTCCCCTTCGATCTTTACGGGGTATACGGGGACGGGGCGCGTCGCGGGAAGGCCGGACGGCTTGCCGGTGCGGAGGTCGAAGCTGGAGCCGTGCAGCCAGCACTCGATGGCGCAGTCCTCGACCTCGCCCTCGGAGAGGGAGACGTTGGCGTGCGAGCAGATGTCGTTGATGGCGAACACCTCGCCCTCGGTACGCACCACCGAGACGGGCGTGCCGTCGACCTCCACCCGCTTCGGGGTGTCGGCCTCCAGCTCGCTCAGCGCGCAGACGCGGACGAAGGCCATCAGACGGAGGCCTCCAGCTCGGCCTCGATCTTGGCGATCAGGCGCTCCTCGACGTCCGGCAGACCGATCTGCTGGACCAGCTCCGCGAAGAAGCCGCGGACGACCAGGCGGCGGGCGTCGGCCGCCGGGATGCCGCGGGACATCAGGTAGAACAGCTGCTCGTCGTCGAACCGGCCGGTGGCGGAGGCGTGGCCGGCGCCGGCGATCTCGCCGGTCTCGATCTCCAGGTTGGGGACGGAGTCGACCCGGGCGCCGTCGGTGAGGACGAGGTTCCGGTTGAGCTCGTAGGTGTCCGTGCCCTCGGCCGCGGCCTGGATGAGGACGTCACCGATCCACACGGCGTGCGCGTCCTGGCCCTGCAGCGCGCCCTTGTAGGCCACGTTGGAGGTGCAGTGCGGGGTGTTGTGGTCGACCAGGAGGCGGTGCTCCTGGTGCTGGCCGGCGTCGGTGAAGTACAGGCCGAACAGCTCCGCCGAACCGCCCGGGGCGGCGTAGGCCACGCGCGGGTGGATGCGGACCAGGTCGCCGCCGAAGGTCACCACGACCGACTTGAAGGAGGCGTCGCGGCCGACCAGCGCGTTGTGCTGGGCGACGTGGACGGCCTTCTCGTCCCAGTCCTGGACGGAGACGACGGTGAGCTTGGCGCCGTCGCCGAGGACGTAGTCGACGTTGGCGGCGAGCACCGCGTCACCGGTGTGGTCGATGACCACGACGGCCTCGGCGAAGGCGCCGAGCTCGATGACCTGGTGGCCGAAGGCGACCCCGCCCTCGCCGTGGACGGCGATGCGGATCGGCTCGGCGAGGACGGCCTCCTTGGCGACGGTGACGACCGAGGCCTTCTCGAAGGACGAGTACGCCTGGGCGGCGACGCGGTCGACGGGCGTGCCCGCCCGGCCGAGCCGCTCGTCGTCGCGGCCGACGGTCTCCACCGTGACGCCCTCGGGGGCCTGGATCTCGACCTTGACGCCCTCGCCCGTGGCCACCGCGGTGCCGTCGTGGAGCCCGCGCAGCCGCTCCAGCGGGGTGAAGCGCCACTCCTCCTCGCGGCCGTGCGGCACGGGGAAGTCCGCGACGTCGAAGGACGGGGGCGCGCTCATGCGCGTGGCGACGGTGGACTCGGCGGCCACCGCGATCGAGCCGGCGGTGGTGGAGCCCGCCGGGATGTTCTGGGCCTCAGCCATGGCTGTCGTGTTGCTCTCTTCCTGCGTACGTGGAAACGGTCGCTGCTGGTGCGGAGGGACTTAGCCGACCGCGCCTTCCATCTGCAGCTCGATCAGCCGGTTGAGCTCCAGCGCGTACTCCATCGGGAGCTCCTTCGCGATGGGCTCGACGAAGCCGCGGACGATCATGGCCATGGCCTCGAACTCGGTGAGGCCGCGGCTCATCAGGTAGAACAGCTGGTCCTCGGAGACCTTGGAGACCGTGGCCTCGTGGCCCATGGAGACGTCGTCCTCGCGCACGTCCACGTAGGGGTACGTGTCGGAGCGGGAGATGGTGTCGACGAGCAGCGCGTCGCAGAGCACGTTGGACTTGGCGCCCGGGGCACCCTCGCCGATCTCGATGAGACCGCGGTAGGAGGTGCGGCCGCCGCCTCGCGCCACCGACTTGGAGACGATGTTGGAGGAGGTGTTCGGGGCCATGTGGACCATCTTGGCGCCGGCGTCCTGGTGCTGGCCCTCGCCCGCGAAGGCGATGGAGAGGGTCTCGCCCTTGGCGTGCTCGCCCATGAGGTAGACGGCCGGGTACTTCATGGTGACCTTGGAGCCGATGTTGCCGTCGACCCACTCCATGGTGGCGCCCTCGTAGGCGACGGCGCGCTTGGTCACCAGGTTGTAGACGTTGTTCGACCAGTTCTGGATGGTCGTGTAGCGGCAGCGGCCGCCCTTCTTGACGATGATCTCGACCACGGCGCTGTGCAGCGAGTCCGAGGAGTAGATCGGCGCGGTGCAGCCCTCGACGTAGTGGACGTAGGCGTCCTCGTCGACGATGATCAGCGTCCGCTCGAACTGGCCCATGTTCTCCGTGTTGATGCGGAAGTAGGCCTGGAGCGGGATCTCGACGTGCACGCCCTTGGGGACGTAGATGAACGAGCCGCCGGACCACACGGCCGTGTTGAGCGAGGCGAACTTGTTGTCGCCGACCGGGATGACGGTGCCGAAGTACTCCTTGAAGAGTTCCTCGTGCTCCTTCAGCGCGGTGTCGGTGTCGACGAAGATGACGCCCTGCTCCTCCAGGTCCTCGCGGATCTGGTGGTAGACGACCTCGGACTCGTACTGGGCGGCGACACCGGCGACGAGGCGCTGCTTCTCCGCCTCCGGGATGCCGAGCTTGTCGTACGTGTTCTTGATGTCCTCCGGGAGGTCCTCCCAGGACTCCGCCTGCTTCTCGGTGGACCGAACGAAGTACTTGATGTTGTCGAAGTCGATGCCCGACAGGTCGGAGCCCCAGGTCGGCATGGGCTTCTTGTCGAACAGCTTCAGCCCCTTGAGACGCAGCTTCAGCATCCACTCGGGCTCGTTCTTCTTCGCGGAGATGTCGCGGACGACGTCCTCGCCCAGGCCGCGCTTGGCGGCGGCACCGGCCGCGTCGGAGTCGGCCCAGCCGTACTCGTACCGACCCAGGCCCTCGAGCTCGGGGTGGCTGATCTCGGTGGTCATGCGGGGTTCCTCCCGGCCGTGCTTGCGGATGCTGTTTCGGTGGTCTGTGGGGCGCCGTGCGGGATGAACGTGGTACAGACGCCGTCACCATGCGCGATGGTGGCGAGACGCTGGACGTGCGTTCCCAGGAGGCGGGAGAAGATCTCCGTTTCCGCCTCGCACAGCTGGGGGTACTGCTCGGCGACGTGGGCGACCGGGCAGTGGTGCTGGCAGAGCTGCTCGCCGACCGGCGCGTTCCGCGCGGTGGCAGCGTACCCGTCCGCCGTCAGGGCCTTGGCCAGCGCCTCGGTCCGGCGTTCGGGCGGGGCCGACTCCACGGCCTCGCGGTAGGACTCGGCCTGGGCCTCGATCCGGTCGCGGGCGAAGGCGGCGACGGCCGCCTCTCCTCCGGCGTTGCGCTCGATCCAGCGGAGCGCCTCGACGGCGAGGGAGTCGTACGACTGGTCGAAGGCGTCCCGGCCGCAGTCGGTGAGCGCGAAGACCTTGGCGGGACGTCCCCGGGCCCGGGTCCCGTAGACCCGCTTCTCCCGGGGTTCGACGACCTTCTCGGCGACGAGCGCGTCGAGGTGGCGCCGGACGGCTGCCTGGGTGAGGCCGAGCCGCTCGGCCAGATCGGCGACGGTCGACGGCCCGTGGTCCAGGATCGAGCGCGCGACCCGGTTGCGCGTCGAACGCTCACGGGTCGCGAGTTCCTCCACGGGAGCCGCGCCTACGTTTTTCACAACGCCATTGTTGCGTAATTAATCCGGGGGTGACAAGCGAGGCCCGGACCGGTGACGGTGCTCTGCGTCACGCAGGTAAGGCTTACCTGACCTGCGGAAACGATCACTCCGGACCGGTCGCGGGAGCCGCCGGACGCGCCACGGCGCGGCCCGTCGCGGCCATCGCCCGGGTGAAGGAGACGGCGTTGCGGACGGCCGCGCCGCCCGGGTCGTTGTTGAGGAACACGTACACGTCGGCCCCCTCCGGCCAGCTCGCGGCCACCCTGTCGGCCCAGCTCACGAGCGCCTGCCGGCCATAGGCCGGCCACGGCCGCGCCCGTCCCTCGTGCAGCCGCAGATAGCCCCAGCCGGCCGTCCGCCACAGCGGGGTGAGCGGCCGGGACCCGCGGTCCGCCCAGCACAGGGCGGCGCCCCGGGCGGCGAGGACGGAGGCGATCTCCTCGGTCCACCAGGTCTCGTGCCGCGGCTCGACCGCGACGCGCACCCCGGACGGGAAGCGGGCCAGCGCGGCGTCGAGGAGACCGGCGTCGGCGCGGAGCGTGGGCGGCAGCTGGAGCAGCACCGGCCCGAGCCGGTCGCCGAGGGCCCGCGCCCGGCCCAGCAGCCGTTCCACGGGCTCCTCGGGGTCCCTGAGGCGTTTGACGTGCGTGAGGAAACGGCTGGCCTTCACGGCCATGACGAACCCCTCCGGCGTACGGTCGCGCCACTCGGCGAAGGTGTGGCGTTCGGGCAGCCGGTAGAAGGCGTTGTTGTTCTCCACGGCGGCGAACCGGCGCGCGTACTCCTCCAGCCAGAGCCGCTGGGGCAGGCCCTCCGGGTAGAGGACCCCGCGCCAGTCCCGGTACTGCCAGCCTGAGGTACCGACGAACACGGGCATACGACAGCGGTTGCCCCGTTCGGCGCGGCTCACCCGGCGCGGGCGCTCGCGGATCCGGAAACGGCGGCCGGCCCCGGGCGGGCCCCGCGCCGAGACCGCCCCGCCGGGCTCTCTAGACTTCCCGGCATGCGAGAAAAGTCCGTCGACACCGCCGTCCGTGTGCGCGGCCTGGTCAAGCGGTACGGCAACAGGACCGCCGTCGACGGCCTCGACCTCGACGTGCGGACCGGCACCGTCACCGCCGTCCTCGGCCCCAACGGGGCCGGCAAGACCACCACCGTCGAGACCTGCGAGGGCTACCGCCGGGCCGACGCCGGCACCGTCCGCGTCCTCGGCCTCGACCCGGTCGCCGACGCCGCCGCCCTGCGCCCCAGGATCGGCGTCATGCTCCAGTCCGGCGGGGTCTACTCCGGCGCCCGCGCCGAGGAGATGCTCCGCCACATGGCGAAACTGCACGCCCACCCGCTGGACGTGGACGCCCTGATCGAGCGCCTGGGCCTCGGCTCCTGCGGGCGTACGGTCTACCGGCGCCTCTCCGGCGGCCAGCAGCAGCGCCTCGCCCTCGCCCTGGCCGTCGTCGGGCGCCCCGAACTCGTCTTCCTCGACGAGCCGACGGCCGGCCTGGACCCGCAGGCCCGCCGTGCCACCTGGGACCTCGTCCGGGAGCTGCGCGCCGACGGCGTCACCACGGTGCTGACCACGCACTTCATGCAGGAGGCCGAGGAGCTCGCCGACGACGTCGCGATCGTCGACGCCGGCCGGGTCGTCGCCCAGGGCAGCCCCGAGGAGCTGTGCCGGGGCGGGGCCGAGAACACCCTGCGCTTCACCGGCCGCCCCGGCCTCGACCTCGGCTCGCTGCTCAAGGCGCTGCCCGACGGCACGGCCGCGGCCGAGCTCACCCCGGGCGCGTACCGGATCAGCGGCGACGTGGACCCGCAGCTGCTCGCCACCGTCACCACCTGGTGCGCCCAGCACGGCGTCATGCCCGAGGGCATCGCGGTCGAGCGCCACACCCTCGAGGACGTCTTCATGGAGCTGACCGGCAAGGAGCTGCGCGGATGAGCACGGGAACCTACTCCCCGAGGCCCGGGGCGGCCCCGGTCGGCCGGATGATCGCCGCCCAGGCGGCCCTGGAGACCCGGATGCTGCTGCGCAACGGCGAGCAGCTGCTGCTCACCGTGGTCATCCCCTCGCTGCTGCTGGTCCTCTTCTCCACCGTCGACGTCGTCGACACGGGCGCGGAGAAGGCCGTCGACTTCCTCGCCCCGGGCGTCCTGGCCCTCGCCGTGATGTCCACCGCCTTCACCGGCCAGGCCATCGCGACCGGCTTCGAGCGCCGCTACGGGGTCCTCAAGCGGCTCGGCGCCTCCCCGCTCCCCCGCTGGGCGCTGATGACCGCCAAGACGCTGTCGGTGCTGGTCACCGAGGTCCTGCAGATCGCGCTCCTCACGGTGATCGCGTTCGCGCTCGGCTGGTCCCCGGAGGGCGGCCCGCTCCCGGTGGCCCTGCTCCTGATCCTCGGTACGGCGGCCTTCTCGGGCCTGGGGCTGCTCATGGCCGGCACGCTCCGGGCCGAGGCCACGCTGGCCGCCGCCAACCTGGTCTTCCTGCTGCTCCTGGTCGGCGGCGGGGTGATCGTCCCGCTGGAGAAGTTCCCGGACGCGGCCCGCGCGGTGCTCGAACTGCTGCCGATCTCGGCCCTCTCCGGCGGCCTCCGGGACGTGCTGCGGGGCGGGGCGGGCATGCCCTGGGGCGACGCCCTGATCCTGGCCGTCTGGGCGGTCCTGGGGCTCGGCGCGGCGGCCCGGTTCTTCCGCTGGGAGTAACCGGATCGTTCCGTTCAGGTACTTTCGACCCCCTCGTGAAAGCGTGCACAAGCCCCGGCCTACGATAGGGCGCGTGCTGAACCCCCTCGCCTCCATCGCCCGGCGCTGGACCCCGTCCCCCCGGACGCTCCGACGCGCAGCGCTCTCCGTCGTCGTGATGAGCGTGGTCATCATCGTCACGGGCGGCACGGTGCGGCTGACCGGTTCCGGTCTCGGCTGCGACACCTGGCCCAAGTGCACGGACGACAGCCTCTTCGCCACCCCCGAGCAGGGCCTCCACGGTGCCATCGAGTTCGGCAACCGCCTGCTGACGTACGTGCTGTCGGCTGCGGTCGGCTGGGCGATCGTCGCCGCCCGCTCCACCAAGCCGTGGCGGCGCGGGCTGACCCGGCTCGGCTGGGCGCAGTTCTGGGTCGTCGTGCTCAACGCGGTCCTCGGCGGCATCACCGTGCGCCTCGAACTGAACCCGTGGACGGTCGCGGCCCACTTCGTCGCCGCCAACCTGCTCCTCACCGTCGCGGTGATCACCTGGCAGCGCACCCGCGAGGGCGACACCGCGCCCCGCCCACGCGTCCCGGGCCCGGTTCGCAAGCTGTCCTGGGCGATCACCGGCGTCTCCGCGCTGCTCATCGTCCTCGGCACGGGGGTGACCGGTTCCGGCAAGCACGCCGGTGACAGCAGCGAGGTCCCCCGTATGCCGTGGGACTGGACCGCCGCCGCGCACGTGCACGCCATCGCCGCCTGGGTGGTCTGCGCCCTCGCCGTCGCGATGTGGCTGGTGCTGCGGGTCGTCGACGCCCCGGACGACACCCGGGCCCGCGCCCGTGACCTGCTGCTGGTCCTCCTCGCTCAGGGGGCGATCGGCTACGTCCAGTACTTCACCGGCGTCCCCGAGCTGCTGGTCGGCCTGCACATGCTCGGCTCGTCCCTGATGTGGATCGCGGTGCTGCGGCTCGCCCTGAGCCTGCGCGAGCGCCCGGTCCCGGCCCCGGAGATCCCGGCCCAGGCCGACCCGGAGCCCGCCACCGTCTGAGCGGCGTCCGGGCGTACCGGACAGGCCGGAGGCCCGCCACCGTCGACGGTGGCGGGCCTCCGGCGTGTCCTCAGGGCAGGCGGTAGACGCGGCGCGCGTTCTCCGCGGCCAGCATCGCGGCGACCCGCCGGGCGTCCGCCGGCGACCAGGCCCCGTCCCCGACCCACTCCCCCAGCACCCTGGTGAGGGCCGACCGGAAGGTGTGCGCGGCGACCACGTGCAGCTCCGGCAGCCCGTCGGCGCCGCTGGAGAACAGCAGCTTGCCGAACGGAGCGAGCTCCAGGACCTCGGCGAGGACGGCCGCCGCGCGGGCTCCGGTACGGGCGAGGGCCGGGCCGAGGTCGGCGTGGACGTGGGGGTGGATCCCGGTCAGCCGGGCCGCCGTGCGGTGGTGCGGGTACGCGTGCATCAGCACCAGGTCGGTGCCGAGTCCGGCGGTGGCGGCGGCGAAGCCGGCGAGGCTGCCCGGGTCCCGGTCGCCGGTGTGCAGCTGGAGGGGGCGCCCGGTGGTGACGGCGATCCAGACCAGGTGGCGCAGCAGGACGGGATCGGCCGTCCGGTCGCCGGCTCGGCGTGCGGCCAGGCACCGCCCGGCGGCGCGGCGTACCTCGGCGGGGTCCGGCGGGCCGGGCAGGGCGGCGAGCCCGCTGTGCGCGGCCGTCACGGAGGTGAAGGCGACGGCGCGGACGGCGGCGCCGTGGACGGCCTCGGCCAGATTGGCGAGGAAGGCGTCGACCGTGCCCGAGGTGGCGGCGACCTCCTCGGCGAGGAGTTCGAGGCGGACGATCTCGTGGGCGGTGGCGGCGCCCGTGGCGGCCAGCTCGTCCGGCCCCGTGAGGTCGCCCGGGGGGCCGGTGTCGACGAGGTAGGTGGCGATGCCGGAGGAGCGCAGCAGCCGCCGGCCGGTCTCCCCGACGCCCAGCTCGCGGCGGCGGGCCAGGTAGCGGGCCGGCGGGCAGTGCGGTTCCAGGCCGAGCAGCGGCGGGCACCAGCGGCGCACGGCGAAGCCGGTCTGGGTGTCGAAGAAGGTGGTGCCGGGGGCGGGCGTGGAGCCGCCCGCGCCGAGGCGGGCCTCGAAGGTGCCGAGGCCGAGCTCCGTACGGAGTACGCCGTGGCAGTACTGGTCCACCAGGCTCGGTATGTCGATCATCTCGGGGGGCTCCCTGTGTGGACGTGTCGGCACACGTCCTAACGGGTGAGCCCCGCGCGAGGTTGTCGCCCGGCGGCGGGCCGGCCGCCGAAACCGGTCCCGCGCGGCGGCGGACACGGCGGTTCCGCGGCGGCGGCCGTACCGGGCGTCAGCGGTTGGCGGGGCCGCCGATCTGGATGCCGGCCATGCGGGACCACTCGTACGGTCCGGTGACGACCTTGGCGGCGAACTCGCCGTCGAACTCCTCGTGGAGCGTCAGCCCGGCCTTCTCGGCGGCCTGCTGGGCGATCGCGTAGGTGGGCGCCACGAGGTCGCCCCAGCCGCCGTCCTCGCCGACGAGGACGATCCGGGTGCCGGCCTGGCCGATGTGGGCGAGCTGCCCCTCGGCGCCGCCGTGCTCCGCGGCGAAGGCCCGGATCTCCTTGGCGAGCTTGGCCGCCTTGCGGTCCGACTGCTTCGTGACCGTCGTCGTCTCTGCCGTGGTGTCTGCCATGACAGGGATGCTACCGAGCGGTAGATCGACTGACGACGGCCGGGCCACGTGGGACAGCCCACACGGCCCGGCCGTCGGCGGAGTCCTCGGTGCCTACCGCAGGAAGGGGTCCACCGCGACCGCGACGAACAGCAGCGAGACGTAGGTGATGGACCAGTGGAAGAGGCGCATCTCCTTCAGCTTGGCGCCGGTGACCTCGGCCTTGGCCCGGTTGAGGAGCCCGTGGGCCTCCCAGAGCCACCAGCCGCCGGTGACGAGCGCCACGGCCGTGTAGAACCAGCCGGTGTAGCCCAGCGGGGTGAGCAGCAGCGAGACGGCCACCATGACCCAGCTGTAGGCGACGATCTGCTTGGCCACGACCTTGTTGGAGGCGAGGACCGGGAGCATGGGGACGCCGGCGCGCGCGTAGTCGTCCTTCACCTTCATGGAGAGCGGCCAGTAGTGCGGCGGCGTCCAGAAGAAGATCACCAGGAAGAGGATGATCGCGGCCCAGGACATCGAGTTGGTGACGGACGACCAGCCGATGAGGACCGGCAGGCAGCCGGCGATGCCGCCCCAGACGATGTTCTGCGCGGTGCGCCGCTTCAGGATCATCGTGTAGACGACCACGTAGAAGAGGAGCGCGCCGAGCGAGAGCGCCGCCGACAGCCAGTTGACGAGCAGGCCGAACCAGAGCGTCGAGACGACGGCGAGGGTGAGGCCGAAGACCAGGCCCTCGCGCGGCGTGAGGACGCCGGTCACCAGCGGCCGCTGGGAGGTGCGGTCCATGAGCGCGTCGATGTCGCGGTCGATGTACATGTTCAGCGCGTTGGCGCCGCCCGCGGAGAGGTAGCCGCCGAAGCAGGTGGCGAGGACCAGCCACAGGTCCGGGACGCCCTGCTCGGCGAGGAACATCACCGGAACGGTGGTGATGAGCAGCAGCTCGATGATTCGCGGCTTCGTCAGCGCCACGAATGCCTTGACGCGGGCCCCGAACGGCCGATGGCCCCCCGGGCTGGGAGTCAAGACGACCCCTGCGGGTCGGGACTCGACGGCCGTCACGCACACCCCTGACAGAGAAATCCCAGCAAGCTCCCCGGATGAAGGCGGGGTGAAACTTGCGCGTACCACGCCACTGTAGACGTTGCCCAGACGCCGATCTTCGCGGGGGTGGGGTCGTGTTGAGGCGCCCCGCCCGGGGACGCCGGGCCTCCCCCGGGCGGGTGCCCCGGAGCCGGCCCGCCGCCACGCCGTCCCACCTGGTGGACAGGGTTTCGATGACGACTCGGTGACGACGCGGGCGCGGTCGGCGGACCGTTCGGGAGGCGAAGTCCCGCCGTCGGCGGCAGTCTGGCTCTGTCCGCTCATTTGAGGGGCATGACCCCGAAAAGAGGGGGCTTTCTCGGGGGTAGGCTCGACAACACCGGTGCACCCTCCGTGACCGGCTTCCGACTTGTGGAGAGGAGCCCTGACCCAGGGTGAGCACTCAGCCGACCACCACAGACCTCGAGTGGACCGAATTGGACCAGCGGGCCGTCGACACCGCCCGCGTCCTGGCCGCGGACGCCGTACAGAAGGTCGGCAACGGCCATCCCGGTACGGCGATGAGCCTCGCGCCCGCCGCGTACACCCTTTTCCAGAAGGTGATGCGGCACGACCCCTCCGACCCCGAGTGGGTCGGGCGCGACCGGTTCGTCCTCTCCGCGGGCCACTCGTCCCTGACCCTCTACACCCAGCTGTACCTGGGTGGCTTCGGTCTCGAACTGGACGACCTGAAGTCCTTCCGCACCTGGGGCTCGAAGACCCCGGGTCACCCCGAGTACGGCCACACCGCCGGCGTGGAGACCACCACGGGCCCGCTGGGCCAGGGTGTCGCCAACGCCGTGGGCATGGCGATGGCCGCCCGCTACGAGCGCGGTCTGTTCGACCCGGAGGCCGCCGCCGGCACCTCCCCGTTCGACCACCGCGTCTACGTGATCGCCGGTGACGGCTGCCTCCAGGAGGGCATCTCCGCCGAGGCGTCCTCGCTGGCCGGCCACCAGAAGCTCGGCAACCTGATCATGCTGTGGGACGACAACCACATCTCGATCGAGGGCGACACCGAGACCGCCGTGTCCGAGGACACGATGAAGCGGTACGAGGCGTACGGCTGGCACGTCCAGCGCGTCGAGCCCAAGGCCGACGGCGACCTGGACCCGGCCGCCCTCTTCGCGGCGATCAGGGCCGCGGAGGCGGAGACCGAGCGCCCGTCGTTCATCGCGATGCGCTCGATCATCGCCTGGCCCGCCCCGAACGCGCAGAACACCGAGGCCGCCCACGGCTCGGCGCTCGGCGACGAGGAGGTCGCGGCCACCAAGCGCGTCCTGGGCTTCGACCCGGAGAAGACCTTCGAGGTCTCCGAGGAGGTCATCGCGCACACCCGTGGCCTCGGTGACCGCGGCCGCGAGGCCCGCGCCGCCTGGGAGAAGTCGCTCGCGGAGTGGCGTACGGCCAACCCGGAGCGGGCGGCCCTGTTCGACCGCGTCCAGGCGAACGAGCTGCCGGCCGGCTGGGCGGAGAAGATCCCGGTCTTCGAGCCCGGCAAGAGCGTCGCGACCCGCGCCGCCTCCGGCAAGGTCCTCCAGGCGCTCGGCTCGGTCATCCCCGAGCTGTGGGGCGGCTCCGCCGACCTGGCCGGCTCGAACAACACGACGATCGACAAGGGCTCGTCCTTCCTGCCGGCGGGCAACCCGCTGCCGGAGGCCGACCCGTACGGCCGCACGATCCACTTCGGCATCCGCGAGCACGCCATGGCCGCGGAGATGAACGGCATCGCGCTGCACGGCAACACGCGCATCTACGGCGGCACCTTCCTGGTGTTCTCCGACTACATGCGCAACGCCGTGCGCCTGTCGGCGCTGATGCACCTGCCGGTGACGTACGTGTGGACGCACGACTCGATCGGTCTCGGCGAGGACGGTCCGACCCACCAGCCGGTCGAGCACCTGGCCTCGCTGCGGGCCATCCCGGGCCTGAACCTGGTCCGGCCGGCCGACGCCAACGAGACGGCCATCGCCTGGCGCGAGATCATGCTGCGCCACACCAAGGTCTTCGGCAAGGGCGCCCCGCACGGTCTGGCCCTCACCCGCCAGGGCGTGCCCACCTACGCGCCGAACGAGGCCGCGGCCAAGGGCGGCTACGTGCTGTTCGACGCCGAGGGCGGCCAGGCCGAGGTGGTCCTCATCGCGACCGGCTCCGAGGTGCACCTGGCCGTGGAGGCCCGGGAGCAGCTGCAGGCGGCCGGTGTGCCGACCCGTGTGGTGTCGATGCCGTCGGTGGAATGGTTCGAGGAGCAGGACCAGGAGTACAAGGACTCCGTGCTGCCGCCGTCGGTCAGGGCCCGGGTCGCGGTCGAGGCCGGTGTCGGACTGACGTGGCACAAGTACGTGGGCGACGCCGGCCG
Source organism: Streptomyces sp. NPDC126503 (assembly GCF_040302405.1). Lineage (NCBI taxonomy): Bacteria > Bacillati > Actinomycetota > Actinomycetes > Kitasatosporales > Streptomycetaceae > Streptomyces > Streptomyces sp. NPDC126503. The sequence goes on from NZ_JBEORS010000004.1 coordinate 124,691, forward strand.
GATCGTCTCGCTGGAGCACTTCGGTGCCTCGGCGGACGCGAAGGTCCTGTTCCGCGAGTTCGGGTTCACCCCGGAGGCGATCGTCGCCGCCGCGCGGGAATCCCTGGACGCCGCGGCGCGCTGACGCCCTTAGATACGACTTTTGGAGAACCTCTCATGACAGACGCTCTCAAGCGCCTCTCCGACGAAGGCGTCGCGATCTGGCTCGACGACCTCTCGCGCCAGCGGATCACCTCCGGCAACCTGGCCGAGCTCATCGACCAGAACCACGTGGTGGGTGTGACCACCAACCCGTCCATCTTCCAGAAGGCCATCTCCGAGGGCCACGGCTACGACCAGCAGCTGGCCGACCTCGCCGCCCGCCGGGTGACCGTGGAAGAGGCCATCCGCATGATCACGACGGCGGACGTCCGTGACGCCGCCGACATCCTGCGGCCGGTCTTCGACGCGACCGACGGTCAGGACGGCCGGGTCTCCATCGAGGTGGACCCGCGCCTGGCCCACGACACGCACGCCACCGTCGCCGAGGCCAAGCAGCTGGCCTGGCTGGTGGACCGTCCCAACACCCTGATCAAGATCCCGGCGACCCAGGCGGGTCTGCCGGCGATCACCGAGGTCATCGGCCTCGGCATCAGCGTCAACGTGACGCTGATCTTCTCGCTCGAGCGCTACCGCGCGGTCATGGACGCCTACCTGGCCGGTCTGGAGAAGGCCCGCGAGCGCGGCCTCGACCTCTCCACGATCCACTCGGTGGCCTCCTTCTTCGTCTCCCGCGTGGACACGGAGATCGACAAGCGCCTGGACGGCATCGGCACCGACGAGGCCAAGGCCCTCAAGGGCAAGGCCGCCCTGGCCAACGCCCGCCTGGCCTACGAGGCGTACGAGGAGGTGTTCTCCTCCGAGCGCTGGCAGGCCCTGGACAGGGCGCAGGCCAACAAGCAGCGTCCGCTGTGGGCCTCGACCGGCGTCAAGGACCCCGCGTACAAGGACACGCTGTACGTCGTGGACCTGGTCGCCCCGGGCACGGTCAACACCATGCCCGAGGCCACCCTGGAGGCCACCGCCGACCACGGCGAGGTCACCGGTGACACGATCCGCGGCACGTACGACGCGTCCCGGGAGGTCCTGGAGTCCGTCGCGAAGCTGGGCATCGGCTACGACGAGGTCGTCCAGCTGCTGGAGGACGAGGGCGTCCAGAAGTTCGAGGCGTCCTGGAACGACCTGCTCAAGTCCACCGAGGCGGAGCTGCAGCGCCTCGCACCTTCGGAGGCGTAAGCACCTTGAGCGCTGTCCACGGAGCCAACCCGCTCCGTGACGCCGCAGACCGACGGCTCCCGCGCATCGCGGGGCCGTCGGGTCTGGTGATCTTCGGCGTCACGGGCGATTTGTCCCGTAAGAAGCTGATGCCCGCCGTCTACGACCTGGCCAACCGCGGCCTGCTGCCGCCGGGCTTCTCGCTCATCGGCTTCGCCCGCCGCGAGTGGCAGGACGAGGACTTCGCGCAGGAGGTCTACGAGGCCGTCAAGCAGCACGCGCGCACCCCCTTCCGCGAGGAGGTGTGGCAGCAGCTGATCCAGGGGATGCGTTTCGTCCAGGGCGACTTCGACGACGACGACGCCTTCGACCAGCTCAAGACGACGATCGAGGAGCTGGACAAGGCGCAGGGGACGGGCGGCAACTTCGCCTTCTACCTCTCCGTGCCGCCGAAGTTCTTCCCGCTGGTCGTGCAGCAGCTGAAGAAGCACGGCCTGGCCGACCAGAAGAACGGATCCTGGCGCCGCGCGGTCATCGAGAAGCCCTTCGGACATGACCTGGCCTCCGCCAAGGAGCTCAACGAGGTCGTCCACGAGGTCTTCCCGCCCGAGGCGGTCTTCCGCATCGACCACTACCTCGGCAAGGAGACCGTCCAGAACATCCTGGCCCTCCGCTTCGCCAACACCCTCTTCGAGCCGATCTGGAACCGGTCGTACGTCGACCACGTGCAGATCACCATGGCCGAGGACATCGGCATCGGCGGCCGGGCCGGCTACTACGACGGCATCGGCGCCGCCCGCGACGTCATCCAGAACCACCTGCTCCAGCTGCTCGCGCTGACCGCGATGGAGGAGCCCGCCTCCTTCGACGCCGACGCGCTCGCCGCCGAGAAGACCAAGGTCCTCGGCGCGGTGAAGCTGCCGAAGGACCTGGGCAAGAGCACGGTGCGCGCACAGTACGCGGCCGGGTGGCAGGGCGGCGAGAAGGCCGTCGGCTACCTCCAGGAAGAGGGCATCAACCCGGAGTCGAAGACCGACACCTACGCGGCGATCAAGCTGGAGATCGACAACCGCCGCTGGGCGGGCGTCCCCTTCTACCTGCGGACGGGCAAGCGCCTGGGCCGCCGCGTCACCGAGATCGCGGTCGTCTTCCAGCGCGCCCCGCACTCCCCCTTCGACCACACCGCGACCGAGGAGCTCGGCCGCAACGCCATCGTGATCCGGGTCCAGCCGGACGAGGGCGTCACGGTGCGGTTCGGTTCGAAGGTGCCGGGTACGCAGATGGAGATCCGGGACGTCTCGATGGACTTCGCCTACGGCGAGTCGTTCACGGAGTCCAGCCCCGAGGCGTACGAGCGGCTCATCCTCGACGTCCTGCTCGGCGACTCCAACCTCTTCCCGCGGGTCGAGGAGGTCGAGCTGTCCTGGAAGATCCTCGACCCGATCGAGCAGTTCTGGGACACGCACGGCAAGCCCGCGCAGTACCAGTCCGGGACCTGGGGTCCGGTCGAGGCGGACGAGATGCTCGCACGAGACGGACGGAGCTGGCGCCGGCCATGAAGACCGACCTGACGGACACCACGTCCTCGAAGATCAACAAGGCGCTGGTGCTCGGGCGGCGGGCGATCGGCACCCCGGCCGTCGGCATGGTGCTCACCCTCGTCATCGTCACCGACGAGGAGAACGCCTACGACGCGCTGAGGGCGGCCAACGAGGCGTCCCGCGAGCACCCCTCGCGGACCCTGGTCGTCATCAAGCGGGTCTCGCGCTCGCCGCGGGACCGGGCCAAGACGCGGCTCGACGCCGAGGTCCGCCTCGGCGCCGACGCGAGCACCGGGGAGACGGTGGTCCTGCGGCTGTACGGCGAGGTCGTCGACCACGCCCAGTCGGTGGTCCTTCCGCTGCTGCTGCCCGACGCGCCCGTGGTCGTCTGGTGGCCGGTCAACGCCCCCGCCGACCCGGCGAACGACCCGCTGGGCGCCCTCGCCCAGCGCCGGGTCACGGACACCTACGCCGCCGAGCAGCCCATCCAGGAGCTCATAGGCCGGGCCGAGACCTACACCCCGGGCGACACGGATCTGTCGTGGACCCGGATCACCCCGTGGCGCTCGATGCTGGCCGCCGCGCTCGACCAGGTCGCGTGCGAGGTCACCTCGGCCGAGGTCGAGGGCGAGGAGTTCAACCCGAGCGTCGAACTGCTCGCGATGTGGGTGGCCGAGCGGCTGAAGGTGCCGGTACGGCGCTCGAAGTCGGCGGGACCCGGTCTCACCTCCGTACGGCTGGAGACCAGCGCGGGCCCGATCGTGCTGGACCGGGCGGACGGCTCGCTCGCCACGCTCTCCATCCAGGGCCAGCCGGACCGCGGCGTGGCGCTCAAGCGCCGCGAGACGGCCGAGCTGATCGCGGAGGAGCTGCGCCGGCTCGACCCGGACGACACCTACGCGGCGGCGCTCCGGTTCGGTCTGGAGCGGCTCGACGAGCGGGCGGCGACCACCGCGCCCGAGCCGGCCGCCCCGGAGGCGGAGCCGGCGCCGGCCGCGGAGCCCGCCCCCGCCGCGGCGGAGGCCGCGGAGACGGACGGAGGCGAGGGGACGGACGGCGCCGCCGAGCCCGCGCCGAAGGCCGCCTCCAAGAAGGCCCCGGCCAAGAAGGCGGCGGCCAGGTGACCGCCCCCCAGCTGGTCGTGCACCGCGACAAGGAGCTGATGGCCCAGGCCGCCGCGGCCCGGCTCATCACCCGGATCGTGGACGCGCAGGCGACGCGCGGGACGGCCTCGGTCGTGCTGACCGGCGGCCGGAACGGCAACGGCCTGCTCGCGGCGCTCGGTTCGGCGCCCGCCCGGGACGCGATCGACTGGTCGCGGCTCGACCTGTGGTGGGGCGACGAGCGGTTCCTGCCCGAGGGCGACCCCGAGCGGAACGTGACCCAGGCCCGGGAGGCGCTGCTCGACCGGGTGCCGCTGGACCCGGCGCGGGTGCACGCGATGCCCGCCTCGGACGGTCCTCACGGTGACGACGCCGACGCGGCCGCCGCCGCGTACGCGGCCGAGCTGGCCGCCGCCGCGGGCCCCGACGGCCTCGACGGGGTGCCCTCCTTCGACGTGCTGATGCTGGGCGTCGGGCCGGACACGCACGTGGCCTCGCTCTTTCCGGAGCTGCCGGCGGTCCGGGAGACCGAGCGGACGGTGGTCGGGGTGCACGGCGCGCCCAAGCCGCCGCCGACCCGGATCTCCCTGACGCTCCCGGCGATCCGGGCGGCGAAGGAGGTCTGGCTGCTCGCGGCCGGCGAGGACAAGGCCAAGGCGGCGGCGCTCGCGCTGTCCGGCGCGGGCGAGGTCCAGGTCCCGGCGGCCGGTGCCCGGGGTCGCTCGCGCACCCTGTGGCTGCTGGACGCGGCGGCCGCCGCGGAGCTGCCGCGGAGCCTGTACCCGCACGCGACGGCCTGACCGCGGAGGTCACCGGAACAGGACGGAGGCCCGGTTCACCCGAGGGTGGGCCGGGCCTTCGTCGTGTCCGGGACGTGGGCGTCCGGGGTGTCGGCGTCCCGGGTGTGCGCGTCCGGGGCGTGCGCGTCCGGGGCGTGCGCGGGCTCCAGGAAAGGGGCGAGCAGGCCGGGTACGGCCTCGGCGGCGAAGGCGAGGCCCTGGTCCACCCCGGCGTCCGGGACGGTGTACGCGCCCGCGCCGGCGGCCGTGGTCGCGGTCACCGTCAGGAGGCCGGCGCGGCGCTGGACGTACGACTGCTTGACGGTCCATCCGATGACGCCGGAGCGCCGGAGGGCGACGGTCGACCGGCGGATCGTGCCCGAACGGGCCACCAGATAGGGGCCGCTGACGGCGTGTCCGAGCGAGCGGTAGGCGTCGCGGGCGAGGAGCACGGCGAGCGGGGCGAGGACGGCGGCCCCGCCGGCCGCCACGTACAGCAGGACCGGGGTGAGGAGAACGCCGAGGACGGCGAGGGCCGCGGCCGGGAGGAGGACGGCGGCGAGCGCCCACCGCAGCCGGCGGGTCCCGGCGGCGCGGGGGTGGGCGGCCAGCGGCGCGGACGTGGGCGGTTCGGCCTCGCGCAGCACCTGGGCGGCGACCCGGTCGGCCGTACGGCGCTCCGCGGCCGGCAGCAGGTTCTTCAGGTCGCCGTGCCGGTCGTCGTCGTCCTCGACCAGGCCGGTGGCGACGGCGTCCACCCGGGCGGCGCCGCAGAGGCGCACGCCGAGCGGTTCGACCAGCTCGACGCCGCGCAGCCGGCGCTCCTCGATCGAGACCGAGCGGGCGGTGAGCAGTCCGCGGCGGACCCGCAGGGTGCCGCCGGGCTCGCGCTCCAGGCGGTAGTTGCCCCACATCTCGACCCACAGGCCGAGGGCGCCGAGAGCTCCGGCGGCGGTGGCGACGAGGACGAGGGCGAGGACCGTCCAGGGCAGCGGGACGTCCTGGAAGCGGTCCCCTATCCAGTGGATGACCTCCCCCTGGGCGCCGAACCACTCGCTGACCTGGAGCACGGCGCCGGCGGCGGCACCGCCGAGGGCGGGGGCGACGAAGGAGACGGGGGCGTAGCGGATCCAGCGCGGGTCGAGGACGGCGAGGGCGCCGTCGTGGCGCGGGTCGCCGGGAGCGGCCGCGGGCCGGACCAGAAGCTCCCGGCGGAGCCGTTCGCCCTCGGCGCGGGCGACCAGGTCGAGTTCGAGGGTGGACTCGGCCCCACCGGTGCTCTCGCCGGTGCCGATGCGGACCTTGACGAGCCCGAGGACGCGCTGGAGGGGGTTGGCGGTGAGGTCGACGCTGCGGATCCGCTCCCGGGCCAGGGAGCGGCGTTTGAGCAGCAGGAGCCCGGTGTGGAGGTCGACCCGTTCGGGTCCGTCCCGGTAGCGGGTGCGGCGCAGGCGGACGAGGTCGGCGGCGGTGCCGCCGAGGACGAGGAGGAGGGCGCCCGCGATCACCCAGACGACGGCGTGCGCCGCCGGCGTCCCTGCGATGCCGACCGCCAGGGGCAGACCGGCGCCCGCGGCGACCCCGCAGAGAACGGCCGCGGTGACGGCCGGCGTGCGGGGGTCGAGGCGCCGCCACTGTCCCGGCTCCCCCGGTCCCCCGGCGTCCGGGCCGCCGTCCGCGCTCATGTGGCGTCCCCGGGCGTGGCCTGGGTGAGGGAGGTCAGCCGCTCGCCGAGCGCGGCGGCCAGCTCGTGGTCCAGGCCCTCGATCCGCAGGGCCCCCTTGGAGGAGGCCGTGGTCACCGTGACGGTGCCGAGCCGGAACAGCTGCTCCAGCGGGCCGCGTACGGTGTCGACGGTCTGGATCCGGGAGAGCGGGGCGATCCGCCACTCCTGCCACAGGGCCCCGGTACGGACGTAGACCGCCTCGTCGGTGACCTCCCAGCGGTGTACCCGGAACCACCAGAGGGGGAGGAACGCGGTACCGGCGAGGCCCGCCACCGCCACGAGGGCGGCGGCGGGGACCAGCCAGGTCCTGGCGGGCCCGACGAGGGCGCCGAGGAGGCCGAGGACCGCCGCCGGGGCGGCGGTGGCCATCAGGCAGCGGGTGCGCCACCAGGCGACGGCCCGCCGGTCGACGGCGTTCCTCGGCGGCCGGAGCCGTACCGCGCCCTCCCCCGTCACCGGATCAGCTCCGGCCGCGCAGCGTGCGGTAGGCCGCGACCAGTCCGGCGGTGGAGCTGTCGAGCTCCTCGCCGCCCGTGCCCTCGGTCAGCACGGGCTCGATCCGCTTGGCGAGGACCTTGCCGAGCTCGACGCCCCACTGGTCGAAGGAGTCGATGTCCCAGATGGCGCCCTGGACGAACACCTTGTGCTCGTAGAGCGCGACCAGCTGACCGAGGACGGACGGGGTGAGGGCGTCCGCGAGGATCGTCGTGGTCGGGTGGTCGCCGCGGAAGGTCTTGTGCGCGACGAGCTCCTCCGGGACGCCCTCGGCCCGTACCTCCTCGGGGGTCTTGCCGAAGGCCAGCGCCTGCGTCTGGGCGAAGAAGTTCGCCATCAGCAGGTCGTGCTGGGCGACGAGGCCCGGAGCCAGGCCGTCCACGGGGCGGGCGAAGCCGATGAAGTCGGCCGGGACGAACAGGGTGCCCTGGTGGATCAGCTGGTAGTAGGCGTGCTGGCCGTTGGTGCCGGGGGTGCCCCAGACGACGGGACCGGTCTGCCAGTCGACCGGGCGGCCCTGGCGGTCCACCGACTTGCCGTTGGACTCCATGTCGAGCTGCTGGAGGTAGGCGGTGAACTTCGACAGGTAGTGGGAGTACGGCAGGACGGCGTGCGACTGGGCGCCGAAGAAGCCGCCGTACCAGACGCCGAGGAGGCCGAGGAGGAGCGGCGCGTTCTCCTCGGGCGGCGCGGTGCGGAAGTGCTCGTCGACGAGGTGGAAGCCGTCGAGCATCTCGCGGAAGCGCTCCGGGCCGATGGCGATCATCAGGGAGAGGCCGATGGCCGAGTCGTACGAGTAACGGCCGCCGACCCAGTCCCAGAACTCGAACATGTTGGCGGTGTCGATGCCGAACTCCTCGACCTTGCCCGCGTTGGTCGAGAGGGCCACGAAGTGCCGCGCCACGGCCTCCTGTCCGGCTCCGAGGCCCGACAGGAGCCACTCGCGGGCGGAGGTGGCGTTGGTGATCGTCTCGATGGTGGTGAAGGTCTTCGAGGCGACGATGAAGAGGGTCTCGGCCGGGTCGAGGTCCACGATCGCCTCGTGGAGGTCGGCGCCGTCCACGTTGGAGACGAAACGGAACGTCAGGTCGCGCCGCGTGTAGGAGCGCAGGACCTCGTAGGCCATGGCGGGTCCGAGGTCGGAGCCGCCGATGCCGATGTTGACGATGTTCTTGACGGGCTTTCCGGTGTGGCCGGTCCACTCGCCCGCCCGGACCTTGTCGGCGAAGGCGGCCATCTTGTCGAGGACGGCGTGGACGCGGGGGACCACGTTCTCCCCGTCGACCTCGACGACGGCGTCGCGCGGAGCGCGCAGCACGGTGTGGAGGACCGCCCGGTCCTCGGTGGTGTTGATCTTCTCGCCGCGGAACATGGCGTCGCGGAGCTCGGCCACGCCGGTGGCGGCGGCCAGTTCGCGCAGCAGGGTCAGCGTCTCGTCGGTGACGAGGTGCTTGGAGTAGTCCAGGTAGAGGTCACCGACGCGCAGCGTGTGGTCGGTGCCGCGCGTCGGGTCGGCGGCGAACAGCTCCCGCAGCCGGGTGCCTTCCAGCTGCTCCCGGTGCTTGGCGAGGGCCGCCCACTCGGGCAGCTGGTTGAGCCTCGTACGGCCTGTGCTGGTCATCTCGGACATCGCCCACTTCTTCTCGTGCTTTTCTGCCCCGCTGCCCTTCAACCTAATTGATCAGAGGGCGCAGCGAGGCGACGGCGAGCGCGAACAGCGCCGCCGCGAGGAAGGCGGGGGCGTGCGGTCCGGCCCCGGCGGCCACGGCGCCGCCGAGGACGGCCCCCAGGGGCGTGCCCGCGACGGCGAGGGTGCGGAAGGCCGCCGCGACGCGGCCGAGCATCCCCTCCGGGGCCCGCTCCTGCATGAGGGTCGTCTGGTGCACGTTCCACACCGTCCCCAGGAGACCGAACACCGCCAGGGCCGCGATCGTTACCGCGAGGGTCGGGACGGCGCCCAGGAGCACGAGGCAGCCGGTCTGCGCGGCGCCGGCGAGGAGGATCGCGCGTATGCGCCCGGTCCGTCGGGCCAGGCGCCGGGCGGCGAAGCCTCCGGCGACGGCGCCGGCCGCGTAGGCGGTGACGGAGGCCGCGTACCCCGCCTCCCCCGCTCCCAGTCCGTCGGTGACGTGGACGACCAGGGTGGCGATGAGCACGCCCACGCCGATGTTGCAGAGGGTGGTGGCGACGCAGAGCCCGCGCAGGTCGCGGTCGGCGCGGAGCGCGGCGATGCCCTCGGCCGTCTCGGCGCGCAGGGTGGAGCCGGCCGGGCGGGGCGGCCGGGCGGGGGCGGGGACGCGCAGGGAGGCGATGAGGAGGGCGGCGAGGACGTAGGTGGCGGCGTCGGCGGCGTACGGCACGGCGGGCCCGGCGAGGAGCAGGAGCGGGACGAGGGGCGCGGCGAGCAGCCCTCCGGCGAGCTGCTGGCCGGTCATGAGCCGCGCGTTGGCCCCGGCCAGGGTCCCGGCGGGCACGAGGGCGGGCAGCAGGGCCGTGGCCGCGTTGTCGAAGAGGGTCTGGAGGGTGGTGAGGGCGAAGGTGACGGCGAGGAGGAGGGGAAGGCTCGCGTGGCCGAGGGCGACGGCGGCGGCGAAGCCGGCCATGAGGGCGCCGCGCAGGAGGTCGACGGCCCACATGGCGCGCCGCTGGTCGACCCGGTCGGCGACGGCCCCGCCGAGGAGGCCGAAGAGGAGCCAGGGCAGGAAGCCGCAGGCGGTGACGGAGGCGATGAGGAGCGGGTCGTCGGTGAGGGAGGCGGCGAGCAGAGGCAGCGCGGCGGTGCGCAGCGAATCGCCGAAGCGGGAGACGACGGCCGCCGTCCACAGCCGTCCGAAGCCGCCCCGCCAGGCGGGCGCGGCCCTGGCGCCCGCCGTCCCCGCGGTCTCCGTCGTCGTCACGCGTCCCCCTGGGTCCCGTCGGCCGTCTTCCGTTCCGACGGTAGGGGACGCCACTGACAACGGTTCAGGGAACGGCGAAGGGCCCTGCCGGCGAACGGTGTTCGCGGGCAGGGCCCTTCGGCCGTCGGTTCTTCACACCACGCCGGGAGCGCTCAGATCTCGCCCCGGAGCTTGGCGAGCGCCTCCGCGAGGATCGCCTCGCCGTCGGCGTCGCTGCGCCGCTCGCGGACGTACGCGAGGTGCGTCTTGTAGGGCTCGGTGCGCGGGGGGTCCGGCGGGTTGTCCCGGTCCTGTCCGGCCGGGAAACCGCACCGCGGGCAGTCCCAGGTCTCGGGGACCGCCGCGTCACTGGCGAAGCTCGGCTGGGTCTCGTGCCCGTTCGAGCACCAGAAGGAGATGCGGAGACGCGGTGCCGACTCGCCCCGCTCGGCCTCGCCCATCGGCCCCGCTCCGACCCGGCTCCCCCGGATCGCGTTGCCACTTGCCACGGTCGTAACTCCCTGCGTGATGGTGCTCGAAGATGCCCCAGTCTACGTAAGGCCCAACGCGCGTCCAGTGTTCGGAGTTACCCGTCCAACTTCATCAGCAGACCAAGTACGACAATGCAGGCGAACCACAGCAGGCCGACCACGATCGTGATGCGGTCGAGGTTGCGCTCGGCGACCGAGGAGCCGCCGACGGACGACTGCATGCCGCCACCGAACATGTCGGAGAGGCCGCCGCCCTTTCCCTTGTGCATCAGCACGAGCAGCATCAGCAGCGCGCTGAAGACGATCAGGGCGATCGAGAACCCCATAACCACGGCTGGACCAACTTCCTCGGACTTATACGGACGGGGGCCGGGCACCTGCCCGGCCCCCGCAAGGGTACGACGGATCGCCGCTACGGCATACTCACCGGTCGCGTCACTGGTCGCGGAAGCGCACGATCCTGACGAACTCGTCGGCGTCGAGCGCCGCGCCGCCCACGAGGGCGCCGTCGACGTCGGGCTGCGCCATGATCGCGGCGACGTTGCCGGCCTTGACGGAGCCGCCGTACTGGATGCGGACCTTGTCGGCCAGCTCCTGGGAGTACAGCTCCGCGAGGCGGCCGCGGATCGCCCCGCAGACCTCCTGCGCGTCCTCGGGGGTGGCGACCTCGCCGGTGCCGATGGCCCACACCGGCTCGTAGGCGATCACGATCGACTCGGCCTGCTCGGCCGGGACGTCCTTCAGGCCGCCGTCGACCTGCGCGAGCGTGTGCTCGACCTGGCGGCCGGCCTTGCGGACGTCCAGGCCCTCGCCGACGCAGAGGATCGGGGTCAGGCCGTGCTTGTAGGCGGCCTTCACCTTGGCGTTGCAGACCTCGTCGGTCTCGGCGTGGTACTGGCGGCGCTCGGAGTGGCCGACGGCCACGTAGGAGCACTTCAGCTTGGACAGCATCGCGCCCGAGATCTCACCGGTGTAGGCACCGGAGTCGTGCGCCGAGATGTCCTGGGCGCCGTACTTGATCTTGAGCTTGTCGCCGTCGACCAGGGTCTGGACGGACCGCAGGTCGGTGAAGGGAACCAGGACCGCGACCTCACAGGCGTCGTAGTCCTTGTCGGTCAGCGCGAAGGCGAGCTTCTGGACGTGGGCGATGGCCTCCAGGTGGTTGAGGTTCATCTTCCAGTTGCCCGCCATCAGCGGGGTGCGCGTGCTCATCAGGGGGTCAGTCCTCCAGTGCGGCGAGGCCGGGAAGCGTCTTGCCCTCGAGGTACTCGAGGGAGGCGCCGCCGCCGGTCGAAATGTGGCCGAATGCCTTCTCGTCGAAGCCCAGGGTGCGGACGGCCGCGGCGGAGTCGCCGCCGCCGACCACGGTGAACGCCGGGGAGTCGGCGAGCGCCTGGGCGACGGCCTTGGTGCCCTCGGCGTAGTCGGGGTGCTCGAAGACGCCCATGGGGCCGTTCCAGAAGACGGTGGCCGCGTCGGCGAGCTTCGAGGCGTAGAGCTTACGGGTCTCGGGACCGATGTCCAGGCCCTCCTCCGTCGCGGGGATCGCGTCCGCGGCGACGGTGGTCGGGTTGGCCGGAGCCTTGGTCTTCAGGTCGGGGAACTCGGCCGAGACCAGCACGTCGACGGGGAGGACGAACTCCACGCCGCGCTTCTCGGCCCGCTCCAGGTACTCCCGGCACGCCGGGACCTGGTCCTCCTGGAGCAGGGAGATGCCGACCTCGTGGCCCTGGGCCTTGAGGAAGGTGTAGGCCATGCCGCCGCCGATGAGGATGCGGTCGGCCTTCTCCAGGAGGTGGTCGATGACCCCGAGCTTGTCGGAGACCTTGGCGCCGCCGAGGACGACCACGTACGGCCGCCGCACGTCCTCGGTGAGCTTCTTCAGGACGCCGACCTCGGTGGCGATGAGGTAGCCGGCGGCGTGCGGGAGGCGCGCCGGGAGGTCGTACACCGAGGCGTGCTTGCGGTGCACGGCGCCGAAGCCGTCGCCGACGTAGAGGTCGGCGAGGGCGGCCAGCTCGTCGGCGAAGGCACCGCGCTCGGCGTCGTCCTTCGAGGTCTCGCCGGCGTTGAAGCGCAGGTTCTCGATGACGGCCACCTGGCCGTCGGACAGACCGGCGACGGTGGCCCTGGCGGACTCGCCGACGGTGTCGGTCGCGAAGGCGACGTCGGCACCGAGCAGCTCACCGAGGCGCGCGGCGGCCGGCCCGAGGGAGAACGCCGGGTCCGGGGCACCCTTGGGGCGGCCCAGGTGCGAGGCGACCACGACGCGGGCGCCGGCCTCGGCCAGCGCCTTGACCGTGGGCACGACGGCGCGGATGCGGCCGTCGTCGGTGATGGTGGTGCCGTCGAGCGGCACGTTGAGGTCGGCGCGGACGAACACCCGCTTGCCGGAGACGCCTTCGGCGAGAAGCTCGTCGATCGTCTTCATCTGTTCACAGACTCCTTGGTACGCGGTGGAGCACACGAGACAGGGCTCGCACAGCGCGGCGTTGCGCTGCCCGAGCCCTGCTCACATCGAAAGCCTGCCCTGAACCCTAGAGCTTAGAGCCGGCCGCCGACGAAGACGGTGAGGTCGACGAGACGGTTGGAGTAGCCCCACTCGTTGTCGTACCAGCCGAGGATCTTGACCGAGCTGCCCTCCTGGACCATGGTCAGGGAGGCGTCGAAGGTGCAGGACGCCGGGTCGCTGACGATGTCCGAGGAGACGATCGGGTCCTCGGTGTAGAAGAGGATGCCCTTGAGCGGGCCGTCCTCGGCCGCCTTCTTGAAGGCGGCGTTGACCTCGTCCTTGGTGACCTCGCGGTCGAGGGTGACGACCAGGTCGGTGGCGGATCCGGTCGGGACCGGGACGCGCATGGCGATGCCGTCCAGCTTGCCCTTGAGCTGCGGGAGGACCAGGGCGGTGGCCTTGGCGGCGCCCGTCGTGGTCGGGATGATGTTCTCCGCGGCGGCGCGGGCGCGGCGCAGGTCCTTGTGCGGGAAGTCCAGGATGCGCTGGTCGTTGGTGTACGCGTGGACCGTGGTCATCAGGCCCTTGACGATGCCGAAGTTCTCGTCGAGGACCTTGGCCATCGGCGCGACACAGTTGGTGGTGCAGGACGCGTTGGAGATGACGTCGTGGTTCGCCGGGTCGTACTTGTCCTGGTTGACGCCCATGACGATGGTGATGTCCTCGTCCTTGGCCGGAGCCGAGATGAGGACCTTCTTGGCGCCGCCGGCGAGGTGCTTGGCGGCGTCCTCGCGCTTGGTGAAGATGCCGGTCGACTCGATGACGATGTCGACGCCCAGCTCGCCCCAGGGGATGTCGGCGGGGTTGCGCTCGGACAGGACCTTGATGGTGTGGCCGTCGACGGTGATGGTGTCGGCGGTGTGGGTGACCTCCGCCTTGAGGCGGCCCAGGATGGTGTCGTACTTCAGCAGGTGGGCCGTGGTCGCGGTGTCACCCAGGTCGTTGACGGCCACGACCTCGATGTCAGCACCCTGCTCAAGGAGCGCTCGGAAATAGTTCCGGCCGATGCGGCCAAAGCCGTTGATGCCTACGCGGATCGTCACGAACCGATCTCCTCGTTAGGTACGCCGGTGCACTCGGCGCCGGCGAGAATTTTTGTTTTTTTGGGATGTCCCCGACCGCTTACGACCCTACCTCTCCGGGAGCCGCCGGGTGACATCGAGCGCGTTCCGGCGAGCCCGGAACGTGAGGAACAGGGGCCCGCGGCCCGCACCTACCGGCGGGTACGGGCCGTCTTGGGACCTTTGTCCCGACTACTCTCCGTCAGCGCCGGAGGGCCGTGAGGGCACGGCCGAGGAGCCGTCCGCGCTCCCCCGGATCCGTCACGTGTTCGAGCCCGAAGCCGAGCAGGACGGTGTCCCGGGTGGTGACCGCGGCCTGCGAGTGGAACAGGGCCGGTGAACGCCTCCAGTCCGAACCGTTGACCGGGCTGCCCGCCGGGGCGCCCGGCACGGACCACGCGCCGAGCGAGGTCTCGAAGCCCTCGGTCTCGGCCGCGGCACCGGTGACCAGACGGACGTCGTCCACGAAGGCGCCGGTCTCGCCGGTGCTCGGATCGGAGACGTACGAGAAGGACAGCTCGACCTTCTTGCCGGCCCAGGCGCTCAGGTCGACGGAGGCCTGCCGCCAGCCGTTGGAGGGGCCGGTGAAGGCGTGCCAGGCGCCGGAGGTGCCGGTGGCGGCGCAGGCTCCGCCGCCGACGGTGAGGTAGTGGGCGAGGAAGGGGTGGCCGCGCACGTAGTAGCCCTCGCCGCAGTCGGCCGGGGGCTCGGCGGACGTGCCGCCGTTGCGGTCGGGCAGGGTCGTCCAGTCGTCCTGGCCGGCGGTGCGGGCCTCGACCACCAGGTGGTCGTAGCCGGGCTCGGTGTCGTGGCTGACCTGGAAGTCCAGGCGCGGCGCGGCCGCCGCGGCGACCCCGGTCAGGTCGACGGTCCTGCTGAGCCGGGCCCAGGTGTCGTCGGCGTGGGTGACGGCGGCGAAGGAGGTGCCCTCGGCGGGTTCGAAGGGGGTACGGACGCCGGGGTAGCCGCCGGCGGCGGCGCTGCTCGCGAACTGCGGGAAGGTCTTCGGGTCGAGGGTGTCGGAGGTGACCGTGTACGCCCCGGCGTTGTCCGGCGGGTTGTCCCCGGCGGGACCGAGGGCCGCCGCGGCGCCGCCGAGGCGGCCGCTCCCGGCGAAGGACGCCGGGCCGTTCAGGCCGGCCCGGTGGTAGGCGCCGAGGTAGTACTGGGCGAAGTCGTTGGACTCGGCACGGCCGATGCGGGTGAGCCCGCCGGACTTCTCCCCCGCGTTGACCAGCTTGCCGCCCTCGTTGAGATAGGCGCGGACGGCCAGCTGGACGGCGCCGGAGGGGCGCTCGGCGCCGGTGTACCAGACGACGGTGCGGAAGTGGGACAGGACGCCGAGGGGGTGCGGGGTGCCCTGGGTGGCGACGTCCCAGACGGCGGCCCGGCGGCCGGTGGCGGCGAGCGCCTTCACGTAGGTGCCGGCGTGCCGCGCGGCGGTGGTGCCGCCCTCCTCGGCGAGGACCAGGACGTCACCGCGCGGCCGCTCGGCGACGGTGTACGTGAACGGGGCGGAGGCGGTCGCCCGCCCCTCGCCCGTGCGGGCGGTGAACCGCACCTCGACGGTGTCGCCCGGCCGGGCACCGCGCACCACGGCCCGGTACTCGTCGAAGTACAGGTTGTCCTCGCCGCCGAAGGTCTCGCCGCCCTCCCAGGCCTCCAGCGGCACGCCGCGGGCGCGCCCGCCGTTGATCCGGTACGTGAGGGTCTTGCCGCGCAGGCTCTTGCGCGCGGTGACGGCGACCTCCTGGTCCCCGCCGCCCGCGTAGGAGGTGGTGAAGGCGTCGGGGGTGAAGTCGGGGGCCTCGGCGCCGACCGGGGAGACCGGCCGGTCGGGGCGGGCCGCGGATTCGGCGACGGCCAGCGCGAAGGGGACGTTCTTGGCGAACTCGGCCTGGATCAGCTTCTCGTCGTCGGGGAAGGTGAAGGCGGAGGCACAGTCGGCCGGTTCCCAGGCGTCGTTCGGGTCGGCCCGGGAGACCGTGGCGCAGGTCGACATCTCCGGGGTGAACATCTGCATGCCGTTGACGTTGGCGGCGTGGCCGTCCGCCTCACCGTTGGTGATGTACAGCTCGGAGGAGACCTGCGGCCGGTAGCCGGGCACGGCCGGGTTCTGCGGGGTGCCCGCGAGCGCCTTCAGGGCGGTGTCGTCGGGCGTGTCGGTGGCGACCTGCCAGCCGACGCCGTACAGCAGCAGCTGCGCGGCGGAGTGGTAGTTGATGCCGTACGAGAAGCCGATGCGCTTCTGGAAGGCGTCGAGGGCCCGGGTCTCGGGCTCCGACATGGGACCGGGGCCGCGGTAGGTCTCGTCGGCCGGGTCGGGGGACGAACCCTCGTTGTCGTAGCCCCACTTGTAGGCGAAGTTGCGGTTGAGGTCGACGCCGTCGCCCGGCGTGATCCGGCCGTCGCCGTCGTTGTCGCGGAGGTTCTTGCGCCACTGCCGGTTCGCCGGGTCGGCGTGGGTGAAGTCGTAGCCGTCCGGATTGGCGGAGAGGACGAACCACAGTTCGGTGGAGTCGACGATGCGGGTGATCCGCGGGTCCCGGCCGTAGTGGTCGAGGTAGTGGTGGAGCAGCCGCCGGGTCATCTCGGGCGTGATCCACTCACGGGCGTGCTGGTTGGAGAGGTAGAGCGTGGCGGGCCGTGAGCCGTCCTTGACGCGCGGGGCGCCCTTGGTGACCTTGACGGCGAGGATGTCCTGACCCCGGACGGTCCGGCCGAGGGAGACGACCTTGGTGAGGTCCGGACGGGCGCGGGCGGTGTCCAGGATCTCCTGCTTGAGGCCGCCGGGACCGCTGTACGGGCGGAAGACGCCGTCCCCCGCGGCGGCGGCGCGCCGCTCGGCCCCGGCGGGCAGGGTGTGCTCGGTGAGCGTGACGCCGCGGGCGCGCAGCTGCCCGGCCTGGTCGCCGGTGAGGTGGAGCTCGAGGGTGGCGGTGCCCCGGTCGGGCACCTGCTCGGTCAGTTCGTGGGCGTCGGTCCCGGCCTCCAGGAGCAGGGGCACCTGCTCCTGGGTGACCTCGGCGCGCCAGACGGAGAGGGTGTCACCGCCCTCCGGGTCCTTCGGCTGTGCTCCGGCGGCGGGTGCCGCCGTCACTCCGGCGATCAGCAGTGAAGCCGCGGCGAGGATGGATCTCGCTCTGCGTCTCATGAGCCCCCCTTGCTGTGGTCCGTCACGAAGGTGAACGGACGCCAGGCTTCTGGGGACCCGGAGTGGTGTCAAGGGTGCCTCGCGGGCCGTTCACACGACTGCCGGTGCCCCGGAAAGGGCACCGGCAGGGTGGACCGGAGGGTTTTGTACGGTCAGCCGACGAGGCTGTCGTCCAGCTCCTCGGTGAGGTTGGACTCGGTCCCGGGGATGCCGAGGTCCTGGGCCCGCTTGTCGGCCATGGCGAGCAGCCGGCGGATGCGGCCGGCGACGGCGTCCTTGGTCAGCGGCGGGTCGGCGAGTGCGCCCAGCTCCTCCAGGGAGGCCTGCTTGTGCTCCATGCGGAGCCGGCCGGCGGCGGCGAGGTGCTCGGGCACCTCCTCGCCGAGGATCTCCAGGGCGCGCTGCACCCGGGCCCCGGCGGCGACCGCGGCGCGGGCCGAGCGGCGCAGGTTGGCGTCGTCGAAGTTGGCCAGCCGGTTGGCGGTGGCGCGGACCTCGCGCCGCATCCGCCGCTCCTCCCAGGCGAGCACCGACTCGTGGGCGCCGAGGCGGGTCAGCAGGGCGCCGATGGCGTCGCCGTCGCGGACGACGACCCGGTCCACGCCCCGTACCTCACGGGCCTTGGCGGCGATGGAGAGCCGGCGGGCCGCGCCGACCAGGGCGAGGGCGGCCTCCGGGCCGGGGCAGGTGACCTCCAGGGAGGAGGACCGGCCGGGCTCGGTGAGCGAGCCGTGGGCCAGGAAGGCTCCGCGCCAGGCGGCCTCGGCGTCACAGGTGGCCCCGGAGACGACCTGCGGGGGCAGGCCTCGGATGGGGCGGCCGCGGCCGTCGACCAGGCCGGTCTGGCGGGCCAGCTGGTCGCCGCCCGCCACCACCCGTACGACGAAGCGGGAGCCCCGGCGCAGTCCGCCGGGGGCCATCACGATCAGCTCCGAGCTGTGCCCGAAGATCTCCATGATGTCCCGCTTGAGCCGGCGGGCGGCCATGGCCGTGTCCAGCTCCGCCTCGATCACGATGCGTCCGCTCACCAGGTGCAGCCCGCCGGCGAACCGCAGGATCGACGAGACCTCTGCCTTCCTGCAGCAGGTCCGGGTGACGGGGAGCCGGGAGATCTCGTCCTTCACCGCTGCCGTCATCGCCATGGGCCGATCCTTCCATGCATCCGAAAAATACGGTCGTACGCGGCGGCCAACCGCTCCGGGTCGTGCTTCGGAGCACCGTCGGCCCTGGCCACCGGTGCCAGCTCGACCGCGGCGCCGAGCCGCTTGGCGGCGTCGACGAGGGGTTCCCTTGCTGACACGTCGGGCACGGCGGCCTCGTCGGCCAGCACCACGTCCAGGGCGAGTTTAGGGGCGTGTCGTCCCAAAACCTCCAAATGACGCTGCGGGGAGAAGCCCTCGGTTTCTCCGGGCTGCGGCGCCAGGTTGAGGGAGAGCACCTTCCGGGCCTTCGTCTCGACCAGCGCGTCGAGCAGTTCCGGCACCAGGAGGTGCGGGATCACGGAGGAGAACCAGGAGCCGGGACCGAGGACCACCCAGTCGGCGTCCAGGACGGCGGCGACGGCCTCGGGCACGGCGGGCGGGTCGTGCGGCACCAGGTGCACGGACTGCACCTCACCGGGGGTGAGCGCCACCGTCGCCTGGCCCCGGACCACGTCGACGTCGTCCGGGCGGGCCGGGTCGTGGCCCCGCACCAGGGCCTGGAGCTCCAGGGGGACCGCGGACATGGGCAGCACCCGGCCCTGGGCGCCGAGCAGGCGCCCCACCAGGTCGAGGGCCTGCACGGGGTCGCCGCCGAGCTGTTCCCAGAGGGCGACGATCAGGAGGTTGCCGACGGCGTGGCCGCCCATCTCGCCCTTGGAGCGGAAACGGTGCTGGATGACCCGGGCCCAGGTCTGGCCCCAGTCGTCGTCGCCGCAGAGCGCGGCGAGCGCCTTGCGCAGGTCGCCCGGGGGCAGGACGCCCAGCTCCTGGCGGAGCCGGCCGCTCGAGCCGCCGTCGTCGGCGACGGTGACGACGGCGGTGAGGTCGCCGGTGATCCGGCGCAGCGCGGCGAGGGAGGCCGACAGGCCCATGCCGCCGCCCAGCGCGACGACCTTGGGCTGGGCCCCGCGCCTGCGGAGCGTACGCCGCACCGTGAGGGTGGACGTGCGCCGACGGTACGGCTTCACTCGCGCCCCATGTCCCGGTGCACGACGACGGTCTCGACCCCTTCGGCGGCGAGGCGGGCGGCGAGGCGCTCGGCGGTGGCCACGGAACGGTGCTTGCCGCCCGTGCAGCCGACGGCGACGGTCACGTACCGCTTGCCCTCACGGCGGTAGCCGGCGGCGATCAGCTGGAGCAGCTCGGTGTAGCGGTCCAGGAACTCCTTGGCGCCGGGCTGGTTGTAGACGTAGTTCGCGACCTCCTCGTTGAGGCCGGTGAAGGGCCTCAGCTCGGGAACCCAGTGGGGGTTGGGCAGGAAGCGCATGTCGACCACGAGGTCGGCGTCGACCGGCAGGCCGTACTTGAAGCCGAAGGACATGACGGTGGCCCGCAGCTCGGGCTCCTCGTCGCCGGCGAACTGGGCGTCCATCTTGGCGCGCAGCTCGTGGACGTTGAGGCTGGAGGTGTCGATCACCAGGTCGGCGTCGCCGCGCAGCTCGCGCAGCAGGTCGCGCTCGGCGGCGATGCCGTCGGTGATGCGGCCGTCGCCCTGGAGGGGGTGGGGCCTGCGGACGGACTCGAAGCGCCGGACGAGGGCCTCGTCGGAGGACTCCAGGAAGACGATCCGGCGGGTGACCTGCTTGGCGTCCAGGTCGGCGAGGGACTCGCGGAGGTTGTCGAAGAACTGCCGGCCGCGCACGTCGACGACGACGGCGATGCGGGCGACGTTGCCCTGGGAGCGGGCGCCGAGCTCCACCATGGTGGGGATCAGCGCGGGCGGCAGGTTGTCCACGACGAACCAGCCGAGGTCCTCCAGGCACTTGGCCGCGGTGGACCGGCCGGCCCCGGACATGCCGGAGATGATGACCAGCTCGGGGATGGCCGCCTCGGCGCCGTTGTCGCCGGGGGTCTCCTTCGTGCCCGTACTCACGTGTCCTGCTCCGTCTTCTCGGTCGTGCCCGCCGTGCGTGGGGTGCTGCTCGTCGTGCTCGGTCATGCGGTGGTGCCCCCGTCGTCTTCCATGATCTCTCCTGTCGCCGTGTTCACGGCGGGTGCGGCCGGGGCCGCCTGGGCGAGGGCCACGACGACCGCCTCCGCGGTCTTCCTGCCCATGCCGGGGACCGCGCAGATCTGCTCGATTGTCGCCTGCCGGAGCCGCTTCACCGAGCCGAAATGCTTGATCAGGGCCTGCTTCCGGGTGGCGCCGAGGCCGGGGACGTCGTCGAGGGGGCTGGTCCGGATGCGTTTGGTCCGCTTGGACCGCTGGTAGCGGATGGCGAAGTCGTGAGCAGTGTCACGCACGCGCTGCAGGAGGTAGAGGCCCTCGCTGGCGCGGGGCAGCACCACGGGGTCGTCCTCACCGGGGAGCCACACCTCCTCCAGGCGCTTGGCGAGGCCGCAGACGGCCACGTCGTCGACGCCGAGCTCGTCCAGGGCCCGCCGGGCGGCGGCGACCTGCGGCTGCCCGCCGTCGACCACGACGAGCTGCGGCGGGTACGCGAAGCGCTTCGGGCGGCCGTCGTCCTCCCGGCCCTCGGGCGCGGCCGGGACCTCCCCGTCGGCCGGGAGGTCCCACTCGCCGGTCTTCTCCTTCTCGGCGAGGTAGCGCTTGAAGCGGCGGCCGATCACCTCGTACATGGACCGGACGTCGTCCTGGCCCTCGAAGCTCTTGATCTGGAAGCGGCGGTACTCGCTCTTGCGGGGCAGGCCGTCCTCGAAGACGACCATGGACGCCACCACGTCCTCGCCCTGGAGGTGGGAGACGTCGAAGCACTCGATCCGCAGCGGGGCGGTGTCCAGGCCCAGGGCGTCGGCGATCTCCTCCAGGGCCCGCGAGCGGGTGGTGAGGTCGCTGGCGCGCTTGGTCTTGTGCAGGACGAGGGCCTGCTGCGCGTTGCGCGCGACCGTCTCCATCAGGGCCTTCTTGTCGCCGCGCTGCGGCACGCGCAGCGAGACGCCGGAACCGCGGCGGCCGGCGAGCCAGGCGGAGAGCGCCTCGGCGTCGTCGGGGAGCGCGGGGACCAGGACCTCCTTGGGGACCGCGTCGCCGCTCTCCTCCCCGTACAGCTGCTGGAGCGCGTGCTCGACGAGCCCGGCGGTGTCGACGGCCTCGACCTTGTCGGTGACCCAGCCGCGCTGGCCGCGGACCCGGCCGCCGCGCACGTGGAAGATCTGGACGGCGGCCTCCAGCTCGTCCTCGGCGAGGGCCACGAGGTCGGCGTCGGTGGCGTCGGCGAGGACGACCGCGTTCTTCTCCATGGCCCGGCGCAGGGCCGTCAGGTCGTCGCGGAGCCGCGCGGCCTTCTCGTACTCCATGTCCTCGGCCGCCGCCGTCATCAGCTTCTCCAGGCGGCGCAGGTACGCGCCGGTGCGGCCGGCCATGAAGTCGCAGAACTCCTCGGCCAGTTCGCGGTGCTCCCCGGGGGAGACACGGCCGACGCAGGGCGCCGAGCACTTGCCGATGTAGCCGAGGAGGCAGGGACGTCCGGCCGAGGCGGCGTTGCGGAAGACGCCGGCCGAGCAGGTGCGGACGGGGAAGACGCGGAGCATCAGGTCGACGGTCTCGCGGATGGCCCAGGCGTGCGCGTAGGGCCCGAAGTAGCGCACGCCCTTCTTCTTGTGGCCGCGCATGACCTGGACGCGGGGGAACTCCTCGTTCAGCGTGACCGCGAGGTAGGGGTAGGACTTGTCGTCCCGGTACTTCACGTTGAACCGGGGGTCGAACTCCTTGATCCAGGAGTACTCCAGCTGCAGCGCCTCGACCTCGGTGGAGACCACGGTCCACTCCACGGAGGCGGCCGTGGTGACCATCGTGGCCGTCCGCGGGTGCAGGCTCGCGAGCGGCTGGAAGTAGTTCGCGAGCCGCTGGCGCAGGGACTTCGCCTTGCCGACGTAGATCACCCGGCGGTGCTCGTCACGGAACTTGTAGACCCCCGGCGAGTCGGGGATCTGACCCGGCTTGGGGCGGTAGCTGGAGGGGTCTGCCATGCTCCCCACCCTACTGGCGGCCACCGACAGCCCGGCCTGCGCCGGAGGCGCCCCCGGCGCAGGCCGGGGGCACGGTCCGGGCCCGGGGGTGGGGGCCCCGGGCCCGGAGTGCGGGCCGCCGCCGGCTCAGCCCTCCGCGCGGGCGCGGCGCCGCAGCGCCGCCGCGGCCGTCAGGGCGAGGGCGAGGACCGCTCCGGCCCCGGCGGCCGCGGAGACGGCGGTGAGGGGGGCGCCGCCGGTACGGGCCGGCGCTGCGGCCGTGGCCGTGGTCGGGGCGTCCGCCGCCGGGGCCGCACCGGCCGCGTAGCCGCCCGCCGCGCCCTTCCGCGCGTAGGCCGAGCCGGGGAGCTTGTCGCCGTACGCGCGCGCCACCCGGTCCCGGTAGGCGGCGAGGCTCGTCCCGGCGCGGCCGACCGCCCGGGTCGCGTCCTCGTCCAGCGGGAGCACCTTCGTGCCCTTCTGGACGTACCAGGCGTCGATCTGCGGCTCGCGGAAGACGAGGCCGCCGGGGAGCAGGCGCCCGCCGCGCTCGGCGTACCGGATCTCGTCGTCGCCGGTGGCGATGTTCACCACCTGCCAGCCGTCCGCGCCCCGCACCGTCCACAGGGCGGCCTTCCGGCCGTCGGCGGCGACGGCGCGGCTCGCCCGGTACTCCTCCCGTGCCACCGGTGCCCCGGGCCGTCCGGCGACGAAGTCCGGGGAGAGGATCCGCACCGGTACGGACGCGCCGTCGATGCGGGGCGCCGCGGCGGCGGCCGCGGACGCGGCGGCCGCCGGGGCCGCGTCGCGGGCGAAGAACCGGGCGAGGGTGCCCAGGGTGGCGGGCGCGGCGGCCGCCGCCTCGGGCGTCGGGGCGGACGGCGGAGCGCCGGCGGAGGCGGGCGGCGCTGCCAGGGCGATCAGCGCGGCGGCGGCCGCGAGGCCGGCGGCCCCGGCCCGCACGGTGGCGGCCGTCGTCGTTCGCGTCGTTCTCTTCATCGTCCTCACGCCCCTATCCGGTAGAGCGAGTGGGTCCAGGAGAAGGAGCCGTTGTTCACGTACCAGGCGTGGGAGGCCCAGTTGTAGCGGTCGCTGGAGGGCCAGGGGTCGCCCCAGTACACCCAGCTGTCGGTGTCGTCGTAGCCGTACACGACGTGCATGTGGCCGCCGCCGCTCGCCCACTGGATGCGGGTCTCGACGGGCCGGCCGGCGTTGATCTCGCTCTGCACGGTCGAGTAGCGCAGCCAGCCGTCGACGTACGAGCCGGGGTTGATACCGGCCCAGCGCAGTCCGGTCTGGACGTTGCCGAGGGTGGCCTGCCAGTTGGGGCAGTCGTAGCCCTGCTGCCGGTTGAAGGCGGCGTTGCAGAACTGGTTCTGGCTGTACGAGCGGCCGAACCAGGCGGCGATGGTGTTGCCGCCGGCGGCCCAGCACCAGTTGGTCTTCTGCTGGGCCTGCATGGTGATGTTCAGCCGCTTGGCGGCGAAGGCGGAGACGTCCTCGCCGCCCGGGGCGGCGGCGGTGACGGGGGCGGCGGAGGCGACCGCGGCCTGGGGGGCGGCGGTGGCCGGGGTGGCGGTGGGGACGAGGAAGAGTGCCGCAGCGGCGGCGGCCGGCGCCACGAGGGACAGCCTTCTTCTGCGCATCGCGTTCCTCCCGGGGTGGGGGGTGGGGATGAAGTGGGGGGTGTGGAGGAGCGCGTCCGGACGCTGGTCAGGAGCATCGGGCGTTGTCCGGATCCGGTCAACACGCTTCAATGCGGGATGACATCGGGCTGTGAACGGTGTGACCCGCCTGTGAACGGGCGCCGCGCCCCACCTGCCCGCCCGCCGTCCCCGGCGCGGCGGGCCGCCCTCAGGAGTGAACGTTCACGGAGGAGCCCTCGTGAGCCACACCGAGGCCGATCTGGTGCAGCTGCTGCACACCGGCCCTTTCCATCTGGCCCTGCGCACCGCGCTGGCCGTGCGCGGCCTGCCGCTCCAACGGGTCCAGCACCATCTGGCGCACCGGGGCGTCAAGGTCGGCGTGACCTCGCTGAGTTACTGGCAGCAGGGGGCCCGGCGGCCCCGGCGGCCCGAGTCCCTCAAGGCGGTCAGGGCCCTGGAGGAGGTGCTGCAGCTGCCCGGCAACTCGCTGCTGCGGCTGCTGTCGGCGGACGCCGCCGGTCGCGCCGAGGTGGAGCGGCCGGCGGCCCGCTCGTACCGCTCCCTGGTGGAGGCCTCCGGCACGGTCGAGCGGCTGCTCGCCGAGCTGGAGTCCCCGGCGGACGGCGGGCTGCACACGGTCGGGCAGATCGACCGGGTACGGATCGGGGCGGCGCGGCAACTGCTCGGGCGGGACACCCAGCAGGTGGTGCGGGCGCACCGGGACGGCGTGGACCGGTACGTGGCCGTCCATCACGGCGACCCGGGCTGCGATCCGTCGCGGGTGGCGGTGCGGGCGGTGGAGAACTGCCGCGCGGGGCGGGTGCGGTGGCACGCGGAGACAGGTGTGCTGGTGGCGGAGCTGCTGTTCGACGCGCGGCTGCGGGCCGGGGACACGCACCTGTTCGCGTACGGCTTCGACGACGGTACGGCGGGGCCGAGCGGGGAGTACGTCCGCGGGTTCACCTTCGCCGCCGGGCAGTACGTGCTCCAGGTCCGGTTCGACGAGGCCGCGCTTCCGGTGCGGTGCCGCCGGTTCGCGCAGGCGTCGGCGGGGGCGCCGCGGGGCGGCCGGGCCGAGCTGACCCTGCACGGCCCCCACCGCACGGTGCACCTCGCGGAGCAGGGGGTGCGTCCCGGGCTCCTGGGGATCGACTGGGACTGGGCGTGAGACCGGGACGGGCCGCGCGCGGGGTGTGCGGGGGCGCGCGTGGCGGAGGGGTGGGGCCCGGGGGCCGGGATCAGGCCTCGGGGCCCGCGATCAGCTTGCCGTTCTCGACGCGGACCGGGACCTCCGGGAGCGGGACGGTGGCGGGGCCCTTGAGCGCCTTGCCGGTCGTGACGTCGAAGCGGCTGCCGTGGCAGGGGCAGTTCCCCTCGTTGTCCTGGATCTTGTCCAGGACGCAGCCGGCGTGGGTGCACTGGGCGCTGAACGCCTTGTACTCACCCTTGGCCGGGCAGCTCACCAGGAGCCGCTGCTCGCGGTAGAGCTTCGCGCCGCCGACGGGCACGGCGTCCGGGGCGCCGAGGTCGACCGGGGCGGTCGGGGTCGGGACCGTGGCGTGGCCGAGCTTGGACTCGGTGGAGCAGGCGGCGACTCCCAGCCCGGCGGCACCGGCGAGCGCGGCGCCTTTCAGGACGGTGCGGCGGGTGGACTGGCCGGACATGAGCGCTCCACGGGGCTGGCGGTACGGAGGTGTCGCGACCGACGATACCGGCGCGGATTCGTGTGCTTTCGGGCGGGCCTGTCATGGCGGGCGGACATGGGTTACGTTCCGGTACGTGATCGTCGTCGCCGGTGAGTCCCTGATCGACCTGGTCCCCGACGGGGCGGCCGGGCCCGTGTCCGCGCTGTCCCCGCTGCTCCCCCGGCCGGGCGGTGGGCCCTACAACACGGCCGTCGCCCTGGGGCGGCTGGGCGCCCCGGTGGCCTTCTGTTCCCGGGTGTCGACGGACGCGTTCGGCGAGGTCCTGATGGGGGGCCTCGCGGAGGCCGGGGTGGCGACGGGGCTGGTGCAGCGGGGACCGGAGCCGACCTCGCTCGCGGTGGCGACGGTGGGGCCGGACGGTTCGGCCCGGTACGGCTTCTACGTGGAGGGGACGGCGGACCGGCTGTTCGAGCTGCCCGGGCCGCTCCCGGCGGAGGCGCGGGCGCTGTGCCTCGGCACCTGCTCCTTGGTCCTGGAGCCGGGGGCGAGCGCGTACGAGGCGCTGCTGCGGCGCGAGGCGGGCCGGGGGGTGCTGACGCTGCTCGACCCGAACGTGCGGCCCGGCCTGATCCCGGACCCGGAGGCGTACCGGCGCCGTTTCGATGACTGGCTGCGTCACGTCTCGCTCCTGAAGCTCTCGGAGGAGGACGCCGCCTGGCTGGGCGGCTCCCCCGCCGCGTGGCGGGCGCGCGGGCCGGCCGCGGTGGTCGTGACGCGGGGCGGGGCCGGCCTGTCGGTGGTCACGGAGGCGTTCGAGGTGTCGGTGCCGGGGGTGCCGGTGCGGATCGCGGACACCATCGGCGCCGGGGACACGGTGAACGCGGCCCTGCTGCACGGTCTCGGCGACCGCAGGCCGGAGGTCCTTTCGGCGGAGGAGTGGCGGGAGCTGCTGACGTACGCGGCGAGAGCGGCGGCCGTCACCTGCACCCGCCCCGGCGCGGAACCGCCGTACGCGCACGAGCTGCGGGGCTGAGGGAGCGGCGGTCCGCGCTCCCGGCGACCGGACCCGGGGTGCATCACGGCCGCGGTCCCCGGATCGGTCCGGGGCCCGCGGCCGTGGTGGTCCGGCGACGGAGGTCAGGCCTTGGCGGCCCGGCCCGTGGCCTTCGCCGTCTTCCTGGCCGTGGCCGTCGTCTTCGCGGCGGCCTTCTTCGCCGGGGCGGCCGTCTTCTTGGCGGGGGCCTTCTTCGCCGCCGTCTTCTTCGCTCCGCGCGCCGCCGGGACGGCCCCGGTGGCGTCGCTGACCCGGTCCGGGCCGAGGATCTCGCGGAGGAACTTGCCCGTGTGGCTCGCGGGCACGGAGGCGACCTCCTCGGGGGTGCCCTCGGCGACGACCACGCCGCCGCCGCTGCCACCCTCGGGGCCCATGTCGATGATCCAGTCGGCGGTCTTGATGACATCGAGGTTGTGCTCGATGACGATCACCGAGTTGCCCTTGTCGACCAGACCGGACAGCACCTTGATCAGCTTCGAGATGTCCTCGAAGTGCAGACCGGTGGTCGGCTCGTCCAGGACGTAGACCGTGCGGCCGGTCGAACGCTTCTGGAGCTCGGAGGCGAGCTTCACGCGCTGCGCCTCACCACCGGAGAGCGTCGGCGCCGACTGGCCCAGCCGCACGTACCCGAGACCGACCTCGTTGAGCGTGCGCAGGTGGCGGGCGATCGTCGGGACGGCCTCGAAGAAGTCGAGGGCCTGCTCGATCGGCATGTCCAGGACCTCGGCGATGGACTTGCCCTTGTAGTGGACCTCCAGGGTCTCCCGGTTGTACCGGGCGCCGTGGCAGACCTCGCACGGGACGTAGACGTCCGGCAGGAAGTTCATCTCGATCTTGATCGTGCCGTCGCCGGAGCAGTTCTCGCAGCGGCCGCCCTTGACGTTGAAGGAGAACCGGCCGGGCAGGTAACCGCGGACCTTGGCCTCCATCGTCTCCGCGAAGAGCCTGCGGACGTGGTCGAAGACACCGGTGTAGGTGGCCGGGTTCGACCGGGGGGTGCGGCCGATCGGGGACTGGTCGACGTGCACCACCTTGTCGACCAGGTCGTCGCCGTCCACCCGGGTGTGGCGTCCGGGCACCGACTTGGCGCCGTTCAGCTCGCGGGCCAGGTGGGTGTAGAGGATGTCGTTGACCAGGGTCGACTTGCCGGAGCCGGAGACACCGGTGACGGCGGTGAGGACGCCCAGCGGGAAGGAGACGTCGATGTCCCGCAGGTTGTTCTCCCGGGCGCCGTGCACGGTGAGCATGCGGCCGGGGTCGACGGGACGGCGGGCCTGAGGGGTGGCGATCGCCCTGCGGCCGGACAGGTACTGCCCGGTCATCGACTCCTCGTTGGCGAGGAGCTCCTTCAAAGGACCGGAGTGGACGACCTTGCCGCCGTGCTCTCCGGCGCCCGGGCCGATGTCCACGACCCAGTCGGCGACCTTGATCGTGTCCTCGTCGTGCTCGACCACGATGAGCGTGTTGCCCATGTCCCGCAGCCGGACGAGGGTCTCGATGAGCCGGTGGTTGTCCCGCTGGTGCAGGCCGATGGACGGCTCGTCCAGGACGTACAGCACTCCGACCAGGCCGGAGCCGATCTGGGTGGCGAGCCGGATGCGCTGGGCCTCGCCGCCGGAGAGCGTGCCCGCGGCGCGGTTGAGCGAGAGGTAGTCGAGGCCGACGTCCACGAGGAAGCGGAGCCGCTCGTTGACCTCCTTGAGGACGCGCTCGGCGATCTTCTTGTCGCGCGCGCTCAGCGTCAGGCGCGAGAGGAACTCGGCGCAGTCGCTGATGGACATCGCGGAGACCTCGGCGATGGACTTGTCCATGACGGTGACCGCGAGGACGATCGGCTTGAGGCGGGTGCCCTCACAGGTGGGGCAGGGCACCTCGCGCATGTAGCCCTCGAAGCGCTCGCGGCTGGAGTCGCTCTCGGCCTCGCTGTGCCGCCGCTTGACGAAGGAGACGGCGCCCTCGAAGGCGGGGGTGGTGTACGCCCGCTCGCGGCCGTACCGGTTGCGGTAGCGGACCTCGACCTGCGTCTTGTGGCCGTACATCAGGGCCTTCTTGGCCCGCTGCGGCAGCCCCGCGTACGGGATGTCCGTGCGGAAGCCGAGCGCCTGGGCGAGACCGCCGATGAGCCGGCCGAAGTACTCCTTGGTGTGGCCGTGCGACCAGGGGTGGATGGCGCCCTCGTCGAGGGACTTCTCCTCGTCGGGGACGATCAGCTCCGGGTCGACCTCCATGCGGGTGCCGATGCCGGTGCAGTCCGGGCAGGCGCCGAAGGGCGAGTTGAAGGAGAAGGAGCGCGGCTCCAGCTCCTCGAAGGAGAGGTCGTCGTACGGGCAGTAGAGGTGCTCCGAGAACATCCGCTCGCGCTCGGGGTCGTCCTCGGGGAGGTCGACGAAGTCGAGCACGACCATGCCGCCGGAGAGGCCGAGGGCGGTCTCCACGGAGTCGGTGAGCCGGCGCTTGGCACCGTCCTTCACGGTGAGGCGGTCGACGACCACCTCGATCGTGTGCTTCTCCTGCTTCTTCAGCACCGGCGGCTCGCTGAGCTGCACGGTCACCCCGTCGACCCGGGCGCGGCTGTAGCCCTTGGTCTGGAGGTCGGCGAAGAGGTCCACGAACTCGCCCTTGCGCTCGCGGACGAGCGGCGAGAGGACCTGGAAGCGGCTGCCCTCCGGCAGCTCCAGGACCCTGTCCACGATGGCCTGCGGCGACTGGCGCGAGATGGGGCGGCGGCACTCGGGACAGTGCGGCTTGCCGATGCGCGCGAAGAGGAGCCGGAGGTAGTCGTAGACCTCGGTGATGGTGCCGACCGTGGAGCGCGGGTTGCGCGAGGTCGACTTCTGGTCGATGGAGACGGCGGGCGAGAGACCCTCGATGAAGTCCACGTCCGGCTTGTCCATCTGGCCGAGGAACTGCCGTGCGTACGAGGAGAGGGACTCGACGTAGCGACGCTGCCCCTCGGCGAAGATCGTGTCGAAGGCGAGGGAGGACTTGCCCGACCCCGAGAGTCCGGTGAAGACGATGAGGGAGTCGCGCGGGAGGTCGAGCGAGACGTTCTTGAGGTTGTGCTCGCGCGCGCCACGGACGATGAGACGGTCGGCCACGCCGGTCCGCACCTTTCTTGAGAGAGCGGATGTGCCTGAACACCCAACAACCAAGGATGCCTGATGCTTCCAGCGAGCTTATAGCACGCACATTCGATTCCCGGCCGGTCGACGAGCGCTTCACCCGAACGAGTGGTCGGCGCTAGGGTCGGCGCCATGATCGATCACGAGCGCGACCTGGCCTCCGTACGCGAGGCGACCGAGCGGCTGCTGAACGACGCCGCCTCCTGGGACAACGCGGCCGTCGCCGAGCCGTCACGGCTTCCGGGCTGGAGCCGCGGCCACGTTCTCGCCCACCTCTCCCGGAACGCCGACGCCCTGGTGAACGTCCTGCGGGGGCTGCCCATGTACGCGAGCGCCGAGGCGCGCGACGCCGACATCGAGCGGGACGCCGCGCGGCCGCTCGACGCGCAGCTCGCCGATCTGCGCGCGACCGCCGACCGCTTCCAGGCCGTGGCCGCCGAGCCCGCCGACTGGAGCCGTACGGTCGAGCTGCGCAACGGGGTCACCGACAGCGCCTCCCGGCTGCCCTTCCGCCGCTGGGTGGAGGTGGCCCTGCACCACGTGGACCTGGGCGCCGGCTACGAGCTGGAGGACCTTCCCGCGGAGTTCACGGACCGGGAGATCGCCTTCCTCGCGGACCGCTTCGCCGGCCTGGAGAGCGTGCCGCCGACCGCCCTGCGCGCCGACGACGGACGTACCTGGACGACCGGCCGCACTCGGGGCGCCGACGAGCAGGCCGTCACGGTGTCCGGCCCCGCCGCCGATCTGCTCGGCTGGCTCGCCGGACGGCGCGACGGCTCGGCCCTGAAGACCGAGGGCGGCGCGCTGCCCGCCCTGCCGCCGCTGTAGACACGGAGCCCGGCCGGTCCCGCCCGCGGGCGGGGCCGGCCCGCACCTCATGACGGGCGGGGCCGGATTACGCTGAGCCCATGACGTACAGCGGAGCGGTGAAGGTCGGCGGGCCCGCCGACGTGCACGAGCTGTCGGAGCTGATGATCTCCAAGGTCGCGGTCGGCCCGATGGACAACAACGCGTACCTGCTGCGCTGCCGGGCGACCGGTGAGCAGCTCCTGATCGACGCGGCGAACGAGCCCCACACCCTCCTCACCCTGATCGGCGACGACGGCATCGCCGGTGTCGTCACCACGCACCGGCACGGCGACCACTGGCAGGCCCTGGCCGAGGTGGTGGCCGCGACCGGCGCCCGGACGTACGCGGGGGCGTACGACGCGGAGGGCATCCCGGTCACGACCGACGTGCCCGTGGAGGACGGCGACACGATCCGGGTCGGCCGGGTCGGGCTGACCGCCCGCCGGCTCGTCGGCCACACCCCGGGTTCGATCGTGCTGATCTACGACGACCCGCACGGCCACCCCCACGTCTTCACCGGCGACTGCCTCTTCCCCGGCGGCGTCGGCAACACATGGCAGGACCCCGAGGCGTTCGCGCGCCTGCTCCACGACGTCGAGACCAAGCTCTTCGCCGTTCTGCCGGACGAGTCCTGGATCTACCCGGGCCACGGCAGGGACACCACGCTCGGTGACGAGCGCCCGCACCTGCCGGAGTGGCGCGAGCGGGGCTGGTGAGCCGGGACGGCCCCCGGCGGTCACCGCCGTGACCAGGGTGGCGCGCACACGGTTTCCCGTGCGCTTCCGCACGCCCCCGTAACCGGGACGCCCGGCGGGTAGTTGGCGCGACATGCGCCACAGTCACCCTCCGTCGCCGTCCCGTGCGCCTTCGATGGCCCGGCTCGCCGTCGCCTCGCTCGTCGGCACGGCCGTCGAGTTCTACGACTTCTTCATCTACGGCACCGCCGCGGCCCTCGTCCTCGGGCCGCTCTTCTTCCCGACCTTCTCACCGCTCGCCGGGACGCTGGCGGCCTTCGGCACCTTCGCCGTGGGCTTCCTCGCCCGCCCGCTGGGCTCGATCGTGTTCGGCCACATCGGCGACCGGTACGGGCGGCGGCCGGTGCTGTTCGTGTCGCTGCTGCTCACCGGCTGCGCCACCGTCGCGGTCGGCTGCGTCCCGGCGTACGGGTCGATCGGCGTCGCCGCCCCCCTGCTGCTGCTGACGCTCCGCTTCCTGCAGGGCCTCGGCCTGGGCGGCGAGTGGGGCGGGGCGGTGCTGCTCACCGCCGAGCACGCGCCCGCGCACCGGCGCGCGCTGTGGGCGAGTTTCCCGCAGATCGGTCCGGCGGTCGGCTTCCTCCTCGCCAACGGGGTGATGCTGGGACTCTCGGCGGGGCTAAGCGACGCCGAGTTCCGCTCCTGGGGCTGGCGGGTGCCGTTCTGGGTGGCCGGTGTCCTGGCCGCCGCGGGCCTGCTGCTGCGCTCCTCGCTGGCGGAGACCCCGCAGTTCGAGGAGCTGTCGGCGACCGGACGCCGGGCGAGCGCCCCGCTGGCCGAGGTGGCACGCGGCCACTGGCGTCTGGTGCTGCTCACGGCCGGCGCGCTGGCGGTCGGGTACGCGATCTTCTACACGGTCTCCACCTGGGCGCTGGCCTACGGCACCGAGCGGCTCGGAGTGAGCAGCACGGTGATGCTGACCTGCGTCATGGCCGCCGTGGCGATCAAGGGGGCTGCCACCCCGTTCGTGGCCCTGCTCGCGGACCGCTGGGGGCGCCGCCCGCTGTGCCTGGCGGGCTGCGCGGCGGCGGCGTTGTGGATGTTCCCGCTGGTGGGGCTGCTGCACACGGGCCGGCCCCTGCTGATGTTCCTCGGTTTCCTGGGGGCGCTGCTGGCCTTCATCACGATGTTCGCGGTGGTGGCGGCGTACCTGCCGGAGCTGTACGAGCCCCGGGTGCGCTGCACGGGCGCCGCGGTCGGCTACAACCTGGCGGGTGTCCTGGGCGGCGCGCTCACCCCGCTCGTCGCCACGGCGCTCTCGGAGGGCCGCTCGGGGCCGCCCTGGGGGGTGGCGGCCTATCTGACGCTGCTCGCCCTGCTGAGCCTGGGCTGCTTCGCGCTGCTCCCGGAGACGATGCCGGAGCGCTCGGGCGCGGTGGAGGGGGCGCCCGCCTGAGGGCGGCGGACGCGCCGACGGCCGGCCGGGAGGATTCCCGGCCGGCCGTCGCCGTGCGGTGGGGCGTACGCCCGTGGGCGTCAGGCGCCGACGCTGTCCTTCTCGCCGGACCCGGTGGCCGCGGCTTCCTCGGCCTCCTTGCGCTCCTGCTTCTTCGAGGCGATCAGGCTGGTGACGGTCGTGATGACCAGCACGCCGCAGATGACCGCGAGGGAGAACGGGATCGAGATCTCGGGGACGTGGACGCCGGACTCGTGCAGGGCGTGCAGCACGAGCTTGACGCCGATGAAGCCGAGGATCACCGACAGGCCGTAGCTGAGGTGGACCAGCTTCTTCAGCAGGCCGCCGATCAGGAAGTACAGCTGGCGCAGACCCATGAGGGCGAAGGCGTTGGCGGTGAAGACGATGTACGGGTCCTGGGTGAGGCCGAAGATCGCCGGGATCGAGTCGAGGGCGAAGAGGACGTCGGTGGTGCCGATGGCCAGCATGACGACCATCAGCGGCGTCAGCACCCGCTTGCCGTTGTTGCGGATGAACAGCTTGGTGCCGTGGTACCGGTCCGCGACGCCGAACTTCTTCTCGACGGACTTCAGGAGACGGTTCTCCTCGAAGTCGTCCTCCTCCTCGTCGGAGCGCGCCTCCTGGATGAGCTTCCAGGCGGTGTAGATCAGGAACGCGCCGAAGATGTAGAAGACCCAGGAGAAGCTGGCGATGATCGCGGCGCCCGCCGCGATGAAGATCGCGCGGAGCACCAGGGCGATCAGCACACCGATCAGCAGCACGCGCTGCTGGAGGTGGGAGGGCACCGAGAACTTCGCCATGATCAGGACGAAGACGAAGAGGTTGTCGACGCTCAGCGACTTCTCGGTGATGAATCCGGCGAAGAACTCTCCGGACGCCTGGCTGTTGCCGAAGAACAGCAGGCCGAGGCCGAAGAGGACGGCGAGGACGATCCAGACGACCGTCCAGATGCCGGCTTCCTTCACCGACACGTCATGGGGCTTGCGGCCGATGAGGAAGTCGGCTCCGATGAGGGCACACAGACCGAGAATGGTCAGCACCCACAGGGTCATTGAAACGTCCACTGCGCCTCCGGCGTCGTACGGCTACTGATCAGCGTCGTCGCTGCCGGAGGTCTCTTCCACCCGGGCGGCACGCGTGCCGCCACCGGGCCGACGCCCCGGGCCGGATCACCGTGATCCGTCCGTACTGACGGGAACGCCGCGCATGGGGAGTACTCCCCTCCGCACCAAGAACACTACCCGAAGAACCAAGAGAAGGTAAAGGGCAGGGTAAAGAGGGCTCAAAAGGCCAGGTCAGCGCGGGCTCTGAGGACGAGCTCCGGCCACGTGGGCGAGGACCTGACGCAGCACGGCGCTGCCCGGCGGGAGCACCGGCGGCTCGTACGTCCAGGCGTGGCCGACCCACGGATCGGCGAGGTGGTCGTCGGGCACCGGGGTGAGCCGGAGCAGCGAACGCCACAGGGGGTCGAGCACGGGGCCGTAGGCGGCGGCGTCCTCCCGGTCGGCGACGAGCAGCAGATGGACCCCGACCGAGGGGCCCTCGTCGGCGAGGTACCGCAGCCGGGTGACGGCCCGGTCGTCGAAGCCGTGCGGGAAGTCGTGCACGATCAGCAGCTGCCGGGCCGTGTCCAGACCGGGCGGCAGCGCGTCGGGGGCGCCCGCGCGCAGCGCCATCTGGAGCAGGTCGACCCGTTCGGTCAGCTGTTCCAGGACGGTGGTGACGCCGGCCGCGCCCCGGGCCACGGGGGCGGCGAGGACGCCGGTCTCCACGAGGGGCGCGAAGGCGGCGGCGCCCGAACCGGCCGGGTCGAGGACGTGGACGGCGAACCGGCCCGGCGGGTGGACCGCGAGCAGCCGGGCCGTGTGCGCGACGGCGGTGTCGAGGGCGAGCCGCCGCAGTTCCGCCGGGTCGAGGACGCCGGCCGCCCCGGAGCGGTCCCGGCCGCTGTCCACCCAGATCCCGCGCTCCAGCGGGAGCCGGACGAGCAGCGGGATGCGCAGCTCCGGACGCTCGGGAAGGTGCAGGTCGCCCAGGCGGACGGCCATCGGCGGCTCGTCGGGGGCGCGGTAGGCGTGCCAGACCGGGTTGTCCCAGCGGGCGTACGCGACGGGGAGGGCCGGTTCGACCACCTCCGACTCGGCGGCGAGCCGGTCCAGGTCGCGGTCGAGGACCTCCCGGGCCCGCTCCACGAGGTCGTCGTGCCGGGCCTTGGCGGCCGCCCTGGCGGCGTCGCCGGCGCCGCCGATCCGGGCTCGGGGGTCGGAGAGCGCCTGGTCGAGCTCCTGGTCGAGCCGCGTCTCGGCGAAGTCGCGGGCGCTGCGGTAGGCGGCGGCGGTGCGGGCCAGGTCCTCGAACATGCCCCAGACCTGGTTGTAGAGGCGCTCGTCCATGGACCAGCCGGCGGCGTCCCCCGCGACGGGTGCGGGGTAGGGGGAGGCCGGGTCCGGCTCGCCGGGGCCGGGCGCGGGAACGGGAGCCGTGGCCGCGGGGACGGGGGTGGCCGGCGCGGGGACGGGGGCGCTCGGCCGGCGGCGCGGGTGGCTGTAGCTGATGGTCCCTCCGCCGCTCGTCCCGTCCTGCGGCGCGCTCCGCGGTGCGCCCCCCGTCCCCGGGGCTCCGGCGGCGGTGACCGGGGGCCGGGCTGCGGCTTCGAGGACCGTGGCCGCGAGCTCGGCGGGACGTTCCAGGCCCTGGTCGGCGAGGAGCGCGGCGAGCCCGCCCTCGTACCCCTGGCCGACCGCGCGGACCTTCCAGGCGCCCTGGCGCCGGTACAGCTCCAGGGCGACGACGGCGGTCTCGCGGCCGAGGCCGGCGAGGGTGTGCGCGACGAGGGCCCGGCCCTCCGGCCCGCACACGGAGACGTAGGGGGCGGCGGCCGTACCGAAGCGGTCGGGGCCGCCCTCGCCCGGGGGCAGGACGAGCAGCACCGAGACCCGGTGGACGGCCTCCGGGAGCGCCGCCGGGTCGACGGCGAGACGGTGTTCGGCCGCCACCGTGCGGGGCACGCCGACGCCGGGCAGGGCGGGCGCGCCGGGATGGGCGACCCGTCCGGCGTCCGTGACCCGGCCGTCCGCGTCACCGAGGGTGGCCAGGGCGACGACCGGATGACCGGCCGAGACCCGGATCTCCAGGCGGGTGTCGGGCAGGGGGTGGTTCTGCCCCCGGACCAGCTCGGCGGTCATCTCGGCTCTGTTCCCCTCGGCGTGTCCCCGGCCGGGCGCCGGGTGGTTGCTGTGGAACAGCTCCCGGTGGCCTGGGCCGCCGGGAGCTGTGGGTGCGTACGCGGGCCGCGGGTTACAGGTGCGGCAGGATGGCGGGCATGAGGTCCTGGAAGGTGCGGCCGTTGGCCGGGTTCCCCAGGGCGGTCATCTGCCAGCCCGTACCGGCCCGGTGCACCTTGGCCATGATCTGCGCGGTGTACTGGCCGCCGCCGTCGAGGGTGTAGCGCGCGAGCTCCTGCCCGTTC
Organism: Streptomyces sp. NPDC126503; assembly: GCF_040302405.1. Lineage (NCBI taxonomy): Bacteria > Bacillati > Actinomycetota > Actinomycetes > Kitasatosporales > Streptomycetaceae > Streptomyces > Streptomyces sp. NPDC126503. The sequence goes on from NZ_JBEORS010000004.1 coordinate 160,752, forward strand.
GTCTCGTCGACGAGCCGGCAGAAGGCGTTCTGCACCTCCTGGAAGGTCTGGCCGGTGAAGGAGTTCACCGTGAAGACGATCTGGTCGATGTGGACCGGGACGCGCTGGAGGTCGACGAGGATCGCCTCGTCGTCGCCGCCCTGGCCGACACCGCCGACCAGGTTGTCACCGGTGTGCCGCACCGAGCCGTCGTCGCTGACGAGGTGGCGGAAGAAGACCACGTCCACCGGCTGCTTGCCGGCGAACAGCACGGCCGAGGCGTCCAGGTCGATCTCCCGGGTGCGCGAGCCGAAGAGGCCGCGGCGCGGCGCGGCCTGCCAGCCGAGCCCCATCCGTACCTGGTCGAGGCTGCCCCCGCCCTGCTTCTCCAGGCTGATGGCCTGCCCCTTGGTCATGTTGACCGTCACGCGCTGCCCCTCTCGTTAGCGTTCCCCGCGCCCGCCGTCGTGTGCGTGCGGCTGGGCAGCACCCTACGCAGGGGCACCGACGGCGCAGCAGACGCGGTCCGGTTTTGTGTCGGTGTTGCAACACACCGGACCGCCTGCCGCACGGCGGGAAGGTCAGGCGAGCCCCGCCTCCTTCATCTGGCGCAACTCCTTCTTCAGCTCGCCCACTTCGTCGCGGAGCCGGGCCGCGACCTCGAACTGGAGCTCGGCCGCGGCGGCCCGCATCCGGTCGGTCATCTCCTCGATGATCGCGGCCAGTTCGGTCGCCGGGCGGTCGCCCAGTTCGACGGTGCCCGACCGGCCGGCGCCCTTGCCCTTCCCCTTGCCGGGGGCGCCGTGCGCGGCGAGCGCGGGGACGGGTGCCTTGGCGCCCTTGCCGTCCTTGGACTGGCGGTAGCCCGTGCCGAGGAGTTCCTCGGTGTCGATCTCCTCGCGGGCGATGGTCGCGACGATGTCGTTGATCTTCTTGCGGAGCGGCTGCGGGTCGATGCCGTGCTCGGTGTTGTACGCGACCTGCTTCTCGCGGCGCCGGTTGGTCTCGTCGATGGCCTGTGCCATCGCCGGGGTGATGGTGTCCGCGTACATGTGGACCTGCCCGGAAACGTTGCGCGCGGCACGGCCGATGGTCTGGATCAGGGAGGTGCCCGAGCGCAGGAACCCCTGCTTGTCGGCGTCGAGGATGGCGACGAGGGAGACCTCCGGAAGGTCGAGGCCCTCGCGGAGGAGGTTGATGCCGACCAGGACGTCGTACTCGCCGGAGCGCAGCTCGCGCAGCAGCTCGATGCGGCGCAGGGTGTCGACGTCGCTGTGGAGGTAGCGCACCTGGATGCCGAGCTCCAGGAAGTAGTCGGTGAGGTCCTCGGCCATCTTCTTGGTGAGGGTGGTGACGAGGACCCGCTCGTCCTTCTCGGTGCGCAGCCGGATCTCGTGCACCAGGTCGTCGATCTGGCCCTCGGTGGGCTTGACGACGACCTCCGGGTCGACCAGGCCGGTGGGACGGATGATCTGCTCCACGAAGCCGTCCGAGCGGGAGAGCTCGTAGGTGCCGGGGGTCGCCGAGAGGTAGACGGTCTGGCCGATCCGCTCCTGGAACTCCTCCCACTTCAGGGGCCGGTTGTCCAGGGCCGAGGGAAGCCGGAACCCGTGGTCGACGAGGGTCCGCTTGCGGGAGGCGTCGCCCTCGTACATCGCGCCGATCTGCGGCACGGTGACGTGGGACTCGTCGATGACCAGGAGGAAGTCCTCCGGGAAGTAGTCGAGGAGGGTGTTGGGCGGGGAGCCGGGCTCGCGTCCGTCGAAGTGCAGCGAGTAGTTCTCGATGCCGGAGCAGGAGCCGATCTGGCGCATCATCTCGATGTCGTACGTGGTCCGCATGCGCAGGCGCTGGGACTCCAGGTGCTTGCCCTGCTTGTCGAGCTCGGCCAGGCGGCTCTCCAGCTCGCGCTCGATGTCGTTGACGGCCCGCTCCATGCGCTCGGGGCCGGCGACGTAGTGGCTGGCGGGGAAGACGTACAGCTCCCGGTCCTCGCTGATGACCTCGCCGGTCAGCGGGTGGAGGGTGGAGAGGGCCTCGATCTCGTCGCCGAACATCTCGATGCGGACGGCGAGCTCCTCGTACACCGGGAAGATCTCGATGGTGTCACCGCGCACCCGGAAGGTGCCCCGGGTGAACGCGAGGTCGTTGCGGGTGTACTGGATGTCGACGAAGCGGCGCAGCAGCTGGTCGCGGTCGATCTCCTCGCCGACCTTGAGCGGGACCATGCGGTCCACGTACTCCTGGGGGGTGCCGAGGCCGTAGATGCAGGAGACCGAGGCGACCACGACGACGTCCCTGCGGGTGAGCAGCGAGTTCGTCGCGGAGTGGCGCAGCCGCTCCACCTCCTCGTTGATCGAGGAGTCCTTCTCGATGTAGGTGTCCGACTGCGGGACGTACGCCTCGGGCTGGTAGTAGTCGTAGTACGAGACGAAGTACTCGACCGCGTTGTTCGGCAGGAGCTCGCGGAACTCGTTGGCCAGCTGGGCGGCCAGGGTCTTGTTCGGCGCCATGACCAGGGTGGGGCGCTGGAGCTTCTCGATCATCCAGGCCGTGGTGGCCGACTTGCCGGTGCCCGTGGCGCCGAGCAGCACGACGTCCTTCTCGCCCGCGCGGACGCGCCGCTCGAGCTCGGCGATGGCGGCGGGCTGGTCGCCGCTGGGCTGGTAGGGGCTGACGACCTCGAAGGGCGCCACCGAACGTTCGATCTTGGAAACGGGCCGCATGCAACCACCGTACGACCCCGCACCGACAGTCGGGCGGTGATCGGTTCCCCGCCCGGTCCCGCCCGCCCGGTTCACCAGTCCTGGGAGCGGTGTCCGGCGCGGTGGACGGCCCTGCGGGCGCCGCGTCCGGCGGGGCGTGCGCTCCAGTTCGCGGGCTCGCCGTAGGTGGGCACGTAGCGGGGGGCGGGGACGCCGGGCCGGTGCACGGCGCGGGCCGGGGTCCGGTGCCGGTCCGGGTCGCCCATGACGAGCAGCGGGTCGAACATCACGACGACGGCCGCCAGGATCAGGAAGACCGCCGGCCCGATCAGCATCGGCAGGAGGGAGGTGGCGGTGTCGCCGGGGCCGGCCGGGGCGTCGCCGCCGTGGAGGTGGACGCTGACCGCCGACATGGCGGTGTAGTGCATACCACTGACGGCGACTCCCATCACCAGGCTCGCTCCGAGGCTGGCCAGAAATCCATGGACGGAGACAGCGGCCCAGAGGGCCGCGGTGGCGGCCACGACGGCGATGAGGACGGAGAGCGCGACGGTGAGGGTGTCGTACTCGATCCGGCCCTCCAGGCGTATGCCGGCCATGCCGAGGTAGTGCATGGTGGCGATGCCGAGACCGGTGATGGTGCCGCCGGTCACCAGGGTGAGAGCGGTCGCCGCGCGGTAGCCCACGATGAAGATCCCGATGCCGACCATGAGGACGGCGACGCCCAGGCTGGCGAAGGTGATGGGCAGGTCGTAGCTGATCGGCGCCTGCCGGACCGAGAAGCCCATCATCGCGATGAAGTGCATGGTCCATATCCCGGTGCCGATGGAGGTGGCGCCGAGGGCGAGCCAGCCGGCCTTGAAGGTGTCGTCGTGGCGGAGCGACCGGGTGGTGCACCTCAGTCCGAGGGCACCGCCGAGGCAGGCCATGAGAAAGGCGGCCACGGGCGTGACGAGCCCGTAGCTGAAACCGTCGACCGTGCCCTGCATGAGCGTGTGCCCTCCACCCCTGGTGCAACTTCGTCCGAAAACAGTCGGAACCGCTGGGTACTACCCCCGGGGCGAGATTATGGCGCGCCCGGAGGCGGGCGACCATGCGGCCGGGGATTTTCCCCTGGTGAGACCTGAGCGAGACCGCGCCGTGATGCCGGACCGGCTGTCGGTGGCGGGTCGTACGGTGAGGGCATGGACATCGAAGCGGGGTCCGCCGTCGAGTGGACGGTGGTGGAGAGCGGCATCGGACCGCTCCTCCTGGCGGCGACGGCGAAGGGGCTCGTGCGGGTGGAGTTCCACGCCGGTGCCGAGCGGCGCGCGGGCATGCTCGCCCGGCTGGCGGAGCAGCTGGGGACGCGGCCGGTGGAGTGTGCCTCGGGCCTGCTCGCCGAGCCGATACGCCGGCTCCACCGCTACTTCGCGGGCGACCCGCGCGGCTTCGACCTGCCCCTGGACTGGTCGCTGACGGCCGGCTTCCACCGGCAGGTGCTGCGTGAGCTCGCGACGGGCGTGCCGTACGGGACGGTCGTCGGGTACGGGGAGCTGGCGCGGCGCGTGGGGCAGCCGGGCGGGGCGCAGGCGGTGGGGGCGGCGATGGGTGCCAATCCGCTGCCGGTGGTGGTGCCGTGCCACCGGGTGGTGGAGAGCGACGGAGGGCTGGGCGGCTTCGGGGGCGGCCTGGAGACGAAGCGGCGGCTGCTGGCGCTGGAGGGGGTGCTGCCGGAGCCGCTGTTCTGAGCGGGCGTGCCGGGAACGGGCACCGTCGGAGGCGGGGCTCGCGGGAGGGACGGGGCCGGACCGCCGGAGGCGGGGGCGCGCGGGCGTTCCCCTGGTGGAGGACGGCTGGCAGACTCACGTAAGTGACCAAGATGCCCGACACCCCTGACAGCGAGCTCTCCTACGGAACGCCCGCGCCCGGCGCGCTCCCCGCTCTGCGCCGGCGCGTCCGGGCCGTCCTGATCGCCACCCAGATCCTGGGCGGTCTCGGCATCGCCACCGGAGTCGCGCTCGCCGCCGTCCTCGCCAAGGAGGTCAGCGGTACGGAGGCCCTGTCGGGACTCGCCTCCACGGCGACGGTGGCGGGGCCCGCGCTGCTCGCCATGCCGCTGGCCGCCCTGATGTCGGCGCGGGGACGACGGGCCGGGCTGGTCCTCGCCTACCTGCTCGGGGCGCTCGGCGCCGGGGTGGCCGTCCTCGGCGCGGTCGTCGACAGCTTCCCGCTGCTGCTCGTGGGTCTGGTGGGGTTCGGGGCGGGCTCCTCGGCCAATCTCGCGGCCCGTTTCGCCGCCGCCGACCTGGAGGAGGCCGACCGCAGGGCGCGCGCCATCTCCATGGTGGTGTGGGCGACCACGATCGGGGCCGTCCTCGGGCCCAACATCGCCGCGCCCGCCGGGGAGAGCGTCACCGGCCTGGGCATCCCCGCCACGGCCGGACCCTTCGTCTGGGCCGCCGGCGTCTTCGTGATCGCGGCGGCCGTGGTGGCCCTGCTGCTGCGCCCGGACCCGCTCCTGACCGCCCGCGCCCTGGCCGACGCCGAGGCGCCGGGCCGCCCGCCGGAGAACCGTTCCCTCAGGGCCGGCATGCGGGCCGTACGGGAGTCCGCGCCCGCCCGGCTCGCCCTCGTCACGGTCGCCGTCTCCCACACCGCCATGGTGTCGATCATGTCGATGACCCCGGTCGCCCTCGACCACCACGGGGCGGGCATCCAGCTGATCGGCCTGGTGATCAGCGGACACATCGCCGGTATGTACGCCTTCTCGCCCGTCATGGGCTGGCTCTCCGACCGGCTCGGCCGGCGCGCCGTGATCGGCCTCGCGGCCGGGCTCATCGCGCTGGCCGCGCTGCTCGCGGGCACGGCGGGACCGAGCCACGGCCAGACCGCGCTCGGCCTCTTCGTCCTGGGGCTCGGCTGGTCGGCGGGCCTGGTCTCCGGTTCGGCGCTGCTCACGGACTCGGTGCCGCAGGCGCAGCGGGCGGCGGCCCAGGGCCTCTCCGACTTCGTGATGAACACCGCCGCGGGCGTGGGCGGCCTCGCGGCGGGCCTGGTCGTGGCGCAGGCGGGTTACGGTCCGCTCAACGCGATCGCCGCGTGCCTGCTGCTGCCCATGGCGGCCCTGGCGCTGCGGAGCACCACCCGCGCGACCTGAGCCGCGCGGCCGGCCCGGCGGACGGCGGCGCGAGGCGGCCCGAGCCGGTCACCCGGGCGGGCCGGAGGGGGCGGGCGCCGGTACCGCCGGCGAGCTCGCGCCGGCGGCGAGGAGGCGCGGCGCGCCCGTACCGTCGGCGGGAACCGTCCAGACCCCGCCGCCGCGGCCGTACGCGAGGGTGCCGACGTCCGTCCACAGGGCCTGGTCGTCGATGCCCCGCCGCTCGGCGGTGGGGTGCTCCCGCCCGGTGCGGAGGTCGTACACGTACAGCCGCCACGGCTCGCGCGGGCCGTCGCCCACCCGCTTCTTGAAGGCGAGCCGGGTGCCGTCCGGGGAGAGCGAGGGGCATTCGACGTTCTCGCGGAGGGTGCGGGCCGACCAGGCGCGCAGGTCGCCTTCCACGAGGTGGGTGCGGCCGCCGGTCGAGACGGTGGCGTGGAAGCGGTTGTCGTCGGCGGCGAAGCTGACGCCCCAGTAGTTGACGTCCGGGGCGTGGTGGCGCCGTCCGCCGAGGGTGAGCGGGATCTGTTCCATGTTCTTGACGAGGTAGCCCGTTCGCAGGTCCAGGAGGGAGGTGCGGGTGGAGAAGGCGTTGCCCGCGTAGGAGTCGCCGGTCGCGAAGGTCGTCCAGGAGAGCATCCGCCCGGAGGCGGAGACCCTGGCACGGCTGGGGGTGCCCGGCACGGTGACCCGGCGCACCTCGCGCAGCCGGCGGTCGAGCACGAGCGCGTCGGTGCGGGCCGGGACGCCCGGCCGGCGCCGGAGGCACAGGGCGGTGCCGCCCGCGGTGTGGAACCGGTCGCAGGACGGGCCGCCCGCGATCCGGCCGCCGGGCGCGGCCGGGTCCACGCGCGCGACGCGTCCGGTGGCGGTGTCGCGGACGTGGAGCACGCCGGTCCCCTGGTCGAGCGTGAAGCCGGAGTCTGCGGTCGCCGCGGCGGCGGTACCCCGCTCGGCCGCGGCACGGAGCGTGTAGGCGGTGGCGCCGCCGCCGAGGATCAGGGCCGCGAGGACGATGATCCACGCGCGCGTGCGCCGGGACGGGCCCGGGCGGTCCGGGGCGCTGGGCTTCATGGTCGGGACCTCCTGGTGGGGGCTGCGGGCGACGGCTCACCGGCCGTCACGGCGGAGGGGCCGGGCGACGGCGGGGCGGACGGGGCCGGGGGCGGCTCCGGTACGGGGCCGGGAGGCGGCGGAACGCGCTCCGGTACGGGGCCGGCTTGACGGGGCACGGGCGGTACGGGATTCGCCCCCGGGGCGGACGGGCGGGGCCCGGGCGCGACGGGCTCCGGTACCGGGACGGAGGGGTCCGGTGCCGGTCCGGGCGCCGGATCCGGTCCCGGTGGCCTCCCCCGGCCTCCTCCGGGTCTGTCCCGTGGCAGCAGGCGGCCGGCGCAGCAGAGGGCGGCCGTGAGGGCCAGGGCCGCGCCGGCGAGGGCGGTACGGGGGCCGCTCACCGTCCACAGGGCGCCGAAGGCGATGCCCGCGCCGACCCGGGCGAGGGCCTGAGCGGTCTGGACGAGGGCCAGGCCGCCGGCCCGCCGCCGCTCGGGGAGCAGCGGCCCGGCGAGGGCCATGAGCACCCCGTCGGTCGCGGCGTAGAAGGCGCCGAGCAGAAGCAGGACGCCCCCGAGGACCAGCGGGCCGGGCAGGGGCGCGAGGAGCAGCCCGTAGGCGAGGAGCAGTGCCCCGTGCCCGTACAGGAAGGGCCGTCTCCGCCCGCTCCGGTCGGCCCGGCGTCCGACCGGGACGGCGAGCAGCAGGTAGACGCAGGCGGCGCCGAGCGGGAGGAAGGGGAACCACGTGGCGGGGAGGTCGAGCCGCCGCTGGAGGAGCAGGTAGAGGAAGGCGTCCCCGACGGTGGCCGCTCCGAGCAGCGCCGCGCACAGCACGGTCCGCCGGTAGGCGGGCGAGCGGAGGGCGGCGAAGGCCCCGCCCCGCTCACGGGGCGGGCGGACCGGCGTCCGCGGGTCCCGCCGCCCGGGCACGAGCAGCACCCACAGGAGAACGCCGAACGCCCCCACGCAGAGGCTGACCGCGAAGACGGCCTCGTACGCGTCGGCCGTCGCCCACAGCAGCGCGAAGGCGGCCAGGGGGCCGAGGAGGGCTCCGGTGGTGTCCATGGCCCGGTGGACGCCGAACGCGCGGCCGAGGTCCTCGGGCGGGGTGTGGAGGGTGATGAGGGCGTCGCGCGGGGCGGTGCGGACGCCTTTGCCGAGCCGGTCGGCGGTGAGGGCCGCGGTGAGCCAGCCGGCGGCTCCGGCCGCGCCGCCCGCGAGCAGCAGGCCGAGGCGGGAGCAGGCGGAGAGGGCGTAGCCGAGCCCCGCCACCTGTTTGTGGCGGCCGCCCCGGTCGGCGGTGTGGCCGCCGAGGAGCCGGACGAGGGCGGTGGCGCCGGTGGTCACTGCGTCGAGCAGGCCGAACTGGAGCGGGGAGAGGCCCAGCCCGAGGACGAGGTAGAGCGGCAGGACGGCGGTGACCATCTCGGAGGAGATGTCGGTGACGAGGCTGACCGTGCCGAGGGCGAGGACGGTGCCGGGGACGTGCCGCCGGACCCCCGAGGAGGCCGGCGGCACGTCCGGGCGACCGGTGGTCGCGAGGTACATCAGTGGCAGCGGTAGGTCGGGGCGGAGTCCTTGACCTGGTTGTCGACTCCGACGAACTGCCAGGTGTAGGTGGTGTCGGTGAGGTCCAGCTTCAGCACGCCGTAGGGGCCGCTGATCCGCTTCTGGCTATGGGGCTGGACGGTCTCGATCGGGTATGGGGAGGCGCCGCCCATTCCGCCGACGATCTCGACGATGCCGTCGGCGGTGGCCCGGCCGTCGGGGTCCTGCGGGGCGAAGCGCTCGTAGTGGTGGTCGTGCCCGTTGAGGACCAGGTCGGCCTTGGCGTCGTAGAGGATCCGCCAGACCGGCCGGGAGACGGGGTCGTTGCCGTGGCCGCCGGAGGAGTAGAGCGGGTGGTGGAAGTAGGCGGCGACGCAGCCCTTGGTGGTGCGGGCGAGGTCGTCCTTGAGCCACTGGATCTGGGCGGGGTCGTCGAAGGAGTTGGAGTCGAGGGCGACGAAGTGCCAGTTGCCGTGGTCGTAGCTGTAGTACGGCTTGCCCTGCGGGTAGGCGATCGCGCCGAAGTAGGACTTGTAGCCGGCGAGGGGCCCGGCCGGGTCGTAGGTCTCGTGGTTGCCGGGGACGGGCCGGGTCCTGGCCTTGAAGGCGCCCCAGGTCTTGTCGTAGTAGGCGCGGAAGTCGGAGAGCATCGCGTCGTCGTACTGGTTGTCGCCCATCGTGAGATGGAAGGCGGGCGCGAGGCGCTGCGCCAGCGCGGCCGTCTTGGGGTGGGCGCAGGAGCTGCTGGACGCGGTGCACCGGTCGGCGATGTCCCCGGCGGCGACGACGGTGAAGGCGCCGGTGGGCGGGGGTGTGCCGCCGCTGGTGCCGTAGACCTCCAGTTCGTACAGCGAGTAGCCGTACGGCGTCCCGCGCGAGGTGCCGTACACGCGCAGGTAGCGGCCCTGTCCGGTGAGGCCGGTCCAGTCGTCGGTGCCGCCGTTGCCGGCGCTCTCGGTGGCGAGGGTGGTCCAGGCGACGTTGTCGGCGGAGATCTCGACGCGGTAGGTCCGGGCGTACGCGACCTCCCACACGAGACGGACCCGGGAGACGGCGGCCGAGGGGCCGAGGTCGACGGTGATCCACTGCGGGTCGGAGCCCTCGGCGCTGGCCCAGCGGGTGGTGGTGACGCCGTCGACGGCCTTCTCGGGGCCGAAGGTGGCGTCCTCGACCGAGGAGGAGGTGGCGGGCCGCCCCTGGGAGATCAGCGGGTCGGCGACGGCTCCGGCCCGGCCGGGATGGGCGAGGAGGAGACCGCCGACGAGGGCGAGGACGGCGGCGAGGAGGAGGGTCGGACGGACGGTGGAGCGGCGGACACGGGTGGGGGGGACGGGGGTGGGACGGGATGGGGCTGAGACGAACGGGCGCATACCCGGGCTCCCTGGCCTGAGGGGTGGCGAGAGCTGGACACCGGTGCGGAGCACGGCCGGCGTGCGCGGGGCACGGGCGCCGGCCCCCGGCGGGCCGGGGGTGCGGCGTCCGGCCCGTGGGGTGAAAGGGGCACCCCACGGGCGGGGCCGTGCACGGCGGCCGGGTCAGAGCTCTCGCTGAGCGCGTCACGTCCCGGGGAGGGGCCGCCGCGCCGAGCCGCCGCCGGGGATGCTAGCGGATAGGAAGGTTTCCTTCCAGGCCCTCCGCAGGCCTCCGCCCCGGCCGCAGGCCGAAGGCGGGAAGTCCGGGGCGGAAGGGCCGGAAGGGGAGCACGGGACCGACGGAGACGGGCGGACGGAAAGGTGCGGGGCGGTCAGCGGGCCGTCGCGCCCGGCGGGTCAGAGACTGATGTGGTACGCCTTGCGGAGCGTCTCGTGCACCGTCCAGGTGGTCCGGTCGCCCTTCCGCAGCACGCAGGCGTCACCCGGCCCGATCTCCAGGGTCCGCCCGCCCTCGACCTCGACCGTCGCCCGCCCGCCGACCACCACGAACAGCTCGTCGGCCTCCGTGTCCGTGACGACCCCGGGGGTGATCTGCCAGATGCCGCGCACCTGCGTGCCGTCGGCCGACTCCCACAGCACCTTCCCCGAGACCTCGGGGGCCCCGGAGACGATCTGGGCGGGGTCGAGCGGCTCGGGTTCGAGTACCGCGTCCGGAATGTGCACGGCGAAGGAGGGCAGGTCATGAGTGGTCGTCATGGGCGGTGACTGTAGCGGTGGCGACGGGCGGGCCGGGAGGGTGTCCGGTGTGCGCCACCGAGGTTTGCGGGGCTCGCGCCCGCGCCAGGGATGGAGCATGCCCACACAGGTGTCCGAAGAGGTACGGGAGGCGCTCCACGAGGGCCGTCCCGTCGTCGCGCTGGAATCGACGATCATCGCCCACGGTCTGCCGCGCCCGCGCAACCTGGCCGTGGCCGTCGAACTGGAGGAGGCGGTACGGGCCGGGGGCGCCGTCCCCGCGACCGTCGCCGTCGTCGACGGCACGGCCCGGGTCGGCCTGGACCGGGCCCAGCTGACCCGGATCGCACAGGACCCGGCGGTACGGAAACTGGGGCACCGGGACCTGGCCCCCGCCCTGGCGGCGGGCGCGACCGGCGCCACGACGGTCTCGGCGACCGCCCTCCTGGCCGACGCGGCCGGCATACGCGTCTTCGCCACCGGGGGACTCGGCGGGGTCCACCGCGAATGGCGCGAGACGCAGGACGAGTCCGCCGATCTGCGGCTGCTCGCCCGGGTCGGGATCACCGTGGTGTGCGCGGGCGTGAAGTCGATCCTGGACGTCCCGGCGACGCTCCAGCGACTGGAGACCCTGGGCGTGACGGTCGTCGGGTACGGCACGGCCACCTTCCCCGGCTTCTACCTGGCCTCCTCCGGCGAGCCGGTCGACTGGACGCTGCGGAGCCCCGGGGAGGTGGCGGAGGTGATGCGGGCGCGGGACGGCCTCGGCGCCCCCTGGTCGGCGCTCGTGGTGGCCAACCCGGTGCCGGAGGCGGAGCAGTTGGACCCGGCGCTGCACGACCGGGTGCTCGCGCGGGGCCTCGCCGAACTGAAGGAGAAGGGCGTCACGGGCCAGGCGGTGACGCCCTTCCTCCTGGAATATCTGACGACCCACACGGACGGCGCGTCCCTGGAGGCCAACCTGGCGGCCGTGCGCGGCAACGTCCGGCTCGCGGCGCGCATCGCCGGGGCGTACGCCGCGGGCGGGCGGTGAGCGCCACAGGCGGCGCGCTCCTGGTCGTCGGGGACGTGGTCACGGACGTCGTCGCCCGGCACCGGACCCCGCTGGCACCCGCCACGGACACGGCGGCGGAGATCCGCACCCTGCCGGGCGGAGCGGGCGCCAACGCCGCCTGCTGGGCGGCTCGTTCGGGGGGAGCCGAGGTGCGGCTGCTGGGCCGGGTCGGTACGGACGCGGCCGTCTGGCACGAGCGGGCCCTGCGGCGCGCGGGCGTGCGGCCGGTTCTCGTACGCGACCCGGAGGCGGCGACGGCCACCGTGATCGCCCTGGTGGACGCCTCGGCGGAGCGCACGTTCCTGACCGACGGCGGGGCGGCGCTGCGTCTCTCCCCCGGCGACTGGTCGGCGGGGCTCCTGGAGGGGGTGGCCCGGCTCCACCTCTCCGGTTACCTGTTCTTCACCGCCCCGAGCCGGGAGGTCGCCCTGCGGGCGCTGCGGGACGCCCGGTCGGCGGGGGTGCCGGTGAGCGTGGACCCGGCGTCGGCGGGGTTCCTCGCCGGCCTCGGTCCCGACCGGTTCCTCGCCCGGGCCGCGGGCGCGGAGACGCTGCTGCCCAACGCCGGCGAGGCACGCCTGCTCGCCGGCCGCTCCTCGCCCGACACGGCGGCGGCCACGCTCAGCCGGCGCTTCCCCCTGGTCGTCGTCACCCTCGGCGCGGGGGGCTCGCTGGTCGCCGAGGACGGCGCGGTCACGGCCCGCGTCCCGGCGCCCCCGGTTCCCCCGGACCGACTGGTCGACTCGACCGGTGCCGGTGACGCCTTCACCGGCGCCTTCCTGGCCGCCCGCCTCGCGGGCGCGACGCCCGCCGAGGCGGCGGAAGCGGGTTGCCGCGCGGGCGCGGAGGCGGTCACCCGGGTGGGCGGCCGACCGGAGGACGGTACGGGGGGCGAGGGCCGAACCGGCGGCACGGCGTGAACCGGTGGTACGGCGACCCGCGGCACGGCTCCGGCGCCGCTCCCGCCACCGGAGCACGCCGCCCCGCGCGCACCGCGACGTCGGCGGTGCCGGCCTACCGGTCGATCCCCGTCCACGCCGGGTGGCGCGGGTCGTCCGCGCGCACGACGACATCGGCGGTGCCGGCCGGGTCGACCTCGGTGGCGTACCGGGCGAAGGCGGGCAGGGTCCAGGCCTCCTCGGTGCGCCGGGCGAGAGCGGCGGGCGAGAGGCGCAGGTGGACGGTGAGGTCGAAGGGGAACCAGTGGCCGAGGAGGAACGGCCCGTGCACGATCAGCACGCCTCCGGGCGGCAGCGTCACGTACGGGCTGCGGGTGGCGCGGTCCCGTTCCGGGTCCCAGAGGTCGGGCAGCACCCGTCCGGTGCCGCCCGGCTCCAGGGGCGTGAAGACCTCCCGCCAGAGGGCCCCGGTGTCGACCCAGTCGCCGTAGTACGCGTCGGGGTCCTGCTTCCCGTGCTCGTACCGGAGCGAGGCGGGCCGCAGGAAGCCGTCGGTCGCCACGACGTGGACGGCCCGGCCGCGCGCCCTCAGCTGTTCGGCGAGGTTCGCGGCCAGCTCGCCGCCGGGCGCGGCCGGGGGCCCGTCGAGCCCGACCTTCAGCCAGTCGCTTCCGTCGCGCGGGGTCACCCGGTCGAGGTGGGCACCGAGCCGGCCCGCCAGCCGGCCCCAGGTGATCGGCTCGTATCGCATTCCGCCCATCCTGCCCGTTCCTCTCCTCCGGTCCGCCACCGCCCCCGGACGCGGGGCGGCCACCGGCGGCCGCTCCGCACGACGGACGCCCGCCTTCCCGCGGTCACATTTGACCTTGCCACTGGCGTCAGGGTTCGACCATCGGGTCCATGAACACCACCTCACCCACCAGGGTCGTCGTCGTCACCGGCGCGGGCACCGGCATCGGCCGGGCCACCGCGCGCGCCTTCGCCGGGCAGGGAGCGGCCGTCGTCGCCGTGGGGCGCAGGCCGGAGCCGTTGCGCGAGACGGCCGAGGGCCACCCCGGCATCCACCCCCTGCCTCTCGACGTGACGGCGGAGGGAGCGGCGGAGGAGATCGTCCGCACCGCGCTCGCCGGCCACGGCCGCCTCGACGTCCTCGTGAACAACGCCGGCATCGCGGGCGGCGGCCCGCTCGGCACCCTCGACCGGTCCACCCTGACGCCGCTCCTGGAGACGAACCTCGTCGCCCCGGTGCTGCTCACCCAGGCGGCCGTCCCGGCACTGCGGGAGTCGCGCGGCGTGGTCGTGAACGTGACGACGGCGATCGGGCAGCGCGGCTGGCCGGGCAGCTCGGTCTATCCGGCGACCAAGAGCGCCCTGGAGACCCTCACCCGCTGCTGGGCGCTGGACCTCGCGCCCGCCGGAGTCCGGGTGGTGGCGGTCGCCCCCGGCGCGATCGAGACACCGATCGGGGAGCACATGGGGCTGTCGCCGGAGCGTCTGCGGGCGGTGCGGGAGTGGCAGCTCGCCCATACGCCGCTGCGGCGGCTCGGCCGGCCGGAGGAGGTGGCGTGGGCGGTCACCGCGCTCGCCGCGCCCGAGGCCGCCTATCTGACCGGGACCGTCCTGCCGGTCGACGGCGGCGCCCTGGTCACCTGAGCCGTACCGGCCGTTGAGCCGTTCCAGCCGTACCCACCGCCCACGCGCCGCCCCCGTACCCACCCGGTGGTAAAAAAGCGCGGGAGGTGGCGCGCGTGCGCATCGGTGAACTGGCCCGCAGGACGGGTGCGTCGGCGCGGGCCCTGCGCCACTACGAGCAGGCGGGTCTCCTCGCCTCCTCCCGGGCGGCCAACGGCTACCGGGTGTACGAGGAGTCGGCGGTGGTCCGGGTGGCCAACATCCGCCATCTGCTGGACGCCGGGCTCACCCTGGAGGACGTCACCGCCTTCCGCGAATGCCTCGACGGGGACCTCGCCTCTGCCCCGCCGTCCGAGGGGGGCCTGCGGATCGCGCGTGAGCGGCTGGCCGTCCTGGACGCGCGAATCGCGGCGCAGACGGCGGCCCGGGACCGGCTCGCCGCCGCCCTGGCCGCCCGGACCTGAGCGGTCCCCTCCGGCCGGCCCCTTGGGCGCCCGCGCCACCGTGGGTCCCGGGAGTCGCCCACCACCGGTTCCTGAACGGCCCCTCCACCCGGTTCTGCCGGGTGCCGCTCAGCCCGCGCCCGCCGTGGCCGGTTCGGCTTCCGCCCCGGTCCGGCGCAGCTCGGCCAGGCCGCTCTCCAGGGCCTCCGCCAGCGTCCGCTCCCCCGCCGCGAGGGCCCGGCAGGTCGCCGCGTTGGTGCGGAGCCGTACGTCGGGGGCGTCGGCCGCCCCGTCCCCGTACGCCACACCGCCGTCGGCCCCGATCCGTACGTGGAACTCCCCTTCGTCCAGGGTCACCTGCACCACGCCGGGGCCCAGTTCCGCGAGCGGTCCGAGGAGCGGGACGGCGAACCAGTGGGCCCGGACGGCGTCGGTCGGGCGCGGTTCGGCGAGGTCCGGCGCGCCCCAGTCGGCCAGGGCGCGCAGGACGGGGAGCAGGTCTCGTCCGCGCGGGGTGAGTTCGTACACCGAGGCCGAGGCGGGGGGCGGCAGACGGCGGCGGGTGACGAGTCCGGTGGCCTCCATGTCCTTGAGGCGGCCGGCGAGCATGTCGGTGCTGACGCCGGGCAGATCGGCGTGCAGGTCGGTGTAGCGGCGCGGTCCGGCGAGGAGTTCACGGACGACGAGCAGGGTCCAGCGGTCGCCGACCAGGTCGAGGGCGTGCGCGGCGGCGCAGTGCTGGTCGTAGCTCCGGCGGCGTGGCTGACGTGGCATGTCCCGCAGTCTAGACATGTTGTTGGACTTTCCAAGCTCGAACTTGGTAAAACCAAGCACCAACAGTTTCCGGGGACCTGGGGAGTGCGGACATGGAGTTCCGGCAGTCGAGCAAGCTGAGCGAGGTCTGCTACGAGATCCGCGGCCCGGTCATCGAACACGCCAACGCGCTGGAGGAGGCGGGCCACAGCGTCCTGCGCCTCAACACCGGCAATCCGGCCCTCTTCGGCTTCGAGGCCCCGGAGGAGATCGTCCAGGACATGATCCGGATGCTCCCCCAGGCCCACGGCTACACGGACTCGCGCGGCATCCTCTCCGCCCGCCGGGCCGTCGCCCAGCGCTACCAGGAGATGGGCGTGCCCGAGGTCGACGTGGACGACGTCTTCCTCGGCAACGGCGTCTCCGAACTCGTCTCCATGGCCGTGCAGGCCCTGCTGGAGGACGGCGACGAGATCCTGATCCCGGCCCCGGACTTCCCGCTCTGGACGGCGGTCACCACGCTCTCCGGCGGCAAGTCCGTGCACTACCTGTGCGACGAGTCCTCCGACTGGTATCCGGACCTCGACGACATGGCGTCGAAGATCACCGACCGGACCCGCGCCGTGGTCCTCATCAATCCCAACAACCCCACGGGCGCGGTCTACCCGAAGGAGGTCGTCGAGGGCATCCTCGACCTGGCCCGCCGCCACGGACTGATGGTGTTCGCGGACGAGATCTACGACCGGATCGTCTACGACGACGCCGTCCACCACCCGGCCGCCTCGCTCGCCCCCGACCTCGTCGTCATCACCTTCGGCGGCCTGTCCAAGACCTACCGGGTGGCCGGATTCCGCTCCGGCTGGCTGGTCGTCAGCGGCCCGAAGCAGCACGCGAGGAACTACCTGGAGGGCCTCACCATGCTGGCCTCCATGCGGCTCTGCGCCAACGCCCCCGCCCAGTACGCCATCCAGGCCGCGCTCGGCGGCCGCCAGTCGATCGACGAGCTGACCGCCCCGGGCGGCCGGCTGCGCGAACAGCGCGACCGGGCCTGGGAGAAGCTCAACGAGATCCCGGGCGTCTCCTGCGTGAAGCCGAAGGGCGCTTTGTACGCGTTCCCGCGCCTCGACCCGGCCGTGCACCGGATCCACGACGACGAGAAGTTCGTGCTCGACCTGCTGCTGCGCGAGAAGATCCAGGTGGTGCAGGGGACGGGCTTCAACTGGCCGAGTCCGGACCACTTCCGCATCCTGACCCTGCCGCACGCCGACGTCCTCGACGCCGCGATCAGCCGGATCGGGCGCTTCCTCAGCGGCTACCGCCAGTGACGCCCGGCCCTCCGGCTGTCATGATCGGAGGGTGGGGGATCCACGGATCCGGGTCGGCGCACGGGAGGGACGACCGGTCATGGACGCGGCACTGACAGCGGTGGCGGGAACACTTCTGGGTGTGATCGCGACGCACTGGTTCCAGGGGCGGGCGGCCGAGCGCACGGCCGCACTCGCCCGGAGCGAGCAGCTCCGGCAGGAGCGGATCGCCACGTTCAGCGAGTTCGCGGGCGCGCTGGTCGACTACCGGCACAGCCAGAACGACCGCTGGTTCCGGGCGGCGGAGGCGCCGGGCTCCGAGGAGGCCGAGGAGTCCCGGTTCGCCTCCTACCGGCAGCGGACCGCGGCCCGGCAGGCCCTGTTCCGGGTCCAGCTGGTCTGCGACGACCCCGAGGTCCGGCGTCTCGCGGAGGCCGCCTTCGAGGAGACCCACTGCATGCACGAGGCGGCCGACGCACAGGAGCGCACCCGCCGCTCGGACCGGGCGAAGCAGGCACTGGCCCGGTTCGTCACCGCCGCCGCCCCCGGCCTGCGCTGAAGGAGGCCGGCCGTGGACCTGGTCGCTCCCGTCGTCGTCGAGCCGCTGCGCGGGCGCCGCTGCTCCGAGTGCCGGCAGGGGCCGCTGCAGCGGATGATCGTGGAGTTCAACGCGCCGGTCTGCCTGGACTGCGCGGATCTGGGGCACCTGGTCTTCCTGCCGCGCGGCGACACGGCCCTCACCCGGCGCGCGCGGGAGAACAGCACGCTGTGGGCCGTGGTCGTCCGGCACAACCGGCGCCGCACGCGGTACGAGCGGCAGGGACTGCTCGTCGAGGAGGAGGCGCTCGCCCGGGCCGAGGCGGCCTGCCTGGCGGACGCGGAGGCGCGGGCCAGGCGACGGGCCCGGGACGCGGAGCGGCGCGCGGTCCGCGACGCCGGGATCACGGCGGCCCTGGAGGCGGAGATCCTGCGGCTGTTCCCGTCGATCCCGGCGGAGCGGGCGAGGGAGGTCGCGGTGCACGCCTCGGTGAAGGGCAGCGGCCGGGTGGGACGCACAGCGGCGGGCCGGGCTCTGGACCGGGGCGCCGTCACGGCCGCGGTGCGGGCGTCCGTACGGCACGTCGACACCCCGTACGACACGCTGCTCATGGGGGGCGTGCCGCGTCACCAGGCCCGGACGAGGGTCGCACCCGCCATCGAGGCGGTGCTCCGGGCCTGGCGGTACGGCGGGCAGGACGGCCACGGCCGCGACCAGGGCTGACGGCTGGGGAGCCGAGGGGGCGCGGCCGGGGCGGACGTCCCGGACCGTCAGGCCCGGTCGGCCGTCTCGGTGTCGCCGGCGCGGCGGGCGCGGCGGTACAGCAGGGCGCCGCCGAGGAGCAGCGCGGCGCTCGCCGGGAGGACGTAGCCGAGGGCGTCGGCACCGGTCGCGGCCAGCGCGGGACCGCTCGCCTCGCCCTGCGGCGCGGGCGCCGGGCGCGTGACCTCGTCGTCCTGCGGCACCGGCACGTTCCGCACCGGGGCGGGGGTCTGCGGGCGCGGCTTCGGGTTCTCGACCGGCTGCTCGGGCAGCTCCGGCTTCGGCGGCGTCACCGGGCCGTTGACCGAGGTGTTGCCGAAGGCCGGGTTGCCGATGCCGACCACGTTGAGGGAGTTGCCGCTGACGTTGACCGGCACGTGGACGGGGGCCTGGACGACGTTCCCGGAGAGCACGCCGGGCGAACCCTGGGCCGTGCCCTCGGCGGTGGCGCCGCCGCCGTTGGAGGATCCGCCGTGGGAGGAGCCCCCGCCGTGGGAGCCGCCCTGCTCCCCGCCGCGCGGGGTGCCGGGCAGGTCCTTGTGCGCGCGGCCGCCGCTCTCCTCGCCGTAGCCGGCGGGCTCGGCGGAGCCGTTCGCACAGCTGTTGCCGAAGGCCGGGTTGAGCAGTCCGACGACGTTCACCGTGTTGCCGCAGACGTTGACCGGGACGTGCACCGGTGCCTGCACCGTGTTGCCGGACGCCACTCCCGGCGAGCCGACCGCGGCGCCCTGTGCGCCGGAGTCGGCGTGGGAGACGCCCGCCGAGAGAGCGAGCGCCCCACCCGTGACCATCAGTGTGGCCAGACCACTTCGGCGAATCTGCCTCATGGCTTCCTGCCTTCCGGAGGTGTACACGGGCGAGTGCCCGTACCCGAATAAACGCGCCGAACACGTTTGCCGGATCCACCCGTTGGCGTGATTCACTCCATCGAGTGGGGTTGCGTTCACCTGTCCGTCACCCGCCGAGGAGATCGGTGAGGGCTCCGACCGGATCGGCGTCGGGGGCGCCGCGCGGCCACCAGTCCTCACGGCCGGGGTCCGACTCGTACCCGTACCAGAGGCCGTCACGGCCGAGGCGGAGCTGGAGGGCGTCGGTGCTCAGCCGGTTGCGCCAGGGGCGGAAGGCGGGGAGGTCGGCGGCGAGCAGCGCGGGTCTGGCCCGGTCGAAGGGACCGGCCGGCGGGTCCCAGGGCTCCTCCAGGACGGCGAGGCCCTCGGCACCGCCCTGCCGCCAGGCGGCGACGGCGCGCGCGAGGTCCGTGGAGGTGCGGCCGAGGGCGTGGGCGAGATCCCGGTAGAGCGCGCGGGTCGAGGCGGTGAGCCCGGAGCCGGGGTGCGCGGCGGCCAGCCGTACGGCGTCCTGCCAGGGCGTCAGCGCGGCGACCGGGTCGGTGCCGGTGAGGAGGAAGGTGTGGGCGCGGGCCGCGGCCTCGGTGGCGAGGAGGTCGAGGGCGAGCGGGTCGGGGGCCTCGGGGTCCGGCGGGAAGACGGCGGGGCGGCCGGGCCGGTCCGGGACCGGCAGCGGCGGGGGCGGCGACGGGAGTCCGGCCCCGGCCGAGGCGGCGTCGAGGGCCTCGCGCGCGGGCACGGTGGGCAGGGGCGGCGCGGAGGAGGAGGCCTCGGCGGCGGACAGGGCCGCGTTGCGCCGGGTGAACTCGGCGAGGAGTTCCCGCTCCCCACGCCCCCGCATGAGGAAGAGGACGAACGGGTCCTCGTCGAGCAGCCGGGCGGCCTGGTAGCAGAGGGCGGCGGCGTGCTTGCAGGGGTAGCCGTCGTCCGGGCAGGAGCAGTCGGGAACCAGGTCGCCGGGGGCGGGCAGGAGTCCGGTGACGGCCTCCAGGGCGTGCGGCACGTCCTTGTCGAGGAGCGCGGCGATGTGTTCGGGGCGGGCGGTGACCTCGTCGAGGAAGCGTTCCCAGCCGTCGTCGCCGAGGGTCCGCATCCGGATCTCGGTCCGGTACGGGCGGGGCCGGCTGCCGTGGACGTAGGCGACGACCCGGCCGGGGGTGACGGTGATCGCGTCGACGTGGCCGCGCCCGGCGTAGGCCTTGCCCCGCGCCAGGCGGGCCGTGTCCAGGGCGGTGTTCTCCAGGGCCTCCACCCAGGCGTTGCCCCACCAGGTGGCGGCGAACCGGCCGTCGTCCCCGGTCCGGGGCGCCACCTGCGGGAAGGAGCGGCGCCGGTCGTCGTGGCGGGCGGCCGCTTCGCGCGCGGCGCCGGGCCGTCGGGCGCCGCGGCCTCCGATGCGGTTCACGAGGGCCTCCTCAGGGACACCAGGTCCGCGAGTTCCCGGTCGGTGAGTTCGGTGAGGGCGGCCTCCCCCGAGCCGAGGACGGCGTCGGCCAGGGCCCGCTTGGCGCGGAGCATCTCGGCGATGCGGTCCTCCACGGTGCCCTCGGCGATCAGCCGGTGGACCTGGACGGGCTGGGTCTGGCCGATCCGGTAGGCCCGGTCGGTGGCCTGCTCCTCGACGGCCGGGTTCCACCAGCGGTCGTAGTGCACGACGTGACCGGCCCGGGTGAGGTTGAGGCCGGTGCCGGCCGCCTTGAGGGAGAGCAGGAAGACGGGGACCTCGCCGGACTGGAAGCGGTCGACCATCCGCTCGCGCTCGGCCACCGGTGTGCCGCCGTGCAGCAGTTGGGCGGGGACGCCACGGGCGGCCAGGTGGTCGGCGAGGAGCCTGGCCATCGTCACGTACTGGGTGAAGACGAGCACGGACCCGTTCTCGGCGAGGATCGTGTCGAGGAGCTCGTCGAGGAGGGCCAGCTTGCCGGAGCGGCCGGCCAGCCGGGGCGTGCCGGCGCCGCGCGGGGCCTCCTCCTTGAGGTACTGGGCCGGGTGGTTGCAGATCTGCTTGAGGGAGGTCAGCAGCTTCATGATCAGCCCGCGGCGGGCCATGCCCTCGGCCTCCCCGATGAGCGTCATGGTCTCGCGGACGACGGCCTCGTAGAGGCTGGCCTGTTCACGGGTGAGGGGCACGGGGTGGTCCGACTCGGTCTTCGGCGGCAGTTCGGGGACGATGCCGGGGTCGGACTTGCGGCGGCGCAGCAGGAAGGGCCGTACGAGCCGGGCGAGCCGCCGCACCGCCTCGTCGTTGTCGATCTCCTCGCTGTTCTCCACGGCGCGGGCGTGGCGGGAGCGGAAGGTCTTGAGCGGGCCGAGGAGGCCGGGGGTGGTCCAGTCGAGGAGCGCCCAGAGTTCGGAGAGGTTGTTCTCCACGGGGGTGCCGGTGAGGGCGACCCGGGCGGGGGCCGGGATGGTGCGCAGGGCCCGGGCGGTGGCGGAGAACGGGTTCTTGACGTGCTGGGCCTCGTCGGCGACGACCATCCCCCAGCGGTGGGCGGCCAGTTCGGCGGCGCTGGTGCGCATGGTGCCGTAGGTGGTGAGGACGAATCCGCCGCCGGCTCCGTCGAGGCTGCGCTCCGCGCCGTGGAAGCGGCGGACGGGCACGCCGGGCGCGAACTTGTGCACCTCGCGCTGCCAGTTGCCGAGGAGGGAGGCCGGGCAGACGACCAGGGTGGGCGCGGAGTGGGCCCGGCGCAGGTGGAGGGCGATGAGGGTGACCGTCTTGCCGAGGCCCATGTCGTCGGCGAGGCAGCCGCCGAGACCGAGCGAGGTCATGAGGTCGAGCCAGGCGAGGCCGCGCAGCTGGTAGTCCCGCAGGGTGGCCGTGAGGCCGGGTGGGGCCTGCACGGCCTCGGGGCCGGCGACGAGGCGGTCGCGGAGGGTGGCGAGCGCGCCGACGGGGACGGCGGGAACGGTCTCGCCGTCCACCTCCGCCGTGCCGGTGAGGGCGACGGCGAGGGCGTCCACCGGTTCCAGGAGGCCCAGCTCCCGCTTGCGCGCCTTGCGGACGAGAGCGGGGTCGACGACCACCCACTGGTCGCGGAGCCGGACGACGGGCCGGTGGGCCTCGGCGAGGAGGTCCATCTCGCGCTCGGTCAGCGGATCGCCGTCGAGGGCGAGCTGCCAGTTGAAGCGGAGCAGTTCCTCACTGTCGAAGAAGGAGGTGCCGTCCGTCGCGGAGCCCGGGGCCTGGCGGGCGGGGCGGACGACGGCCGAGGCGCTGAGGGACCGGGCGAGTTCACGCGGCCAGTGGACGGCAACCCCGGCGTCGGCGAGCCGGGCGGCGGCCGGGCCGAGGAGTTCGTACAGCTCGTCCTCGGTGAGGGCGAGGACGTCGGGCACGTCCCGTTCCAGGAGCCGGGCGAGCGGCGGCCAGACCCGGGCGGCCCGGCGCAGCGCGAGGAGGGCGTCGATCCGGGCGCGCGGTCCGAAGTGCTCGCCCTCCCCCGCCCAGAGGCCGGCGGCGTCGATGACGAGGGTCGGGTCGGCGAGGCTGTGCACCTGCAGGAGGGCGGCGGCCGCCTGGCGCTCCGCGCCGTCACCGCCGCTCTCGCCGCCCCCGGCGGGTGCCCCGTCGGCGATGTCGAAGAGTTCGTATCCGGACAGGTCGAGGCGGAGCGAGACGCGTACGCCCGCGTCCATGCCGGCCGCGGCCTCGGCGGCCCAGGCACGCGCGCGGGGAAGGTGCTGGGGTTCGCGTGCGGCGAAGGGGGCGCCGACCGCGTGGGCGGCGGCCGGTGTGCGGGGCAGGGTGTCGGCGACCGCGTCGAGGAAGGCGCGGACGAGGGCCTCGGGCTCGGGCAGCCGCAGCGGGCCCCGGCCGGGGACGGGCACGGGCACGGGGTGCGCCTCGTACGGCATGGCGGCGGCGACGGCCCGCAGGTGGGCGATGTCGTCGGCGTCCAGGGGACCGGCCCGCCAGGCGTCCAGGTCGTCGGCGGTGAGGCCGGGCAGCATACGGCCCCGGGCCGCGACGTGCAGGGCGTGCAGCGCGGCGGCGCCCCAGCAGGCGGTGGCGGGATGGGCCGCCGGGTGGTGGCGCGCCGCGGTGAGGAGGGGCAGGGCGGTGCCGATGGGCAGGGTCACGGCGGGGACGGTCGCGGCGCGGGCGCCCGCCCCGTGCCGCCGGACGACGGTCAGCTCGGCGGCCTGGGCCCCGGGGGCGTCCGAGGGGCCGGGCAGGGCGGCGCCGTCCGGGGCCCAGTAGGCGACGCGGCCCTCGCGCGGCAGGGCGGCGGGCAGGAACACGGCGGCTGCGGTCGTCCACGTGTGGGTCATGCCGGTCCCTCCTTCCCGCTCCTCGGTGCCGGTGCGTCCGGCCTGGTCCCTGCGTCGGTCGTACGCCTCGGTCACGACCTTACGGGTGGGGTACGACAACGGCCCCGCCCGCCGGTTCGCCCGGGCGGCCCAGCAGCGGATGCCGGGAGCCCGGGCGGGCGGCAGGGTGGCGGCACCAGGGGTCGCGTCCGCCTGCCGACCTCGCCCCGCGCGCCAGCCGCCGGGACCGTCGCCCGACAGAAGAGGAACCGCCATGTCCGTTCGCCGGCGTCTCACGACCGCCACCGGGGCCGTGCTGCTCACTTTCGCGGTCGCGGGCTGTTCCGGCCTCGGCCGCAGCGCCGTGGGCACCCTCACGTACGAGACCGGGAACGGGGCGAAGGTCATGGTGACGAGCCCCTCGGTGAAGGGCTGTCACCGGCTGGCGCCGGCGGGGGCGACGGACGTCGACAACGAGACGCTGGTCGACATCATCCTCTACCAGGCACGGGACTGCCGGGGGACGGAGTCCACGTACCTCCCCAGCAACAGCGGCAACTCGATCACTCCGGGCGGGCAGCCCTGGCGCAGCTACAGCGTGGTCCACTGACCTCGCGCGCCGGCGGCCGTGCCCGTCGGGGCACGGCCGGTTTCCCCTCCGCCCGCGCGGAGGGATCCTGGAGGTGTCCGCGGGGGAACCGACGGGAGACACGGCGGTCATGCGTACCGGAAGTGAGCCGGCGACCGCGCGCAGCGCCCTGCGCCTGCGGTTCTGGCTGAGCGCCTGGGGCCTGGTGTGGGCCGTTCTCGGGACGGTCGCGTTCGCGCTCGTGGGGCGCCCCGGCTGGGCCGCCGCGTGCGGGGTGCTGTTCGTGGTGGTGACGGTGGACCTCGTCCTGGTGCTGCGCCATCTGCGGCAGGGCCCGCACTGGCAGCCGGGCCGGGACGTCCCGCCCTACGAGCCGGACCACGGCGGACGGGGCGGGCGGGACCGCTGACGCGGGCCTCCCCCGGCCCTCACTCCTGGGTGCCGGTGCCGAAACCGGCGGCCTGCAGGTACTCGGGCCTGGGGTCGAGCGCGGCGGCGAGGCGGAAGTGCCGGGTGGCCTGGGCGGGCTTCCCGGAGCGCTCGAAGGTGCGGGCGAGGGCGAAGTGGGCGAAGGCGTTGTCCGGCTCCCGCTCCAGGACCAGCTCGAACTCCAGCTGCGCGGGCCGCAGCTGGGCGGCGGCGAAGAAGGCCCGGGCCCGCAGCAGCCGCGCGGCGGTGTTCTCGGGGTGGGCGGCGATCACCGAGTCGAGCAGCTTCACGGCTCCGCGCGGGTCCCGCGCGGCGAGCAGTTGCTCGGCGGCGCGGAAGTCGATGACGTGCGTTTCCGGGTTCCTGTCGGCCACGATGGCATCCTTCCCTCGATCGGATGCTTGAACACCGAACCTGTCGGCCGCATTCCGGGCCGCGGCGCCGTCCCGGCCCGTCCTACCGGACGGTTCCGGCGGCGCGGAGCCGCAGCTCGTCCCAGACCTCGCGCACCTGGGGCTCCAGGGCGTCGAGGGGGCCGTCGTTGTCGATCACCAGGTCCGCGATCGCGCGCCGCTGCTCCCGCGTGGCCTGGGCGGCCATCCGGGCCCGGGCGTCGTGCTCGGCCATGCCCCGGAGCCGTACGAGCCGGTCGAGCTGGGTCTCGGGGGAGGCGTCCACCACGACGACCAGGTCGAAGAGGGGCGCGAGCCCGTTCTCGGTCAGGAGGGGTACGTCGTGGACGACGACGTCCCCGGCACCGGCCGCGCCCTCCAGCTCGGCCGACCGGTCCCGGACCAGCGGGTGGACGATCGCGTTCAGGGTGGCGAGGCGCTCCGCGTCGGCGAACACGAGGGAGCCGAGCTTGGGCCGGTCGAGCGTCCCTTCTTCGGTGAGGATCCCCTCCCCGAAGGCCTCCACGACGGCCGCGAGGCCCGGCGTTCCGGGCTCGACGACCTCGCGGGCGATCCGGTCCGCGTCGATCAGCACGGCCCCGTACGAGACGAGCAGCCGGGACACCTCGCTCTTGCCGGCGCCGATCCCGCCGGTCAGGCCCACCTTCAGCATGAGCGGCAGCTTAGGGGGTGGCTCCGGGACGCTACACGTCGCCCTCCCGCTCGGCGAGGAAGCGCTCGAACTCGCGGCCCAGCTCGTCGGCGGACGGCAGGTCGACGGGCTCCGCGACGAGACTGCCGCGGGTCTCGGCCCCGGCCACCGCGTCGTACTGGTGCTCAAGTCCCTGGACGAGCGAGACGAGTTCCTCGTCGCCCTCCCTGATCTGGCGGTCGATCTCGGTCTGGGTGCGGCGGGCCTCCGAGCGGAGCGCGTGGGCGACGCCGGGCAGCACCAGGCCGGTGGCGGCCGTGACGGCCTCCAGCACGGTCAGGGCCGCGTCCGGGTACGGCGAACGGGCCACGTAGTGCGGGACGTGGGCGGCGACCCCGAGCGTGTCGTGTCCGGCCTCCATGAGCCGGTACTCGAGCAGGGCCTCGGCGCTGCCGGGCACCTGCGCCTCGTCGAAGGGGCTGCGGTACCCCGGCATGAGGTCGGTGCGGCTGCCGTGCGGCGTCAGGCCGACGGGGCGGGTGTGCGGCACGCCCATGGGGATGCCGTGGAAGTTGACGGAGAGGCGCACACCGAGGCGCTCCACGATCTGCCGGACGGCTGCGGCGAAACGCTCCCACTCGACGTCCGGCTCGGGGCCGGAGAGGACGAGGAAGGGGGCGCCGGTGGCGTCCTGGACGAGGCGGACCTCGATGGACGGCGTCTCGTACGCGGTCCAGCGGTCGCGCCGGAAGGTCAGCAGGGGCCGGCGGGCGCGGTAGTCCACGAGCCGGTCGTGGTCGAAGCGTGCCACCAGCTGGTTCGGAAGGGTGTCGAGCATGCGGCCGATGATCTGCTCACCGGTCTCACCGGCGTCGATGTAGCCGTCGAAGTGGTAGAGCATGACCAGCCCGGCCGATTCCTGAGCCAGGGCCACGTCCACCACGGCCAGGCCCTTCGGGTCCCATACGTACAAATCCTGGGGATCAAGCACGATTACCGCTCCTCCTCGTGTCCTTCTGGGGAACGCGGGGCGCGGCGCGGTGATTCCCGGCGGAGCGATCTTCCACCGGACCGAGGGCTTCCGGTCCGCGGGCCGCCACCCCGACAGAGGCCCTGTCCCCCGACTGGTCCAGACCTTGACAGCCGGAGTGCCCCTCCCTACCGTCTCGGGACAGCACCGTTCAGCATCTCGACCTCTGTGCACATACTCGAACCAGCCCTCTTTCGGAAGGCAGCCCCATGCGCACGAGAACGCTGCTCCTCTCCCTGCTCCCGGCGCTCCTCGCCGTCCCGCTCCTCCCCTCCTCCCCCGCCGCCGCGGCGACCGTCGAGGTCTCGACCACCGCCCAGCTCAGGACGGCACTCGCCAACGCCCGCCCCGGCGACACGATCCGCCTCGCGGACGGCACGTACACGGGGAACTTCAAGGCCACGACGCCGGGCACCGCCACGGCGCGGATCGTCCTCACCGGCTCCTCGCGGGCGGTGCTCACCGCCGGCGGTGGCTACGGGCTGCACCTCAACGGCGCCTCGTACTGGACGGTCGCCGGAATCACGGTGACCGGTGGCCAGAAGGGGATCATGACCGACGCGGCGGACGGGGTGGTGATCGACGGGGTCACCGTGCACGGCCTGGACATGGAGGGGGTGCACTTCCGCAACTCCAGCCGGAACGGGATCCTCAAGAACTCGCGCGTCTACGACACCGGGAACGACGGGCGCGGCATGGGCGAGGGGGTGTACGTCGGCAGCGCCAACACGCTCTCCGACCGCAGCGACAACGTCCTGATCATCGACAACGTGATCGGGCCGGACGTCGGGGGCGAGAGCGTCGACATCAAGGAGGGGACGACCGGGGCCCGGATCATCGGCAACACCTTCGACGGGCGCGGTCTGACCGGTGTCCACTACGACGACTCGTGGGTCGACGTGAAGGGCAACAACGTGCTGGTCGAGGGCAATCGGGGGGTGAACACGACCAACAACGGCTTCGAGACGCACAGCCAGCAGAGCGGCTGGGGGTGCGGGACGGTCTTCCGCGACAACCACGCGGACCTGACGGGCGCCACCGGCCCGAAACGGCTGGCGATCCATGTGGCCCACCAGTCCGGCAGCTGCCGGACGACGGTGTACGCCTCCAACACGGTGACCGGCGGGTACGGGCTGACGAACATCGCCGTCACGCCCTGAGAGCCGGTCGGGCCTCGTGCCCCAGGATCCCGCCCCGGGGCCGCGTCGCGACCGGTTCGCGGCCCCGTCAGGGAACGACCGAGGCCCGCTCCCCCGGAGGGGAACGGGCCTCGGTGCGCTAGCGGCTAACGCCACTCAGCGGTGAGCCTGTTCAGCTCTGGCCGCCGGCCAGCTTCTCGCGCAGGGCGGCGAGGGCCTCGTCCGACGCCAGGGCGCCGGAGTTGTCGTCCGACTCCGAGGAGTAGGAGCCACCCGACACGCCCGCCGGGGCACCGGCCGGAGCGGCGGCGCCACCCTCGGCAGCGGCGGCCTCGTCGGCCTCGCGGGACTTGATGACCTGAGCCTGGTGCTGCTCGAAGCGAGCCTGCGCCTCGGCGTACTGGGTCTCCCAGGCCTCGCGCTGAGCCTCGTAGCCCTCGAGCCAGTCGTTGGTCTCGGGGTCGAAGCCCTCGGGGTAGATGTAGTTGCCCTGGTCGTCGTAGGACGCGGCCATGCCGTACAGGGTCGGGTCGAACTCGACCGAGGCCGGGTCGGCACCGAAGGACTCGTTGGCCTGCTTCAGCGAGAGGCTGATGCGACGGCGCTCGAGGTCGATGTCGATGACCTTGACGAAGATCTCGTCGTTGACCTGGACGACCTGCTCCGGGATCTCCACGTGGCGCTCGGCCAGCTCGGAGATGTGGACCAGACCCTCGATGCCCTCGTCCACGCGGACGAACGCACCGAACGGAACCAGCTTGGTGACCTTGCCGGGGACGACCTGGCCGATCTGGTGCGTACGGGCGAACTGCTGCCACGGGTCCTCCTGCGTCGCCTTCAGCGACAGGGAGACACGCTCGCGGTCCATGTCCACGTCGAGAACCTCGACGGTGACCTCCTGGCCGACCTCGACGACCTCGGACGGGTGGTCGATGTGCTTCCAGGACAGCTCGGAGACGTGGACCAGACCGTCGACGCCACCCAGGTCCACGAAGGCACCGAAGTTGACGATCGAGGAGACGACGCCGGAACGGACCTGACCCTTCTGGAGGGTCGTGAGGAAGGTCTGGCGGACCTCGGACTGGGTCTGCTCCAGCCAGGCGCGGCGGGACAGGACCACGTTGTTGCGGTTCTTGTCCAGCTCGATGATCTTCGCCTCGAGCTCCTTGCCCACGTAGGGCTGGAGGTCGCGGACACGGCGCATCTCGACCAGGGAGGCCGGGAGGAAGCCGCGGAGGCCGATGTCGAGGATGAGACCACCCTTGACGACCTCGATGACGGTACCGGTGACGATGCCGTCCTCTTCCTTGATCTTCTCGATGGTGCCCCAGGCACGCTCGTACTGGGCGCGCTTCTTCGAGAGGATCAGGCGGCCTTCCTTGTCCTCCTTCTGGAGAACAAGGGCTTCGATCTCGTCGCCGACCTTGACGACCTCGTTCGGGTCGACATCGTGCTTGATCGAGAGCTCGCGGCTCGGGATGACACCTTCGGTCTTGTAACCGATGTCGAGCAGGACCTCGTCCCGGTCGACCTTCACGATGACGCCGTCGACGATGTCGCCGTCGTTGAAGTACTTGATCGTCTCGTCGATCGCGGCGAGGAAGGCTTCCTCGTTACCGATGTCGTTGACCGCAACCTGCGGGGTGGTGGCGGTGGTCTCGGTGCTGCTCGTCATGTGGGAAAGGGCTCCGGTTACGGACAGAAAGTCGTAGGTACTGCTACGCCGTGAGCCCGTATCGCACTGAAGAAGCCGGACAGCCGATGAAGCGCCTACCCGACGAACGGGGGCGCCTCGTAAACCGAGGGGACCGCAACAGGTGCGAGCGCGGCCTGCTCCGTCTGAGGCGCGCAGGCCCGCAGCGCAACCTTTAGCATACGGGGACGGCCGGACAGGGTCAATGCGCGAAGCGCGCAGCCGGGGCAGATCGCCGCATCCCGGAGCCATTTTCCGTCCCCCGCACGACCGGGCGGGCCCGCCGTACGGCGGTACTGAGCGCAAACTACATCGACGGGCGAGATGAACCAAGAGTACGAGCACGAAGACCCGCACGGCACGGCCGAGGACGCCGCCGCGGCCACCCGGCGTGACGCCGGGGAGGCGGAGAGCAGCCGCGCGAGCCGGGGCTGGTGGGACCGGAACGCCGACGAGTACCAGACCGAGCACGGGGCCTTCCTCGGTGACGACCGGTTCGTCTGGGGCCCCGAGGGGCTCGACGAGGCGGAGGCGGGGCTGCTCGGGCCGGCCGCCTCCCTGAAGGGGCGCGACGTCCTGGAGATCGGAGCCGGCGCGGCGCAGTGCTCGCGCTGGCTGGCGGCGCAGGAGGCCCGGCCGGTGGCGCTGGACCTCTCGCACCGGCAGCTCCAGCACGCCCTGCGGATCGGCGGGGACGTGCCGCTGGTGGAGGCGGACGCCGGGGCGCTGCCGTTCCGGGACGGCTCCTTCGACCTGGCCTGCTCGGCGTACGGCGCGGTGCCGTTCGTCGCCGATCCGGTCCGGGTCTTCCGCGAGGTGCGGCGGGTGCTGCGGCCGGGCGGGCGCTGGGTGTTCTCGGTGACCCATCCGATCCGCTGGGCCTTCCCCGACGAGCCGGGGCCGGAGGGCCTGTCGGTGGCGGCCTCGTACTTCGACCGGACGCCGTACGTGGAGCAGGACGAGGAGGGCCGGGCCGTGTACGTGGAGCACCACCGGACCCTCGGGGACCGGGTGCGCGACGTGGTGGCCGGCGGGTTCCGGCTGGTGGACCTGGTGGAGCCGGAGTGGCCGTCCTGGAACAGCCAGGAGTGGGGCGGCTGGTCGCCGCTGCGCGGGAACCTGATCCCGGGCACGGCGATCTTCGTCTGCGAGCGGGGCGACGAGGGGTAGCCGAAAAGTAGGACGATCCCATCAAGGGCGGGGCCTGTGGACAGCGGGCTCCGCCCTTCCGCGTTCGCGTACGAGACTGAGTGCGTGATCCGAAACGACGCTCTCGACCTGCTTCCCGTCCGTCATGCCGTCCCCGAGCTGCTGACCGCGCTCGAGGAGCGCGGCACGGCGGTGCTGCACGCGCCTCCCGGCACCGGTAAGACGACCCTGGTGCCCCTCGCGCTCGCGGGACTCATAGGGGACGGGCCGCGGCGGCGGGTGCTGGTGGCCGAGCCGCGCCGGATGGCGGTGCGGGCGGCGGCGCGGCGGATGGCCTGGCTGCTGGGCCAGGAGGTCGGGGAGGCCGTCGGGTTCTCGGTGCGCGGGGAGCGGCGGACCGGGCCCGCGACCCGGGTGGAGGTGGTGACCACGGGCGTGCTCCTCCAGCGGCTCCAGCGGGACGCCGAGCTGCCCGGGGTGGACGTGGTGCTGCTCGACGAGTGCCACGAGCGGCATCTGGACGCGGACACGGCGATGGCGTTCCTGGTGGACGTGCGGGCGACGCTGCGCCCGGATCTGGGGCTGATCGCGGCGTCGGCGACGAGCGACGCGGAGGCGTGGGCGCAGCTCCTCACGGTGCAGGACGGCGGCGCAGCGCCCGCGCCGGTGGTGTGGGCCCGGGGTGAGGGGCACGGCTGCGGCATCTCCTTCGTCCCGCCGCCGGCCGGCATCCGTCCCCCGCACGGGACGTGGGTGGACCCCGCCTTCCTGAGGCACGTCGCCGCGACGGTCCGGCTCGCGCTCCGGCGGGACCAGGGCGACCTGCTGTGCTTCCTGCCGGGCACCGGGGAGATCGCCCGGACGGCGGGTCTCCTCGCGGACGTCGACGCGGAGGTGCTCCAACTGCACGGGCGCGCGCCGGCCGCGGTGCAGGACAGGGTGCTGCGCGGCCGGGAGCCGGGCGGGAGGCGGCGGGTGATCCTGTCGACCTCGGTGGCCGAGTCCAGCCTGACCGTGCCGGGAGTGCGGATCGTCGTGGACTCCGGTCTGGTGCGCGAGCCGAGGATGGACCACGCGCGGGGGCTGGGTTCGCTGGCGACGGTGCCCGTGTCGGTCGCGGTGGCGACCCAGCGGACGGGCCGCGCGGGGCGTGAGGCGCCCGGTTCGGTGTACCGGTGCTGGTCGGAGATCGACGACGCCCGGCAGGTCCGCCACCCGTCCCCCGAGATCGCGGTCGCCGATCTGACGGGGTTCGCCCTGCGGGTGGCGTGCTGGGGCGATCCCTCGGCGGCCGGCCTCGCGCTGCTCGACGCGCCCCCGGCCGGGTCGATGGCGGCGGCGCGTGCGGTGCTGACGGCGATCGGCGCCGTCGACGCGGAGGGCCGGGCGACCGATCGCGGTGCCCGGATGGCCCGGCTCGGACTGCCTCCCCGGCTGGCCCGCGCCCTGCTGGACGCGGCTCCCGAGGTGGGCCTGCGGCGTGCGGCGGAGGTGGTGGCGTTGCTGAGCGAGGAGCCGCCCCGGGAGTACGGGGACGACCTCGCGGCCGCCTGGCGGGAGGCCCGGAGGGGTGGCGACGGGTACGGGGCGCGGTGGCGGGCGGAGGTCCGGCGCCTGGAGCGGTCGGTCGGCGAGGCCGGCCGCGGTGGGGCACCCGTCGAGACCGGGCGGGCCGGGGGAACGGGCGAGGACGCGGTGGCGGGCCTGGTGACCGCGCTGGCCTTTCCCGAGCGGGTGGCCCGGCGCCGTGAGCAGGACGGCTTCCTGATGGTGTCGGGAGGCGGGGCCCGGCTCCCGGAGGGCTCCCGGCTGGCTGCGGCGCCTTGGCTGGCGGTGGCCGTCGCGGACCGGACGGTACGGGACGCGACGGCCCGGGTGCGGCTGGCCGCCGTGCTGGACGAGGGGACGGCCCGCCGGGCCGCGGGGCATCTGTGGAGCGAGGGCGAGGAGGTCCGCTGGGAGGACGGGGACGTGGTGGCGCGCGCGGTGGAGCGGCTGGGCGCGGTCGAGCTGACGGTCCGGCCGCTCGGGCAGGACGCCGGCTCCGGGCTCGTGCGGGAGGCGCTGCTCGACGGGCTGCGCCGGGAGGGGCTGGGGTTGCTGCGCTGGTCCCGGGAGGCGGTGGAGCTGCGTGAGCGGCTGGCGTTCCTGCGCGGTGCGGTGGGTGAGCCGTGGCCGGACGTGTCGGACGAGGCGCTGATCGAGCGGGCCGGGGAGTGGCTGGAGCCGGAGCTGTCCCGGGCGCGGCGCCGCGCCGATCTCGCGCGGCTCGACGCGGGGGCGGCGCTGCGCACGCTGTTGCCCTGGGCGACGGGCGAGGCCGGCCGGCTGGACGAGCTGGCCCCGGAACGCATCGAGGTGCCGAGCGGTTCGCGGATACGCGTCGACTACTCCGGCGAGCGCCCGGTGCTGGCGGTGAAACTCCAGGAGATGTTCGGCCTGGCGCGGACCCCACGCGTGGCGGGGGTCCCGGTGCTGGTGCACCTCCTCTCCCCCGCCGGGCGCCCCGCCGCCGTGACCGCCGACCTGGCCTCGTTCTGGCGCGAGGGCTACCGCTCGGTGCGCTCGGAGCTGCGCGGACGGTACCCGAAGCACCCCTGGCCCGAGGACCCCTCGACCGCGGAACCGACCCGGCACACGAAGGCGCGGCTGGGACGGGAAGGCTGAGGCGGACGAGCTGACGCGCGCGGAACCGCCCCCCGTCCCGGGGGGACGAGGGGCGGTGCGGCCGGGGGCGGGTGGCCCCGGGTGGGTCAGGGGGTGGGGGTCGGGGAGGAGGAGGCCGGCGGCGTGGTGCCGGTGCTTCCCGAGGGGACCGGGGAGGTCGTCGACTGCTCCGGGGCCGGCGTCGGAGTCGGAGTGGGCGTCGGGGTGGGCGTGGGGGTCGGCGTCGGGGTGGGGGCGGGCGCGGTGACGGTGAGGGTGATCCGCTCGGTGCCGCCGCCGGGGGCGGTCAGCAGCAGGACGTAATCGCCCGCCTTGTCCCCGGCGAGGATCCCGGAGAGGGAGAGCAGCCCGTTCGCGTCCGTCTTGAGGACACGCGTACGCACCGGGTTTCCGGCGGCGTCCTTGGCGAAGTACGGGCCGTCGGCGCTCTGCGTCGTGCCGGTCGCGGAGGCCGTGATCACCGCGGTGACACTGACGCCGGGGGCGAGGACGCCCTTGTCGGTGGCCTTGACCTGCAGCCGCTGGGCGAAGGAGGTACCGGTGTCGGCCGTGAGGGGGTCACCCGCGAGACGGACGAGGGCGTCCGCCTTGCGCACGGTGACCGTCGCGGTGAACTCGGCGGCGGGCAGGCCGCGGCCGACGACGGTGGCGCGGACGGTGAACGTGCCCGTCTTCTCCCCCGCGCGGAGGGCGGGCGCGACGGCCACGCCGGAGGCGCCGGTGGTGACGGTGGCGGTGGTGCCGCCTGTGGCGAAGCGGCTGTCGGTGGTCCCCGTGATCGAGAACCGGATGCCCACTCCGGCGACCGGGACGCCGGCGGCGTCGGTGGCCACGACCTTGGGGGCCGTGGCGAACACGCTCTCGGTGGGGGCCGTCAGGGTCGCGCCTGCCACGGCCTTGACCCGCGCGACCTGGGCCGGGCCCACCGGGTCGCTGGTCGGCGGCTTGGCCGGGGTCGTCGGCTTCGCCGGCCGGGTGGGCGTGGGCTTCGCCGGGGTGGTCGGCGCGGTCGTCGGCGCAGTGGTGCTCGGCGGCGCGACCGGGGTGCTGGGGCCGGGCTCGGGGCTGCCGGTGCCGGGCGCCGGGCGGATCGGCGTGGGAAGGAACGGTGCGGTGGGCGAGGGACGGTGGCGCTGGTCCCGGCCGTCGCTGCGGTCGATCGGCAGGACACCGGTGCCGTCCGGGACGGTGTGCGTACCGCGCTTGTAGTACTCGAACCAGGAGAGGACTGTGTTCAGGTACTCGGTGGAGCGGTTGTAGCTGAGGACCGCCCGGTCGAGGTCGGCCTTGAGCGCCAGGTTCCGCTCCTGTGCGCAGAGGTAGAGGCCCGCCGCCTGCGCGGCGTCGTAGATGTTGTTCGGGTCCTTCTTCCCGTCGCCGTTGGCGTCCTGGCCCCAGACGGCCCAGGTGGACGGGATGAACTGCATGGGACCGACGGCGCGGTCGTGGACGCGGTCACCGTCGTAGGCGCCCCGGTCGGTGTCGCTGATGTTGGCGAATCCGACACCGTTGAGGGCGGGGCCGAGGATCGGCGCGAAGGTGGTGCCGTTGGCGTCGACGCGGCCGCCGCGGGCCTGACCCGATTCGACCTTGCCGATGCCGGCGAGCAGCTGCCAGGGCAGGTTGCACCCGGGGTCGGTCGCCCGTATGGACTGTTCGGCGCGCTTGTAGGCGGAGAGGACGGAGGCGGGTATGCCCGCCTCCGCCGGGCCGGTGACGACCGGCGGAAGCTTCGGGGTGACGCCCGGCTTGTTGGGCGTGTTCAGCGGCGGCAGGTCGGTGAAGTAGACGGAGTCGCCGGTGGCCGAGTCGTCACCGGGCGGCGTGGTGGTCTCCCCGGCGCCGATCGCGTGGTCACCGCCCGCGTTGTCGGTGGCGGGCGGCGCCAGTTCCGGTGCCTGCGACGCGGCGAGCGCCGCGACCGCCGCGGCGACCACCGCACCGCTCGTGGCACTCCTCCTCAGCCGGCGGCCGAATTGCGCTGCCATACCCGTGGTCCCCTCCCCGTCGACTGCTCTCGCGCTCCCCGCGCGCAAACCTCCGGCGACTTTATGCCAACTCCGTACCGGCGGGTACCACACCCCGCCCTGGTTTCACGCTTTCGTCACCTCCCGGCCGCCCGGCACCGGTCACGCGGAACCGGAAGGGCCGTCACCGCCCTCTTGGACACCGGGAGTCCGGCCGCACGAAACGGCCGGTCGCACCTCACCCGTCGCCGTCCCGCGCCGTCAAGGAGCCACCGTTGCCGTTCACGCTGAGCCACGCCGCAGCCGTGCTGCCCGCGATGCGGCGGAACGGGGTCGCGCGCGGCCCGCTGGTCGCCTCCGCCCTCGTGACCGGATCCTTCGCGCCCGACATGACCTACTTCGCGGCCACGGCGGTGCCCGAGGCGATGGTCTTCGGCGATGTCACCCACTCCCCCGCCGGGATCGTCACCGTCGACGTGCTGATCGCGGCGGTTCTCGTCACGCTGTGGCTGGCGGTGCGCGAACCGCTCGCGGCGCTCCTTCCCGAGCAGTGGCGCGGGCGGGTGTACGGGGCGGTGCGCGGCGCCGTCTGGCGGGAGCGCCGTCCGGTGGCGCTCGCCGGCTGGTTCGCCCTCTCCGCCGCGCTGGGCGCGACGACGCACGTGGTGTGGGACACCTTCACCCACGTCGACCGCTGGGGGACGCGGACGATCCCCTTCCTCGGCGAGGTCGTGGCCGGGTTCCCCGTCTACACGTACGCCCAGTACGGGGGTTCGGCGCTCGCGCTCGGGGTGCTGGGTTGGTTCGCGGTGCGGCTCCTGCGGGAGGCGCCGGAGCTCCCGCTGCCGGCGGGGGTGGCGGTCCCGGGCCGGCGCGGACGGCTCCTCGCGCTCGGGCTGCTGGGCGGCTGCGTCCTGGCGGGGATCGCCCACCGGGTGCTGCGCTGGGCGGCGTACTGGGGCTGGGACCGGATCGAGACGCCGCTGGACGTCATCCCGACCGCCTGTTTCGGGGCGGGCGCGGGGCTCGCCGCCGGGCTGATGCTGTACGGCCTGTACGGGACGGGGGCGCGGTTGCTGCGGCCCGCGCGGCCCGGACCGGACCGTACGGCGCCGGCCGCCGGCGGGGCGTCCTCGCCGGAGGAGGTCCCGGTGGGCGACGCCGAGCGCTCCGGCCCGGGAGCGCGCTGACGCCCCGGCCCGGCCGCCCCGCCGCCGGTGCGTACGGACTGCCCCGTGCGCACCGGCGGCGGCCGGCTGTCAGTGCGCGGCGGAGTCCCAGTCGGGGCCGACGCCGACGGAGACGTCGAGCGGGGCGCGCAGGTCGGCCGCGGCGGACATCTGCTCGCGGACCAGGGCCTCGACCTGCTCGCGCTCGCCGGGGGCGATCTCCAGGACGATTTCGTCGTGGACCTGGAGGAGCATCCGGGAGGAGAGGCGTGCCTCGGTCAGCGCCCGGTCGACCCGCAGCATGGCGACCTTGACGATGTCGGCGGCCGTGCCCTGGATGGGGGCGTTCAGCGCCATGCGCTCGGCGGACTCGCGGCGCTGCCGGTTGTCGCTGTTGAGGTCGGGCAGGTAGCGGCGGCGGCCGAGCATGGTCTCGGTGTAACCGGTGGCGCGGGCCTCGTCAACGACCCGGCGGAGGTAGTCGCGGACCCCGCCGAAGCGCTCGAAGTAGGTGTCCATGAGGCCGCGGGCCTCGCCCGGGTCGATGCCGAGCTGCTGGGAGAGGCCGAAGGCGGAGAGTCCGTAGGCCAGGCCGTAAGACATGGCCTTGATCTTCCGGCGCATCTCGGCGTCGACGGCGGACCGCTCCACGCCGAAGACCTGGGAGGCGACGGTGGTGTGCAGGTCCTCCCCGGAGGTGAAGGCCTCGATGAGGCCCTCGTCCTCGGAGAGGTGGGCCATGACCCGGAGCTCGATCTGGCTGTAGTCGGCGGTCATGAGGGCTTCGAAGCCCTCGCCGACGACGAAGCCGTGGCGGATGGCGCGGCCCTCGTCGGTGCGCACCGGCACGTTCTGCAGGTTGGGGTCGGTGGAGGAGAGACGGCCGGTGGCGGCGACGGTCTGGCTGAAGGTGGTGTGGATCCGGCCGTCGGCGGCGACGGTCTTGATCAGACCCTCGACGGTGGAGCGCAGCCGGGCCTGCTCGCGGTGGCGGAGCATGATGACGGGCAGTTCGTGCTCGGTCTGGGCGGCGAGCCAGGCGAGCGCGTCGGCGTCCGTCGTGTAGCCGGTCTTGGTCTTCTTGGTCTTCGGCAGGTTGAGCTCGCCGAAGAAGACCTCCTGGAGCTGCTTGGGCGAGCCGAGGTTGAACTCGTGGCCGACGGAGGCGTGGGCCTCCTTCACGGCTTGCTGGACGGCTCCGGCGAACTGCTGCTCCATGGCCTCCAGGTGCTCGCGGTCGGCGGCGATGCCGTGCCGTTCCAGGCGGGCGAGGAGGGCGGAGGTGGGCAGCTCGACGTCGTGGAGGAGGTCGCGGGCCCCGACCTCGGCGAGCTTCTCGTCGAAGGCGGCGGCCAGGTCGAGCACGGCGCGGGCCTGGCTCATGAGGGCTTCGGCCTCGGCGGTGTCGTCGGCGCCGAAGGCGAGCTGTCCGTCGGCGGTGGCGGCGGGGGCGAGCTCACGGCCGAGGTATTCGACGGAGAGGGCGTCCAGGGCGAAGGAGCGGCGGCCGGGCTTGACCAGGTAGGCGGCGAGGGCGGTGTCCATCGTGACGCCCGCGACGGTCCAGCCGTGCTCGGGGAAGACCCGCATGGCGCTCTTGGCGTTGTGCAGGGCCTTGGGGCGGTCGGGGTCGGAGATCCACGCGGCCCAGGCCCGCTCGTCGGCCTCGTCGAGGGTGCTCGGATCGAACCAGGCGGCCGCGCCGCCGGCGGCGGCGAGGGCGATCTCGGTCACGTTGCCCGTGCCGAGGGCCCAGCTGTCGACGGTGGCGACGCCGAGGGGCTGGTCGCCGTGGGCGGCGAGCCAGGGGGCCAGCTCGCCCGCGCCGA
Organism: Streptomyces sp. NPDC126503; assembly: GCF_040302405.1. Classification (NCBI taxonomy): domain Bacteria; kingdom Bacillati; phylum Actinomycetota; class Actinomycetes; order Kitasatosporales; family Streptomycetaceae; genus Streptomyces; species Streptomyces sp. NPDC126503. The sequence goes on from NZ_JBEORS010000004.1 coordinate 198,481, forward strand.
GGACGGTGAAGTCGAGGTCGACGCCGGCGGCCGGCGCGGGGGCGGTCTCCTCCGCGGTGCCGGGGTCGACGGCGAGGAGCCGCTCGCGCAGCGAGGGGTTGCGGATCTCCAGGGTGTCGAGGACGAGGGCGACGGCCGTGCGGTCGTACGGCTCGCGGGCGAGGTCCGCGACGGTCTTCGGCAGCTCGACGTCCCGGACCATCTCGGTGAGGCGGCGGTTGAGCTTGACCGACTCCAGGTGGTCGCGGAAGTTCTGGCCGGCCTTGCCCTTGACCTCGTCGGCGCGCTCGACCAGCTCGGCGAAGGAGCCGAACTGGTTGATCCACTTGGCGGCGGTCTTCTCGCCGACGCCGGGGATGCCGGGGAGGTTGTCGGACGGGTCGCCGCGCAGGGCGGCGAAGTCCGGGTACTGGGAGGGGGAGAGTCCGTACTTCTCCTGGACCTTCTCCGGGGTGAAGCGGGTCAGCTCGGAGACGCCCTTGGTGGGGTAGAGCACGGTGATGTGGTCGCTGACCAGCTGGAAGGAGTCGCGGTCGCCGGTCACGATGAGGACCTCGAAGCCCTCGGTCTCGGCCTGGGTGGCGAGGGTGGCGATGACGTCGTCGGCCTCGTACCCGTCGACGGCGAAGCGGGGGGCGCGCATGGCGTCGAGCAGCTCGCCGATCAGCTCGACCTGCCCCTTGAACTCGTCGGGGGTCTTCGAGCGGTTCGCCTTGTACTCGGGGAACTCCTCGGCGCGCCAGGTCTTGCGCGACACGTCGAACGCGACGGCGAAGTGCGTGGGCTGCTCGTCGCGCAGGGTGTTCGCCAGCATCGACGCGAATCCGTAGATCGCGTTCGTCGGCTGTCCCGTCGCGGTCGTGAAGTTCTCCGCGGGCAGTGCGAAGAACGCCCGGTACGCCAGCGAGTGCCCGTCCATGAGCATGAGCCGGGGGCGCTTCTCTTCGGTCTTCTCGGTCTTCTTCGATGCTGTCTCGGCCACGGGACGATCCTCCCACGGACCACTGACATTCCCGTCCAGCGCCCGTGGGCGCCGGGCGGGGCACCGGTTGTCGGTGGTACGTGACAGGATCGGAGGCGTACGCCACAGGACGACCGCTCGAGGGAGAGCGCGATGGTCAGCAAGCCGCCCGCCGGTGACCCGGTCCAGGACGCGCCGCGCGTCGGCCCGCCGCAGCACGCAGCCGCCGGCCTGCCCGCCGTCGGGCACACCCTGCGGATCGCCCAGGAGCAGATGGGGCCGCTGCGTACGGCACGGACCCTGCTCAAGGTGAATCAGAAGGACGGCTTCGACTGTCCCGGCTGCGCCTGGCCGGAGGAGGAGAAGCGTCATGTGGCCGAGTTCTGCGAGAACGGGGCGAAGGCCGTCGCCGAGGAGGCGACGCTGCGCCGGGTGACACCCGCGTTCTTCGCCGCGCATCCGGTGGCGGAGCTGGCCTCCCGCAGCGGTTACTGGCTGGGGCAGCAGGGCCGGATCACGGAGCCGGTGTATCTGCCCGAGGGGGGCGACCGGTACGAGCCGGTGACCTGGGAGCGCGCGTTCGCGATCATCGCCGAGGAGCTGCGGGCGCTCGGCTCCCCCGACGAGGCGCTGTTCTACACCTCGGGGCGGACGAGCAACGAGGCGGCGTTCCTGCTCCAGCTGTTCGCGCGGGAGTTCGGCACGAACAATCTGCCGGACTGTTCCAACATGTGCCACGAGTCGTCCGGGTCGGCCCTGACGGAGACGCTCGGTGTCGGCAAGGGCAGTGTCTCGCTGGAGGACCTGCACCGGGCGGACCTGATCATCGTGGCCGGGCAGAACCCGGGGACGAACCACCCGCGGATGCTGTCGGCGCTGGAGCGGGCGAAGGCGGCCGGGGCGCGGATCATCTCGGTGAACCCGCTGCCGGAGGCGGGTCTGGAGCGGTTCAAGAACCCGCAGACCCCGCAGGGCATGCTGAAGGGCGCCGCGCTCACGGACCTCTTCCTCCAGATCCGGATCGGCGGCGACCAGGCCCTGTTCCGGCTTCTGAACCGGCTGGTCCTGGAGACGCCCGGCGCGGTCGACGAGGCGTTCGTGCGGGAGTACACGCACGGGTTCGAGGAGTTCGCGGCGGCCGCCCGTGAGGCGGACTGGGAGGAGACGCTCACCGCGACCGGGCTGACCCGCGCGGAGATCGGGAAGGCCCTGGAGATGGTCCTCGCCTCCGAGCGGACCATCGTCTGCTGGGCGATGGGGCTCACCCAGCACAAGCACGCGGTGCCGACCATCCGTGAGGTGGTCAACCTGCTGCTGCTGCGCGGGGCCGTGGGGCGGCCGGGTGCCGGGGTCTGCCCGGTCCGCGGCCATTCGAACGTGCAGGGCGACCGCACGATGGGGATCTTCGAGCGGCCCGCGCCCGCCTTCCTGGACGCCCTGGACAAGGAGTTCGGGATCGTCTCGCCCCGCCGTCACGGCTTCGACGTGGTCCGTTCCATCCAGGCGCTGCGGGACGGCGAGGCGAAGGTGTTCTTCGCGATGGGCGGCAATTTCGTGGGGGCGTCGCCGGACACCGAGGTCACCGAGGCGGCGATGCGCAACGCGCGGCTGACCGTCCACGTGTCGACGAAGCTGAACCGCTCGCACGCGGTGACGGGCCGGCGGGCGCTGATCCTGCCGACGCTCGGCCGCACCGACAGGGACGTGCAGCGGTCGGGGCGGCAGGTCGTGACGGTGGAGGACTCGATGGGGCTCGTGCACGCCTCGCGGGGCAATCTGCCTCCGGCGAGCCCGCACCTGCTCTCCGAGCCGGCGATCGTGGCCCGGATGGCGCGGGCGGTGCTGGGCGCGGAGTCGGCCACCCCGTGGGAGGAGTTCGAGGCCGACTACGGGGCGATCCGGGACCGGATCGCGCGCGTGGTGCCCGGTTTCGAGGACTTCAACGCCCGGCTCGCGGCGCACCCGGGCGGTTTCGCGCTGCCGCACGCGCCGCGCGACGAGCGCCGGTTCCCGACGGCGACCGGCAAGGCCAACTTCACGGCCGCGCCCGTCGAGTACCCGAGGGTGCCGGAGGGCCGGCTGCTGCTCCAGACGCTGCGCTCGCACGACCAGTACAACACCACGATCTACGGTCTGGACGACCGCTACCGGGGGATCAAGGGCGGCCGCCGGGTGGTCCTGGTGCACCCGGAGGACGCGGCGGCGCTGGGCCTGGCGGACGGGGCGTACGCGGATCTGGTGAGCGAGTGGACGGACGGCGTGGAGCGGCGGGCGCCCGGGTTCCGGGTGGTGCACTATCCGACCGCGCGGGGCTGTGCGGCGGCGTACTACCCGGAGACGAACGTGCTGGTGCCGCTGGAGGCCACGGCCGATGTGAGCAACACCCCCGCGAGCAAGTCGGTGATCGTGCGTCTGGAAGAATCGGCCCCCGCCTAAGCGTTTGCTCAGGCGGATCGAGCCGTACGAGGACGAACGGAGCCGGCCATGGGTGAGCAGCAGCACGTGAAGTTCCCGCAGGAGGTCATCGAGGAGTACGCCGCGCTGGGCGTGGACCTGCCGGCCCTGTTCTCGGCCGGGCACCTGGGGAACCGGATGGGTGTGCAGATCCTGGAGGCCTCGGCCGAGCGCGTCGTCGGCACCATGCCGGTGGAGGGCAACACCCAGCCGTACGGGCTGCTGCACGGCGGCGCGTCCGCGGTGCTCGCGGAGACCCTGGGGTCGATCGGTTCCATGCTGCACGGCGGCGTGTCGAAGATCGCCGTGGGCGTGGACCTCAACTGCACCCACCACCGCGGGGTGCGCAGCGGGCTCGTCACGGGGGTCGCGACGCCGGTCCACCGGGGCCGGTCCACCGCCACGTACGAGATCGTGATCACCGACGAGCAGGACAAGCGGGTCTGCTCGGCCCGGCTCACATGCATGCTGCGGGAGGTCACCGCCAAGGACGCGGGCGACCTCCCGGAGGCCGGCCGGGCCTGATCCCACGCCGGGCGGCTCGGCGCACGACCCGGCCGGGTGCGATCCCGGCCCGCGGCCGTACCGGCCACGCCCGCGGACCCGACCGTACGTACGCCCGAGGGGGCGGTGCCATGGCGCACCGCCCCCTCCGGCGTTCAACTCCGCCTCGTTCCCGCCCTCTTGCCCGGCGCGGCGACAGGCGCTTCACTGGCGAACCTCCCCCCACAGGAGAACACCCGTTCCACTCACCCACCGAGGGGTTCTTCGTGACCGCCGTTCGCACCACCTCCGCGATGACCGCCGTCACCGCCGCCGCCTGCGCCGCCGTGATCGCCACCGCGATCCCGTCCGCCGCGATCAACTCGTACAACGCGGCTCCCGCTCCCGAACGCACCGAGGTCGGCGCGCTCGTCGCGACCTGGGACGACGACGGGAATCCGGTGACGCCCGACCGGGTCGACTGGGTCTGCTCGGGCACCATGATCGACGCGGACACCTTCCTGACCGCCGCGCACTGCACCACCGACTGGCCGGACGACGTCCGCTTCCACGTCTCCCTGGACCAGGACGTCCAGGCCGGCCTGGACCGGGCGGCCGCCGAGCACCCCGGCGACCCGGCCGCGGTCGCACGGAGCGTGGCCGTCGAGGGCACCGCCCACAACCACCCGGGCTACCCGGGTCCGGCCTCGGACACCCACGACATCTCCGTGATCGAGGTCCCGGCCAAGGCCATGAAGGCCCGGTGGTCCTTCACGCCGGCGAGCCTGCCGAAGGCCGGCGCCCTCGACGCGCTCGGCGCCCAGGGGCTGAACTCGACCTCCTTCCTCGTCGCCGGGTACGGCACGCGGGAGGCCGAGCGCGGGCCGGGCGGGCACACCCACCCGGGCGGCGGCGTCCGGATGAAGGCCCCGGTCACCTTCAACGCGCTCAACGAGGCGTGGCTGCGGCTCGGCATGACCGCCCCGCAGGGCAACGGCGGTGCCTGCTACGGGGATTCGGGCGGTCCCAACTTCGCGACGCTGGGCGGGCGGCTGACCCTGGTCGCCACCACGATCACCGGTGACACGCCCTGTTACGCCACGAACGTCACGTACCGGCTGGACTCCGCCGGTGCCCGCTCCTTCCTGAAGCCGTTCGTACAACTCCCTTGACACGAGGGACCCTTCGGCCGGTCAGGGTCGCGCTCGCCGCGGCCCTGGCCGGCCGGCTGCCCCCTGACCGCCGGCTGCGGCGCGGTCCGAGGAGCGGCAGTCCGGGCGGGCGGCGGCGGAGGGCCTCGTCAACCGTGAGGCGCGGGCCGACGCCGCGAGGCGGCCGGCGGGGCGACGGGAAGCTCGGAGAACGGGCGGCCACCGGGGACGGCGAGCGCTCCAGGGGAATCATCCCGGCCGGACCGGCGACCACGATGATCACCCTCCGTAACATTCCCGCAATGCGCGGCCGGGCCACCCCCACCTGCCCGTCCGTCCGCTGGAGCCGCGCCCGGTGTCCGATATCCGGAGACCCCACCCGGGCCGCCGTCAGGAGCAAGATCCGCTCAAGCCCCTTAGCGGAACTGCGGGTTCTCAGTATGTGAACACCGCACTACCGACCGCTGTGCCCGCATTTGCCCACCGCTTGCACACGGCATCCGCCCGTCGGCATAACAAGACAGTCACATCCTGACCTCGGCGCTCCCCGCCGTTCCCCAGCTGCGCCTAGAGTCACGGCCAGTCACCGCGCCGCCGGGCGCCTCCACTGCACGGCCCTGCTCGACCCAGTACGGCCCGGCATCGAAAACGGCACCTCTAGCTTCACGCTTCACGGCACCGCCTCAGCTCGAGGGGGCCGCGCCAGGGAAAGGATTCTTCGTGCGACACCGTTCACTGCTCATCCTCACCAGCGTTCTCACCACCGGAGCGCTCACCCTCACCGCCTGCGGTTCGCGCGACGACAAGGGCGGCTCCGGCAGCGGTGACGGCAACGGCGGCGGTGGCACGACCGTCGTCATCGGCGTCGACGCGCCGCTGACCGGCTCGCTCTCCGCGCTGGGCCAGGGCATCAAGAACTCCGTGGACCTGGCGGTCAAGACCGCCAACAAGGACAAGGTCGTCCCCGGCGTCACGTTCAAGATCGAGGCCCTGGACGACCAGGCCACGCCGGCGACCGGCAAAGCCAATGCCCTCAAGCTCGTCGGCATGAAGGACGTCCTCGGCGTCGTCGGCCCGCTGAACTCCGGCGTCTCGCAGTCCATGCAGGCCGACTTCGACAAGGCCAACCTGACCCAGGTCTCGCCGGCCAACACCAACCCGGCGCTCAGCCAGGGCGACAACTGGGGCAAGGGCGAGAAGAAGCGTCCCTTCAAGACGTACTTCCGCACGGCCACCACGGACGTCGTCCAGGGCAAGTTCGCCGCGAACTACCTGTTCAAGGACGCCGGCAAGAAGAAGGTCTTCGTCGTCAACGACAAGCAGACCTACGGTGCCGGTCTCGCCGCGATCTTCAGCGACGAGTTCAAGCGCCTCGGCGGCACCGTCGTGGGTACGGACTCCGTCACGGTGAAGGAGACCGACTTCTCCGCCACCGCCAACAAGGTCAAGGCCTCGGGCGCCGACTCCGTCTACTTCGGCGGCCAGTACCCCGAGGGCGGTCTGCTCTCCGACCAGATCAAGAAGGCCGGCGCCAAGGTTCCGACCATGGGTGGCGACGGCATCTACGACCCCGAGTTCATCAAGGCGTCCGGCGAGGCCAACGACGGCGACCTCGCCACCTCGGTCGGCTTCCCGGTCGAGAAGCTCCCGACCGCCAAGAAGTTCATCGACGACTACAAGGCGGCCGGCTACAAGGACGCGTACGCGGCCTACGGCGGCTACTCCTACGACGCCGCCTGGTCGATCATCCAGGCCGTCAAGGCCGTCGTCGAGGCCAACAACGGCAAGCTGCCCGAGGACGCCCGCGCCAAGGTCACCGAGGCCATGGCCAAGGTCTCCTTCGAGGGTGTGACCGGCAAGGTCTCCTTCGACGAGTTCGGTGACACCACCAACAAGCAGCTCACCGTCTACCAGGTCAAGAACGGTGCCTGGGCCGACGTGAAGTCCGAGACCTTCCAGGACTGACCTCCGGCCCCGCCCCGCATTCCCACCCGCACCACCTGAACCAAGCCGCGCGAGGGCGCAAACAGCGCCCTCGCGCGGTCTCATATCCGACACGCTCATCGGAGGCCTTGCGGTGAACGAACTGCCGCAGCAGCTGGCCGACGGCCTTGCCCTGGGGGCCCTCTACGGCCTCATAGCCATCGGCTACACGATGGTTTACGGCATCGTCCAGCTCATCAACTTCGCCCATGGCGAGATCTTCATGATCGGAGGCTTCGGTGCCCTCACGGCGTACACGATCCTCCCCGACGGCACCGCTCTCGCCATCGCGATACCCGTGATGCTGGTCGGCGGCGCGCTCGTCTCCGTGGCCGTGGCCACCGCCGCCGAGCGTTTCGCCTACCGGCCGCTGCGCGGCGCCCCCCGCCTCGCCCCGCTGATCACGGCCATCGGTCTGTCGATCGTGCTTCAGCAGCTGGTCTGGGGCCTCTACCCCGGCGCCAAGAACCCCGTGAAGTTCCCGGAGTTCAAGGGCGACAGCTTCCAGATCTTCGAGGGTCTGGCCATCTCCCGGGCCGACGCCTTCGTCCTCGTCGCCGCCCCCCTGTGCATGCTCGCCCTCGGCTTCTTCGTCTCCAAGAGCCGCAGCGGCCGCGCCATGCAGGCCACGGCCCAGGACCCCGACACGGCGAAGCTCATGGGCATCAACACCGACCGCATCATCGTGATGGCCTTCGCCATCGGTGCCGCGTTCGCCGCGGTCGCGGCGGTCGCCGAGGGGCTCGACAAGGGCCAGATCCGCTTCGAGATGGGCTTCCTGCTCGGCCTCAAGGCCTTCACCGCCGCCGTGCTCGGCGGCATCGGCAACATCTACGGCGCCATGATCGGCGGCGTCGTCCTCGGCCTGGCGGAGACCCTCTCCATCGCCTACGTCGAGCACATCCCCGGGATGTCGCAGTTCGGCGGTGGCGCCTGGAAGGACATCTGGGTCTTCTCCCTCCTCATCCTCGTGCTGCTGTTCAGACCACAGGGTCTGCTCGGACAGCGCACAGCGGACAGGGCGTGATCGTGATGACGACCGACCTCACCAAGACCCCCGGAGAGCCCGGCACCCCGGCCGGCACGGCGGAGCGGCCCGCAGCCCCCCAGGGCCCCGGCGTCCTCCACCGGATCATCGCCGGCGGTGGCCTCGCCACCGTCGCCTCCACCTTCCTCGCCTGGACCTACACCACCGAGTTCCCCGGCAACCTCACGGTCACCGGCTACCCCGGCGGCCTCCAGGTCCTCACCCTCGTCGCCGGCATCCTGGTCACGCTGTTCGCCCTCTCCGGGCTCGGCGTCAAGGGCCTGCGCTGGCTCTCTCCGGCGGGCTCGACGAAGGCGCTGCGGCTCCTCGCCCTCGCCGCGCTCGGTACCACCTGGTACACCGTGATCGCGATCGCCGTGCAGCTCGGCGGCCTCGTGCACCTGGAGCCCGGCGGCTGGGTGGCCGCCGTCGTCACGCTGGTCCCGCTGGCGGCCTTCCGGCTGGCGGACGACACCCGCAAGCCGGCCCGGCCCCGGGAGATCCCGTCCTGGGCGGAGATCCTGGTCCTCGTCGCGGCGTTCGCCGTCGGCATGTACGCCGTCACGTACGGCATCTCCACCGAGTACGGCGAGCTCTTCATCGGCTACCTGATCCTCGCCGGCTTCGCCGCGGCGGCGCTGAACAAGTCCGGCCTCATGGCCCGGGTCTCGGCCATCGCCTCGAAGAACAAGCAGGTCGCGGCCATCGCGGCGTTCGTGGCCGCGGCCGTGTTCCCCTTCACGCAGACCACCGACACGTTCACCGTCATCGCGGTCAACATCCTGATCTTCGCGACGGTCGCGCTCGGCCTCAACGTCGTCGTCGGTCTGGCGGGTCTGCTCGACCTCGGATACGTGGCCTTCCTCGGCGTCGGTGCCTACACGGCCGCCCTCGTCTCGGGCTCCACCGCCTCCGCGCTCGGCATTCAGCTGCCCTTCTGGGCCGCGGTGGTGCTCGGCGCGATCGTGGCGCTGGTCTTCGGCGTCGTCATCGGCGCGCCGACCCTGCGGCTGCACGGTGACTACCTGGCCATCGTCACCCTGGGCTTCGGCGAGATCTTCCGCATCACCGTCAACAACATGGACGGCGACAACGGACCCCAGATCACCAACGGCCCGAACGGCATCCCGAACATCCCGGCCCTGAACCTCTTCGGCTACGACTTCGGCCAGACCCACACCATCCTGGGCCTGGAGATCAGCAGCTACGCCAACTACTACCTGCTGATGCTGCTCGTGATGGTCTTCGTCGTCCTGGTCTTCAGCCGGGCGCAGGACTCCCGCATCGGCCGTGCCTGGGTCGCCATCCGCGAGGACGAGACCGCGGCCACCGCCATGGGTGTCAACGGCTTCCGGGTCAAGCTGATCGCCTTCGCCCTCGGCGCCACCCTCGCGGGCGTGGCCGGCACCGTCCAGGCCCACTTCCAGGGCACGGTCCTCCCCGAGATGTACCTGTTCGCCGGTCCCGTCGCCCCGAACTCCGCGTTCCTCCTGGCGGCCGTGATCCTCGGCGGCATGGGCACCATCCGAGGCCCGCTCCTCGGCGCGGCGCTGCTCTTCCTGATCCCCGAGAAGCTGGCCTTCCTCAAGGACTACCAGCTGCTCGCGTTCGGCCTCGCGCTCATCCTGCTGATGCGCTTCCGCCCGGAGGGCCTCATCCCGAACCGGCGCGCTCAGCTCGAGTACCACGAGCACGACGAGAACGCCGACCAGCTCGGCGTACCGGAGCCGCGGCCCGCCGCCGATCCGATCGCAGGAACCTCGAAGGCGGGGGCGTGAACGCCATGACGACCACCACCAAGGAAACCGCCACCGGCACCGCCACGGCCGCCCCCGTCCTGGAGGCGAGCGGGGTCACCATGCGCTTCGGCGGCCTGACCGCCGTGCGCGAGGTGGACCTGACGGTCCGCGAGGGCGAGATCGTCGGTCTGATCGGCCCGAACGGTGCCGGCAAGACCACCTTCTTCAACTGCCTGACCGGCCTGTACGTCCCCACCGAGGGCCAGGTCAGCTACAAGGGCACGGTCCTGCCGCCGAAGCCGCACCTGGTCACCAAGGCCGGCATCGCCCGTACCTTCCAGAACATCCGTCTCTTCTCCAACATGACGGTCCTGGAGAACGTCCTCGTCGGACGGCACACCCGGACCAAGGAGGGCCTGTGGTCCGCGCTGCTGCGCGGCCCCGGGTTCAAGAAGGCGGAGGCCGCCTCGCGCGAACGGGCCATGGAGCTCCTGGAGTTCGTCGGCCTGGCGAGCAAGGCCGAGCACCTGGCGCGCAACCTCCCGTACGGCGAGCAGCGCAAGCTGGAGATCGCCCGCGCGCTCGCCAGTGACCCGGGTCTGCTGCTGCTCGACGAGCCGACGGCCGGCATGAACCAGAGCGAGACCCGCACCACCGAGGAACTGGTCTTCGCGATCCGCGACCGCGGCATCGCGGTCCTGGTCATCGAGCACGACATGAAGTTCATCTTCAAGCTGTGCGACCGGGTGGCGGTCCTCGTCCAGGGCGAGAAGCTCGTCGAGGGCACCTCCGAGGTGGTCCAGGGCGACGCGCGCGTCGTCGCCGCGTATCTCGGTACGCCGTACGAGGGCGCCCCGGGCGCCGAGGAGGCGGCGGAGGTCGAGGCGGCCGAGGCCCACGCGGCCGAGGAGGCCCAGGAGACCGCGGCCACCACCGCCCCGGAGGACGGCACCGAGGCCGGCGAGGACGCGGCCCCGGAGGACACCGCGCCCTCCGACGACACCCCCGCCGGGACCGGCAAGGCCTCCGGCGCGGACAGCACCACCGAAGGAGACTCCAAGTGACCGCGCTTCTGGAGGTCGAGGACCTCAGGGTCGCCTACGGCAAGATCGAGGCCGTCAAGGGCATCTCCTTCTCCGTCGAGGCGGGCCAGGTCGTCGCCCTCATCGGCACCAACGGCGCCGGCAAGACCACGACGCTGCGCACCCTCTCGGGTCTGCTCAAGCCCACGGCGGGCAAGATCGTCTTCGACGGCCAGGTGCTCAACGGCATCCCGGCCCACAAGGTGGTCGCGCTGGGCCTGGCGCACTCCCCAGAGGGCCGGCACATCTTCCCCCGGCTCACCATCGAGGAGAACCTGCAGCTGGGCGCGTTCCTGCGCGGCGACAAGGACGGCATCGCGCAGGACATCCAGAAGTCCTACGACCTCTTCCCGATCCTGGGGGAGCGCCGCAAGCAGGCGGCGGGCACCCTGTCCGGCGGTGAGCAGCAGATGTTGGCGATGGGCCGTGCCCTGATGTCCCGGCCCAAGCTGCTGATGCTGGACGAGCCCTCCATGGGTCTGTCGCCGATCATGATGCAGAAGATCATGGAGACGATCGCGACCCTGAAGTCCGAGGGCATGACCATCCTGCTGATCGAGCAGAACGCGCAGGCGGCCCTGTCCCTGGCGGACCAGGGCTACGTCCTGGAGGTCGGCACGATCAAGCTGTCCGGCACCGGCCGGGACCTGCTCGTCGACGACGAGGTCCGCAAGACGTACCTCGGCGAGGAGTAGCCGCCCGTACGAGACGAGAAGGCCCGCCCCGCAGCGTCGCGGGGCGGGCCTTCTTCCGTGCGTACGCGGGTACGACGGGCGGGCGGTCACTGGCCCTTGGCGGCCTTCTTCTCCTCGGCGTCCTCGATGACGGCCTCGGCGACCTGCTGCATCGACATGCGGCGGTCCATGGAGGTCTTCTGGATCCAGCGGAAGGCGGCCGGCTCGGTGAGGCCGTACTGGGTCTGGAGGATCGACTTGGCGCGGTCGACCAGCTTGCGGGTCTCCAGGCGCTGCGAGAGGTCGGCGACCTCCTTCTCCAGGGCGCGCAGCTCGGCGAAGCGGGAGACGGCCATCTCGATGGCGGGCACCACGTCGCTCTTGCTGAACGGCTTCACCAGGTACGCCATGGCGCCGGCGTCCCGGGCCCGCTCGACGAGTTCGCGCTGCGAGAAGGCGGTGAGCATGAGGACCGGGGCGATGGACTCGCCGGCGATCTTCTCCGCGGCGGAGATGCCGTCGAGGACGGGCATCTTCACGTCGAGGATGACGAGGTCGGGCCGGTGCTCGCGGGCGAGCTCGACGGCGGTGGCTCCGTCACCGGCCTCGCCGACGACCGTGTAGCCCTCTTCCTCGAGCATCTCTTTGAGGTCGAGGCGGATGAGCGCCTCGTCCTCGGCGATGACGACGCGGGTCGTCAGCGGCGGGACGTGGGACGCCTCGGCGTCGTCGGCGGGCTGGGGCGACTCGGGGGCGGTCACGCGGGCTCCTCGTTCGATGGCCTCGTTCCGGAGGCGGATACAGCTCCCCATGAGCCTACCCACCTCCTGTAAGGTAGGGGCACGGCGGGTGATCATCGGCCTTTGTTTCAAAGGGAGCCCCGGTAGCCCAGCGGTAGAGGCAGTGGTCTCAAACACCATCCAGCGTGGGTTCGAATCCCACCCGGGGCACATTACCTTCGATTCCTAGGACTGAGATCCTCCGGGGACCGGCCCGGACGGGGGCCGGTGGACGGCGGACCGTCCCGTCACTTCAGCGGTTCCCCGATGTGATGCACCCGGACCAGGTTGGTCGAGCCCGGGACGCCCGGCGGGGAGCCCGCCGTGATCACCACGATGTCGCCCTTCCGGCAGCGGCCGATCCGCAGGAGCTCCTCGTCCACCTGCGCCACCATCGCGTCCGTGGAGTCGACGTGCGGGCCCAGGAAGGTCTCCACGCCCCAGGTCAGGGTGAGCTGCGAGCGGGTGGCCGGGTCCGGGGTGAAGGCGAGCAGGGGGATCGGGGAGCGGTAGCGGGACAGGCGCTTGACCGTGTCGCCGGACTGGGTGAAGGCGACGAGGAACTTGGCTCCGAGGAAGTCGCCCATCTCCGCCGCGGCGCGGGCGACCGCCCCGCCCTGGGTGCGGGGCTTGTTGCGCTCGGTCAGCGGCGGGAGGCCCTTGGCGAGGACGTCCTCCTCGGCGGCCTCCACGATCCGGCTCATGGTGCGGACCGTCTCGACCGGGAAGCGGCCGACGCTGGTCTCGCCGGAGAGCATCACGGCGTCGGTGCCGTCGATGACCGCGTTGGCGACGTCGGAGGCCTCGGCACGGGTGGGCCGGGAGTTGTCGATCATCGAGTCCAGCATCTGGGTGGCGACGATGACCGGCTTGGCGTTGCGCTTGGCCAGCTTGATCGCGCGCTTCTGGACGATCGGCACCTGCTCCAGGGGCATCTCGACGCCGAGGTCGCCGCGGGCGACCATGATGCCGTCGAAGGCGGCGACGATCTCCTCGATGTTCTCGACCGCCTGCGGCTTCTCGATCTTGGCGATGACGGGGAGCCTGCGGCCCTCCTCGTCCATGATCCGGTGGACGTCCTCGATGTCCCGGGCGCTGCGGACGAAGGACAGGGCGATGACGTCCGCGCCGGTGCGCAGGGCCCAGCGCAGGTCCTCGACGTCCTTCTCGGAGAGGGCCGGTACGGAGACGGCGACGCCGGGCAGGTTGAGGCCCTTGTGGTCGGAGACCATGCCGCCCTCGACGACGCGGGTGCGGACGCGGGGGCCCTCGACGCCGGTGACCTCCAGGGTCACCCGGCCGTCGTCGACGAGGATGCGCTCGCCGGCGGTGACGTCCTCGGCGAGTCCGGCGTAGGTCGTGCCGCAGAGGTGGCGGTCGCCCTCCATCGGCTCGACGGTGATGGTGAACTCGTCGCCGCGTTCAAGGAGTACGGGGCCCTCACGGAATCGGCCGAGCCGGATCTTCGGGCCTTGAAGGTCGGCGAGGACGCCGACGCTGCGGCCGGATTCGTCGGCGGCCTTGCGGACGCGCTGATAGCGCTCCTCGTGCTCGGCGTAGGTGCCGTGGCTGAGGTTGAGTCGGGCCACGTCCATTCCGGCCTCGATCAACGCCTTGATCTGGTCGTATGTTTCGGTGGCGGGCCCAAGGGTACAAACGATTTTCGCTCGGCGCATGAGGCGAGCCTAGGCCTTACCGACCGGTAGGGAATGGGGGCGGCATGACGACTCAACAACCTTTCCATGAAAGGTTGTTGACAAGACTTGAATCTGTGCGGCGGGGTGCTCCGATGAGCGTTTTCCGGGGTCCGGGACCCCTCGTCTCACAGTGCGGGCGGAGCCATCGTGAAGCGGGCGACCACCGCGGCCGTCACCGTCTGCCGCTGCGGTTCGAGGTCCAGCGGCGGAGGCCCGTCGGGCGCCCCCGCCGCGTACCCGACCATTTCCGCCCCGAAGGCGGCGCGGCCCGCGAAGGAGGGCTCCCCGAGCCCGGCGTCCGAGAGTTCGAGGAGTGAGGCGAGCGAGGTGCCGAGCGCCTCCGCGTAGGCCCGCGCCCGCTGGACCGCCTCGGTCACCGCGAGCCGGCGCGCCTCCGCGTACACCGGGGACGCCGGGCGCAGCCCCCACCAGGGGCCCTCGACGGCCGTCTGCTCCAGATCCGCCAGCCGGGTCACCAGTTCCCCGAGGACGGTGAAGTCCGACAGCTCGGCGGTGATCCGCACCCGGCCCCGGTAGGCGTGGACACGCTCGCCGCGTCCCTTGCGGGCGGTCTCGGGGGCGATCGAGAGGCTGCCCGTCTCCACCTTCTCCACGGCCGGGCCCTGGCCCTTGACCAGGTCGAGCACCTGGGCGTTGCGCCGGGTGAGGTCGGTGAGCGCCGTCTGCCGGTCGGGGCCCCTGGCGGTGACGGTCACCCAGATCCGGGCCACCTCCGGGTCGACCTCCAGACGCCCCTCGCCGCGCACCGTCACCTGCGGCGACTCCGGGGTCGCGTGCCGTTCCGTCACGTCCTGCCTCCTTCGCCTCGGCGGCGGGAGCCCGCCGCACACTTTCCCACTCCGTAACCCGAAAGGCCTGTCGCACGCCAGGACGCCTGGGTCAGAATCTACGCGCGTTGTGCGTCATCGAGCCGACGCCCGCGCCGTACCAGTCAAGGAGAGCACATGCCGTTGAACCGCCGGACCTTCCTGGAGAGCTCCGTCGCCGTGGGGGCCGGAGCCGCCCTCACGGCCGGGGTCGCCGCCCCCGCCGAGGCCCACGGTCCCCGCCCCAGGCCGGCCAAGCGGTACTCGTTCACCGTCATGGGCACCACCGACCTGCACGGCAACGTCTTCAACTGGGACTACTTCACGGACAAGGAGTTCGACGACAAGGCGCACAACGACGTCGGCCTCGCCAAGATCTCGACCCTGGTCAAGCAGGTCCGCGCGGAGAAGGGGCGCCACAACACCCTCCTCATCGACGCCGGTGACACCATCCAGGGCACCCAGCTGTCCTACTACTACGCCAAGGTCGACCCCATCACCCGCGCCGGCGGTCCGGTCCACCCCATGGCGCAGGCGATGAACGCCATCGGGTACGACGCCGTCGCCCTCGGCAACCACGAGTTCAACTACGGCATCCCCGTGCTGCGGAAGTTCGAGGAGCAGTGCGACTTCCCGCTGCTCGGCGCCAACGCGCTCGACGCGAAGACGCTGCGCCCGGCCTTCCCGCCGTACAGCATGCACCGGCTGCGCACCCCGCACGGCAGGGACGTCCGGGTCGCGGTGCTCGGACTGACCAACCCGGGCATCGCCCTCTGGGACAAGGCCAACGTGCAGGGCCGGATGGTCTTCCCCGGCCTGGAGGAGCAGGCGGCGAAGTGGGTGCCGAAGCTGCGCTCGATGGGCGCCGACGTCGTGATCGTCTCCGCGCACTCCGGTTCCAGCGGCACCTCCTCGTACGGTGACCAGCTGCCGTACGTGGAGAACGCCGCCGGGCTCGTCGCCGAGCAGGTGCCGGGCATCGACGCGATCCTCGTCGGCCACGCGCACACCGAGATACCCGAGTACCGGGTGGCGAACAAGGAGACGGGCAAGGAGGTGGTCCTCTCCGAGCCGCTGAAGTGGGGCCAGCGGCTGACCCTCTTCGACTTCGACCTGGTGTGGGAGAAGGGCCGCTGGACCGTCGCGAGGGCCGGTGCCCGCGTGCTGAACTCCAACACCGTGGAGGAGGACCCGGAGATCACCGGGCTCCTCGCGGACGAGCACGCCGAGGTCGTCGCCTACGTCAACCAGGTCATCGGCACCTCCACCGCCGCCATGTCCACGGCCGAGGCGCCGTGGAAGGACGAGCCGATCATCGACCTGATCAACGTGGTGCAGGCGGAGACGGTGAAGGCGGCCCTCGCGGGCGGCCCCCACGCGGACCTGCCGGTGCTGTCGCAGGCCTCCTGCTTCTCGCGCAGCGCCCGCATCCCGGCCGGCCGGATCACCATCAAGGACGCGGCGGGTCTGTACCCCTTCGAGAACACCCTGGAGGCCCGTCTGATGACGGGCGCCCAGCTCAGGGAGTACCTGGAGTACTCGGCGAAGTACTACGTCCAGACCCCGGCGGGCGCGCCCGTCGACACCGCGAAGCTGACCAACGCGGCCGGGACACCGGACTACAACTACGACGCCGTCTCCGGTCTCACCTACGAGATCGACATCGCCCGGCCGGTGGGGCAGCGGATCGTGAACCTGTCCTTCGAGGGCAGGCCGCTCGACCCGGCGGCCCGCTTCGTCCTCGCCGTCAACAACTACCGGGCCGGCGGCGGCGGCGCGTTCCCGCACGTCGCCCAGGCCCCGCAGCTGTGGGCCAACTCCGAGGAGATCCGCAACACCCTCATCCAGTGGGTGCGGGCGAAGGGGACGGTCGACCCGGGGCAGTTCGCGTCGGCCGGCTGGCGGCTGACCCGGGACGGCGTGCCCGTCTTCTGATCCCCCGCTCCCCCGTCAGTTCTGTACGAGAGGCGTCAGCTTCCGGTCCTGGGCCGGAACGCCGGGCGCCTCTCGCGCTTCCAGGCCGAAGCTCGTGAACGCGGTGCGGCGGGGCAGCGGGTACGGCTCCTTGCCGGTGAGCGTGTTGAGGATGACGGCGCTGCGCCAGGCGGCGAGGCCGAGGTCGGGGGCGCCGACGCCGTGGGTGTGCCGCTCCGCGTTCTGGACGAAGACGGCGCCGGTCACCGAGGGGTCGAGGACGAGCCGGTACGAGGCGTCGATCCGGGCCCGGCCCGCGGCGTCGTGCCGCAGGTACGGGTCGAGCCCGGCGAGCATCCGGTCCACCGGGCGCTCGCGGTAGCCGGTGGCGAGCACGACGGCGTCGGTGGTGAGGCGCGAGCGGGTCCCCTGCTGGACGTGTTCGAGGTGCAGCTCGACCCGGGTGGTCGCGACGCGTCCGGCGGTGCGGACCCGGACGCCGGGGGTGAGGACGGCCTCGGGCCAGCCGCCGTGGAGGGTCCTGCGGTACAGCTCGTCGTGGATGGCGGCGATGGTCTCGGCGTCGATGCCCTTGTGCAGCTGCCACTGGCGCGGCACGAGTTCGCCGCGCACCGGTTCGGGCAGGGCGTGGAAGTAGCGGGTGTAGTCGGGGGTGAAGTGCTCCAGGCCCAGCTTGGAGTACTCCATGGGGGCGAAGGCCTCGGTGCGGGCGAGCCAGTGGATCCGCTCGGCGCCGGCGGGCCGGGCCCTGAGCAGGTCGAGGAAGATCTCGGCGCCGGACTGGCCGGAGCCGATGACGGTGACGTGCCCGGCGCGCAGCAGCGTCTCGCGGTGGGTCAGGTAGTCGGCGGAGTGGAGGACGGGCACGCCGGGGGCGTCGGCGAGGGGCCGCAGCGGCTCGGGGACGTACGGTTCGGTTCCGACGCCCAGGACGACGTTCCTGGTGTACGCGCGGCCCAGGGCCTCGGCCCCGCCGGCCGGGTCGATCTGGCTGAAGTCCACCTCGAACAGGCGCCGTTCGGGGTTCCAGCGGACGGAGTCGACCTGGTGGCCGAAGTGCAGGCCGGGGAGCCGCTCGCTGACCCAGCGGCAGTAGGCGTCGTACTCGGCGCGCTGGATGTGGAACTTCTCCGCGAAGTAGAAGGGGAAGAGGCGCTCGCGGTGGCGGAGGTAGCTGAGGAAGCTCCAGGGGCTCGCCGGGTCGGCGAGGGTGACCAGGTCCGCGAGGAAGGGGACCTGGAGCGTGGCGCCCTCGATGAGGAGGCCGGGATGCCACTGGAAGGCGGGGCGCTGTTCGTAGAAGGCGGTGGCCAGGCCGCCGGGGACGCCGTGGGCGAGGGCGGCGAGGGAGAGGTTGAACGGGCCGATGCCGACGCCCACGAGGTCGTGGGGGCGGTCGTGGTCCTGCGGGGCGGGGGTGCTGCCGGTCATCGCGGTGTGCTGCCTTCCACGAGGGCGACGAGCCGTGCCAGGTCGTCGGGGGTGGTGTGGGGGTTGAGGAGGGTGACCTTGAGCCAGAGGCGGCCGTCGGCCGTGGCCCGGCCGAGGACCGCGCGGCCCTCGGTGAGGAGGGTGCGGCGGAGGCCGGCGACGGCGGTGTCGTCGGCTCCGGTGGGGCGGAGGAGCACGGTGGTGAGGACGGGGCGGGCCCGCAGATCGAGTCCGGGGGCCTTCTCCACCAGGTCGGCGAGGTGCCGGGCCTGCTCCACGCAGCGGTCGACGAGGTCGCCGAGCCCCGCCCGGCCGAGCGCGCGGAGGGTGACGGCGGCTTTGAGGACGTCGGGGCGGCGGGTGGTGCGCAGGGAACGGCCGAGCAGGTCGGGGAGGCCGGCGTCGGTGTCGTCACCGGCGTTGAGGTAGTCGGCGGTGTGGCCGAGGGCGGTGAGGTCGGCGGGGTCGCGGACGGCGAGCAGTCCGGCGGCGGCGGGCTGCCAGCCGAGTTTGTGCAGGTCGACGGTGACGGTACGGGCCCGGTCGAGACCGGCGAGGAGGTGGCGGTGGGTGCGGCTGAAGAGGACGGGGCCGCCGTAGGCGGCGTCGACGTGGAGGTCGGCGCCGTGGGCGGCGCACACGTCGGCGAGGGCGGGGAGCGGGTCGATCAGGCCCTCGTCGGTGGTGCCGGCGGTGGCGGCGACGAGCACGGGGCCGGGGCGCTCGGTGAGGGCCTCGGTGAGGGCGGCGGGTTCGAGGACGCCCCCGGGGGTGGGGACGGTGATCGGTTCCGGCAGGCCGAGGAGCCAGGCGGCGCGGCGCAGGGAGTGGTGGGCGTTGGCGCCGGCGACGAGGCGTACGGCGCCGTGGCGTTCGCGGGCGAGGAGCAGGGCGAGCTGGTTGGACTCGGTGCCGCCGGTGGTGACGAGCGCGTCGGGGCGGTCGGCGGCCGGGAAGACCTCGACGGCGAGGGCGGCGGTGACCTCGGCCTCCAGGGCGGAGGCGGCGGGCGCCTGGTCCCAGGAGTCGAGGGACGGGTTGAGCGCGGAGGCGGCGAGGTCGGCGGCGGCGGCGAGCGCGAGGGGCGGGGTGTGGAGGTGGGCGGCGCAGAGGGGGTGCGCGGGGTCGGCGGCGCCCTCGGCCAGGACCCGGACCAGGGTGCGGAGCGCCTCGCCGGCGCCGGTGCCGGTGTCGGGGAGGGCCTCCCCCACGGCGGCGCGCACCCGCTCGGCCACGGCCCGGGGGCCACCGGCAGGGAGGGGCCCGCCGCGTACCTCCGCTCCTTCGCGCAGGGCGTCGAGGGCGATGCCCAGGAGGCGGCTCAGGGGCGTGGGGGCGGAGGCGAGGGGCGGGGGTGCGGCACGCATGGACGACAGGGTGCCGGGACGAGGCCGGACATGTCCGGCGAGAACCCGCGCGTGACCCGAAAGGGGGACACGGGCGTGGCGGTGGGGCGGGGCGGGAGGTACGGGCGCGGGGCGGCCGGCGGTCCGGGGCGGGGCTTCCGTGACGTGGCCGGGGGGGACGGACGGGGCTCCGGGGATGTCGCCTGGGGACGCCGGCCGCCGGTGCGGTACGGGGGCCGGGCCCCGTACCGCACCGGCTGGGTCAGGCCTCGCGGACGCGCAGGGCGCGGCGGAGGTCGTCCAGCTGGTCCACGAGCTTGCGGCGGAGGGCCGGGATCATGGTGTCGCCGGCGAGGTGGGACTCGCCGAGGGCCAGCGCCGCCGCGTCGACCGCGTGCGCCGGGAAGGCGTGGCTGCCCGCGGCCTCGGCCATGGCGGCGCCCCGGCGGTCGGCGAGCGCGACGGCGTCGGGGTAGAAGCGGGTGACGTACTCCCGTACCAGCTCGGCCTGCTCGGGCTGCCAGAAGCCCCGCGCGGTGGCGGTGAACAGGTAGTTGGACAGGTCGTCGGTGTCGAACATGGCGGACCAGGCGGCCGCCTTGGCCCCGGCGTCCGGGAGCGCGGCCCGGCAGCGGGCGGCGCCCTCCTGGCCGGTGGCGCTGGGGTCACGCTCCAGCTCGGCGGCGATGGCGGCCTCGTCGGTGGCGCCGAGGACGGCGAGCCGTGCCAGGATGCGCCAGCGCAGCTCGGGGTCGAGCTCGGGGCCGCCGTGGACCGTGCCCTCGTCCAGCCAGGAGGCGATCTGGTCGGGGGTGGTGGCGCTGTCGATCAGGGTGCGGACGGCGGTGAGGCGCAGGCCGGGAGAGTCGCCGTCCTCGGTGCGGCGCAGCAGGGCGCGGGCGATCTCGCGGAGGGTGGCCAGGGCGGCGGGGCGCTCCTCGGCGGCGACGTACCGGTCGGCGATCTGGGTGCGTGCGAAGCCCAGGACGCCCTGGACGAGGGCGAGTTCGCTCTCCTCGGTGAGGTGGGCGCGGGCCGCCTCCAGGTACTCGCCGGGGGTGAGGACACCGTCGCGGACCATGTCGCGCAGGGCGTTCCAGACCACGGCCCGGGTGAGCGGGTCGGGGAGCCGGGAGAGGCCGCGCAGGACGGACTCCTCGGAGGCCTTGTCGAAGCGGAGCTTGGCGTAGGTGAGGTCGCCGTCGTTGAGGACGACGAGGGCGGGGCGAGGGCCGGTCAGTTCGGCCGGCCCGTCCTGGGGGACGTCGAGCTGGCGGCGCTCGCGCAGGACGAGCGCGCCGGACGGGTCGCGGTCGTAGACGCCGGCGTCCACGCGGTGCGGGCGGCCGCCGTCGCGGTCGACGGTGAGCTGCCAGCGGGCGCCCTCGCCGGTGAGGCGGGGGGTGAGGACGTCGACGCCGGTGGTGCGGAGCCACTGCTCGGCCCAGCCGTGGACGTCGCGGTCGGTGGCGGCGGCCAGGTTGTCGATGAAGTCGGCGAGGGTGGCGTTGCCGAACTTGTGGCGCTTGAAATGGATGTTGATGCCGGCGAGGAAGTCGCTCTCGCCGAGCCAGGCGACGAGCTGGCGCAGGGCGGAGGCGCCCTTGGCGTAGGAGATGCCGTCGAAGTTGAGGAGCGCGGAGGCGGTGTCCGGGACGGCGTCGGGGTCGGGGGCGACGGGGTGGGTGGAGGGGCGCTGGTCGGCCTCGTACCCCCAGGCCTTGCGGGTGACGCCGAAGTCGATCCAGGTGTCGGCGAAGAGGTCGGAGCAGGCCTCGTTGACGGTCTGGTAGCCCATGTACTCGGCGAAGGACTCGTTCAGCCAGATGTCGTCCCACCAGCGCAGGGTGACGAGGTCGCCGAACCACATGTGGGCCATCTCGTGGGCGATGACCATGGCGCGGGTCATCCGCTCGGTGTCGGTGACGGCGGAGCGGAAGACGAACTCGTCGCGGAAGGTGACGAGGCCGGGGTTCTCCATGGCGCCTGCGTTGAACTCGGGCACGAAGGCCTGGTCGTACGAGTCGAAGGGGTACGGCTCGTCGAACTTCTCGTGGTACCGGTCGTAGCAGGCCCTGGTGACGGCGAGGATCTCCTCGGCGTCGGCGTCGAGGTGGGCGGCGAGGCTGCGGCGGCAGTGGATGCCGAAGGGCAGCCCGGCGTGCTCGGTGCGGACGCTGTGCCAGGGGCCGGCGGCGACGCAGACGAAGTAGGTGGAGAGCAGCGGGGTGGGAGCGGCCTTCCAGCGGCCGTCGTCCTGCCGTTCGGTGAGGCTGTTGGCGAGGACCGTCCACCCTTCGGGGGCGGTGACGGTGAGTTCGAAGACGGCCTTCAGGTCGGGCTGGTCGAAGGCGGCGAAGACGCGCTGCACGTCCTCCATGAACAGCTGGGTGTAGACGTACGACTCGCCGTCGGTGGGGTCCGTGAAGCGGTGCATGCCCTCGCCCGTCCGGGAGTAGCGCATGGTGGTGCGGACGCACAGCTCGTGCTCGCCCTCGGTGAGGGTGAGCGGCAGCCGGTTGCCGTCGAGGGAGGCGGGGTCCAGCGGCTTCCCGTCGAGGGTGGCGGAGTGCAGGGTGACGGGCTTGAGCTCGACGAAGGTGTCCCCGGCGGTGCGGGCGGTGAACCTGACGAGGCTGGTGGACTCGAAGGTCTCGTCGCCGGTGGTGAGGTCGAGGTCCACGGTGTAGTGGTGGACGTCGAGGAGCTGGGCACGGGTCTGCGCTTCGTCGCGCGTCAGTACGGACATGGGCCCTATGCTGCCCGATCGCTCCGGCTCGGGGCAGAGGGTGGTCCGGGATGGGCGGGAGGCCGGGACGGGACGGTGCCGGGACCGGGTACGGGGTGGGGCCGGCGGTCAGGCGAGGCCGGAGCCGTCGAGGTGGGCGAAGGCGGCGGCGATGCGGGGCCGGTCGTATCCGGCGGGTCCCGCCGCGCCGCTGGAGAGGAGCGCCTGGAGCAGGATCCGGGCCTTGGGCGGGTCGAGCGGCCCGGCCGGGATCAGCCCGTGGCCGATCAGGTCGTGTTCGGAGCCGGGGCCCCGGTAGGTGCGGGCCAGGGTGGTGCCGGAGCCGGTGCGGGAGGCGAGGACGACCGGGATGCGGCGGGCGAGCGCGGCGAGCGGTTCGACCAGCCAGGCCGGGGCGTGGCCGGCGCCGAAGGCGGCGACGACGAGTCCCCGGAAGCGCTCGTCCACGGCGTCGAGGAGTTCGCCCCGGTCGCCCTGGGAGAGGGTGACGAGGGCGACGCGGACGGCGGGGTCGAGGGTCAGCGGGCGGGGCGTGGCGGGCACGGCCGGGCGGAGCAGGACGCGGGGTTCGCCTTCGACGACGGCGCCGAGGGGGCCGGCGCCGGGCGAGGCGAGGGTGGTGAGGGAGGTGGTGTGGGTCTTGCGGGCGTGGCGGGCGGCGTGGATCTCGTCGGCGAGGACGACGAGGACGCCGAGGTTCCGGCAGGCGGGGTCGGCGGCGACGGCGAGGGCGGCGGCCAGGTTGGCGGGGCCGTCGGCGCCGGGCAGGTCGGCGCGGCGCAGGGCGCCGGTGACGACGACCGGCCGCTCGGTGGTGCAGAGCAGGTCGAGGAGGAACGCGGTCTCCTCCAGGGTGTCCGTGCCCTGGACGACGACGACGCCGCTGCCGGCGGCGACGGCCGCGCGGACCTCGGCGGCGAGGGCGGCCAGGTCCTCGTGGGTGAGGGAGGAGCTGGGGACGCGCCGGAAGTCGCGCAGCTCGATCTCCTCGGGGGCGAGCCCGGCGGGGGCGGGGTGCGAGGGGGCCCCGAGACCGGCGAGGACCTCGGCGCCGGTCAGGCGGGTGGCGCCGTCGCCCCGGGCGGAGATGGTCCCACCGAGGGTGAAGACCGTGACGCGGGTCATCGGAGGGTGCGGCCGGCGTCGGGGGCGGTGACCGGGCCGGCGGGCGCGGAACCGGCGGTCCCGCTCGCGGCGGCGCCGGTCCCGGTCGCGGCGGCCCCGTCGGCGATCGTCTCGTGGTGGCGGATGACCTCGGCGATGATGAAGTTG
Source organism: Streptomyces sp. NPDC126503 (assembly GCF_040302405.1). Lineage (NCBI taxonomy): Bacteria > Bacillati > Actinomycetota > Actinomycetes > Kitasatosporales > Streptomycetaceae > Streptomyces > Streptomyces sp. NPDC126503. The sequence goes on from NZ_JBEORS010000004.1 coordinate 222,071, forward strand.
AGGAGCTTCTCGGCGAAGGCCGGGTCCAGTTTGGCGCTCTCCGCCAGCTCCCGCAGGCGGGTGATCTGGCGGGCCTCGCGGGCCGGGTCGGCGGGCGGCAGCTGGTGCTTCGCCTTGAGGACACCGACCTGCTGGGTGCACTTGAAGCGTTCGGCGAGCATGTGGACCACCGCCGCGTCGATGTTGTCGATGCTCTCGCGCAGGCGGGTCAGCTCGGCCCGTACGGCCCCGTCGATGTCGGTGGTGTCGCTCATGGTCAGCGAGCCTATCCGGACCTCGGCAGGATCGTCGGCGGGTGTTCGGGATCCGGAACGCGGGTGCTCCAGCCGCCGTGCACGGCCCGCCCCTGCTGCGCGCGGAAGCGGATGGGCGCGGTGCCGACCCGGCGGGTGAAGAGGCGGGAGAAGTAGGCGGGGTCGTCGTAGCCGACGCGGCGGGCGACGGCGGCGACGGGCAGGTCGGTGGCGGCGAGCAGTTCCTTGGCGCGGCCGAGACGGACGGTGAGCAGGTAGTCCTTGGGGCTGCACCCGGCGGCGCGGCGGACGGCGGTGCGCAGCTCGGCCGCGGTCATGCCGTGCCGGGCGGCGTGTTCGGCGACGGTCAGCGGCCGGCAGGCGTCGCGGGCGAGAGCGGCGAGGACCGGGTCGCCGTCGGCGTTGGTGTCGGCGCGGGCGCGGCGCAGGGCGACGAGGAGTTCGTGGACGGCGGCGCCGGTCTCGGCCTCCAGGAACGGATTGCCGGGGCGGGCGGCGCGGGCGATGCGGCCGATGGCGGCCCGGGCCGGGGCGGCGTCGGAGAGGGGGACGACGGGCCGGTCGGGTTCGATGTAGCCGAGTTCGGTGTACGTGGCGGTGGCGGGGCCCGCGAAGTCGACGAACGCCTCGTCCCAGCCGGTGCCGGCGTCGGCGGCGTAGTGGTGCGGGACGCCGGGGGTGAGCCAGAGGAGGGCGGGGGCGGTGACGGTGGCGCGCCGTCCGTCGGCGCCCCGGTACCAGCCGCCGCCCGCGGAGACGACGACGGCCACGTGATGGTCGAGGGTGCGGGGCCCGACGGTCGGCAGGGCGCCGTGCTGGAGTCCGACGCCGAGGCAGACGAGGCCGAGGCGGTGGTGGACCGGGCTGGGTGTGAAGTAGCGCATCCAGGTGTGGTACATGGACCGGCCCTCCCCGGCGTGCGGATCCTGATGTCCAAACTGCGACGATCTTTGTCCATGGACCGGCCCGCCGCCAGAGGGCGAGGGTGACGCCATGAGCGCGTTCGCTGTGGGTGACGAGGACTTTCTGCTCGACGGGCGGCCGGTGCGGCTGCTGTCGGGGGCGCTGCACTACTTCCGGGTGCACGAGGGCCACTGGGAGCACCGGCTGGGGATGCTGCGCGCGATGGGCCTCGGCTGTGTGGAGACGTACGTCCCGTGGAATCTGCACGAGCCGGAGCCGGGGCGGTACGCGGACGTGGCGGCCCTCGGCCGGTTCCTGGACGCGGTGGAGCGGGCGGGGATGCGGGCGATCGTGCGCCCGGGGCCGTACATCTGCGCCGAGTGGGAGAACGGCGGGCTGCCGCACTGGGTGACCGGTCCGCTGGGGCGGCGGGTGCGGACGCGGGACCCGGAGTTCCTGGCGCCGGTGGAGTCCTGGTTCCGGCGGCTGCTGCCGCAGGTGGTGGAGCGGCAGGTGGACCGGGGCGGGCCGGTGGTGCTGGTGCAGGTGGAGAACGAGTACGGCAGTTACGGCAGTGACCGGGGCTATCTGGAGTGGCTGGCGGAGCTGTTGCGGGAGTGCGGGGTGAGCGTGCCGCTGTTCACCTCGGACGGGCCGGAGGACCACATGCTGACGGGCGGCTCGGTGCCGGGGGTGCTGGCGACGGCGAACTTCGGCGCGGGGGCGCGGGAGGGGTTCGCGGCGCTGCGGCGGCACCGGCCGGCGGGGCCGCTGATGTGCATGGAGTTCTGGTGCGGCTGGTTCGACCACTGGGGGACGGAGCACGCGGCCCGGGACGCGGGGGACGCGGCGGCGGCGCTGCGGGAGATCCTGGAGTGCGGGGCCTCGGTGAATGTGTACATGGCGCACGGCGGTTCGAACTTCGCGGGGTGGGCGGGCGCGAACCGCGCGGGCGAGCTGCACGACGGACCGCTGCTGCCGACGGTGACCTCGTACGACTACGACGCGCCGGTGGACGAGGCGGGGCGGCCGACGGAGAAGTTCTGGCGGTTCCGCGAGGTGCTCGCACCGTACGCGGAGGGTCCGCTGCCCGGGGTTCCCGAGCCGCCGGCCCGGCTCGGGGCGCCGGTGCGGGCCGGCCTCGGCGGCTGGGCGCCGCTGGGCGCGGTCCTGGAGGCGCTCGGCGGGCCGGAGGTGGCGGCACCGCTGCCGCCGTCCTTCGAGGAGCTGGGCGTGGACCGGGGCCTGGTCCGCTACCGGGTGGAGGTGCCGGGGCCGCGGCGGCCGTATCCGCTGTCGGTCGCGGGGCTGCGGGACCGGGCGGTGGTGGAGGTGGACGGGGCCGTGGCGGGGGTGCTCGCGGCGGAGGAGGCGGTGCTGCCGGAGCCGGTGGCGGGCCCGGCGGTGGTGGACCTGTGGGTGGAGTCCCTGGGGCGGGTCAACTACGGGCCCCGGCAGGGGGAGGTGAAGGGCCTCACGGGCGGGGTGCGGCACGAGCGGCAGTATCTGCACGGGGTCCGGGCGCGGGGGCTGCGGCTGGACGCGTTCGAGGAGGCGGCGGTCGGCGCGGTGCCGTTCGGCCCGGTGCCGCGGGACGGCGGGGGCCGGGGCCTGTACCGGGGCGAGGTGGCGGTGGCGGGTGCGGGGGACGCGTGGCTGCGGCTCGGCGGCGGCACCCGGGGCTTCGTGTGGGTGAACGGATTCTGCCTCGGCCGCTACTGGACGGTGGGTCCGCAGGACGCGCTGTTCCTGCCGGGGCCGGTGCTGCGGGAGGGCGGGAACGAGGTGTGGGTCCTGGAGCTGGAGGGCGGCGGGGTGACCGGCGTGGAGCTGCTGCCGGACCGGCCCTGACCCTCCGTGTGCCGGAGGGCCCCGGGGCGGTCGGCGCCCCGGGGCCCTCCTCGGCGGTCGTACGGCCGGTTCCGCGGGGGAACCGGCCGCCGAGCGGGGTTTGCCCTACGGGTCAGAGCGTGGCCGCGGCCGACTTGATCGCGGCGGCGAAGGTGGAGACCTCCGTGTAGACGCCGGGGTAGCCGGGCCGGGCGCAGCCCTCGCCCCAGCTCACGATGCCGACCTGGATCCAGGCACCGGTGTTGTCCTTGCGGAACATCGGGCCGCCGGAGTCGCCCTGGCAGGTGTCGACCCCGCCCTCGTTGTAGCCGGCGCAGATCTCCTCACCGGGGACGAGGGAGCTGCCGTACGCGCGCTGGCACTCGGCGTCCGAGACGAAGGGCACGGTCGCCTTGCGCAGGTAGCGCTGCTGGCCCCCGCCCTCGTAGGTGGCGCCCCAGCCGGCCACGGTGAAGGTGCCGCTGTTGTAGGCGGTGGTCTCGGCGATCTTCAGGGTGGGCAGGGTGGTGATCGGGCTGGCCAGCTTGATCAGGGCCCAGTCCTTGCCCTGGCCGTTGTAGCCGGGGGCCTGGAGGACCTTGGTGGAGCGGACCTTGATGGCGCTGCTGGACTGGAGGTCCACGACGCCGGCGGTGGCGGTGATGCTGGTGGTGTTGCCGGAGCCGCTGACGCAGTGGGCGGCGGTGAGGACGATCTGCGGGGTGAGCAGGGAGCCGCCGCAGCCCATGGAGAGCCGGACCATCCAGGGGAACTCGCCCTGCGCGGCGCGGGTGCCGCCGACGACGGGCGCCGGGGCGGCGGAGGCCGTGGTGGGCTGGAGGCTGACGGCCGCCAGGACGACGGCGCCGGCCGCGGCCAGTTTCTGGAGCGCGCGGACCAGTCGGTTCTTCTTCACGTGTCTGCCTTCTTTCATGGGGGGTTGGCCCTGACGCCACGGCATGCAGTCATGACATGCGCCCGTCAAAGCATGCCGGGAATTATGGGCAACGCCCAACTGCCGTCACAAGGAAGCCTTTTCGGCCAGAGCCGGTGGGGGGACCGTAGGACCGTACAGTGAACGGCAGGGGGGATCCGGCATGCCGAACCGTCATGGCGCCGACCGTGTCGGCGGTACACCCGCTCAGGGGGACCCGTACGGAGTCGTCCACGGCTTCCCGCACCGCGCGACCGTGCACGCCTCGCTCACCGCGCTGCACCGGCACCTCTCCCCCGCCGAACTGCGGCGTTACGCGACGAGCGTGCCCGCCGCGGCGGTGGCCCTCGGCCCCGGCGAGGAGCTCCGCACCGGCGTGCGGCGGGTGGCCGCCGCCCTCGTCCGCCACCTGCGGCTGCCCGAGGCGCGGCTCGTCGTGCGGTTCCGCCGGATGGAGCACGCGGCGAGCGTCCGGCCGGCCACGGGGCCCGAGTACGCCGTGGAGCTCAACGACCGGTTCCGGACCCGCCGCGCCGACATCGGCGCGGCCCTCGCCCACGAGATCACCCACCTCCTGCTCCACCGGCTCGGCCTGGAGTTTCCCGGCACGGCGGCGAACGAGATCCTCACGGACGTGGCGACCACCTATCTGGGCGCCGGCTGGCTGCTTCTCGACGCCTACCGGCAGGACGGCACGGAGGGCCAGCAGCTCGGCTACCTCACCCCCGAGGAGTTCGGGTACGTGCTCGCCCTGCGGTCCGCCCGCTTCGGTGAGGACCCGTCACCGTGGTTCACCAGCGCGGTGGCGTACGAGGCGTGGGTACACGGCCGGGCCGAGGCGGCCCGCGAGCGGCGGCAGCCGCCGCTGGCCGGTGCCTCCTGGACGGCCCGGCGCCGCTACGGCGGGGAAAGGCGCCTGGGCCGGGCGGCCCCCGGCGCCCCGTACGCCTTCGACGGCGGCGCCCCGGCCACCCACGTCACCTTCTCCTGTCCCGTCTGCCGCCGGCGCCTCCGCCTCCCGGCCGGACGTGCCCTCCGCGCCCGGTGCCCTCTCTGCGGAGAGGTCCTGGAGTGCGCGGCCTGATCGGGCGTTCCCGGGCCGTGACCGGAAAGGCGCGCCTCGCCCGCGACCTTCCGGACACGTCCTAGACGCGCTCCAGGGGTCGGTGGGGAAGAGGCGGGTTCTCGACCTTGACGGAATCGCCGGGACGGACGATTCCTCCCTGGCGGACCACGGCCATGACACCGGACCTGAAGGTGAACTCGCCCGACGCGGGGTCCAGGGCGAAGACCTCGCCGAGCAGCCCCGGGCGGAAGTCGTTGATCTTCGCGCACGGGTTGCGCAGGCCCGTCACCTCCAGCACGGCCCGCTCCCCGAGGCGGAGCAGGGCGCCGGTGGGCAGGCCCAGCAGGTCCACACCGCGCGTGGTGATGTTCTCGCCGAGCTGCCCGGCGGAGACCTCGAAGCCCTTGCGGGCGAGTTCGCCGAAGAGCTCCTCGTGCATCAGGTGGACCTGGCGCAGGTTGGGCAGGTCCGGCTCGTAGGTCATGCGGAACTGGTGGCGGATCGTCTTCCCCGCGTGCACGTCTCCTTCCACGCCGAGCCCGGCGAGGAGCCTGATGGACTCGCGAGGGGGCTTGCTGAAGGAGTACGTCTCGTTGCGGCTCACCGCGGCGACCTGACCGGTCATGGCGCTCCCCCGTTGTCGTCGTCCTGCCGGTCGATCCTAGGCCGTGCCCGGAGAGGAGCGGCGTCGCCCGCGAGGCGCGATCCGCGGCGTCCGGTGCTTCGGCACCGTGGTCCCCTTCCCGCGCAAGGTGGTCCGGACGGTGCCGCGCTTCACCGCGAACCCGCGTGAACCGGTAATGATTTGCCCCCGGCCCGGACCTCGGGCCAGGGTCGCGGTATGAGCACGTTGTTCGAACTTGTCCTGGACGGTGACGAGGACGGGGTCGTACGGGCCCTGCGGAACGGGGCCGACCCCGAGGCCCTGGACGAGGGGGAGACCGCGCTGTACCGCGCGGCGGTCGCCGACGAACCGGGGATCGTGCGGCTGCTGCTCGCCGCCGGGGCCGACCCCGGCCGGGCGAGCGGCGCCGACGGCGGCGACCTGGCGCTGTGCGGGGCGGCCTGCGGCGGGCACACCGAGGTGGTCAGGGCGCTGCTCGCGGGCGGCGCCCGGCCCGACCAGGAGGAGGCGTACGGCTGGACAGCGCTGGCCTGGGCCGTACGGCTCGGGCACACCGGCACCGTACGGGCGCTCCTGGAGCACGGCGCCGATCCCGACCGGCCGGGCCCCGACGGGCTCGTCCCGCTCGTCGCCGCCGCCCGGCGCGGCTCCACCGGCACCGTACGGGCGCTCCTCGACCACGGGGCGCGGTCCCTGGAACAGGCGCTGCGGGAGGCGCGGCGGTGGATCGGCGCCGACATCGCGGCCGAGCTGCGGCGCGGGCTGGTCGCCGGGAACGAGGGCGGCGAGACGTACGAGGCGGTGGTCCGGCGGGTCCGGGAGGACGGCGGGGTGACCGTGGTCGTGGAGCTGCTGCGCGAGGACGGCCGGCCGGGGCGCGGCGACGAGCGGCAGACCGGCCACGCGGCCGTCGCCACGCTGCTGGAGGCGGCGCTCGGACGGCGCACCCCGCACGAGGAGCTGGCGGCGCGGGCGCTGCGCTGCGGTGACCCGGAGCTGGACGACTGGACGACGGTGGTGGCCGAACTGGCCGGGCGGGCCGACGAGGAGACCTTCGTGACGGCGGCGGCCTGGTGCGCCTACCGGGACCCGCTGCGGCGGGCGCTCGGGGCGCGGATCCTGGGTGCCCTGCCGGGCTTCGGGCCGGGCGCCGTACCGGTGCTGCGGCGGCTGGCCGTGGAGGGCGCCCTGGGAGGTGACCGGGAACCGCTGCTGTCGGTGGTGGCGGCGCTCGGCGAGTGCGGTGACCCTGCGGCGGTGCCCGAGCTGCTCGCGGCGGCCGGGCACCCGGACGCGGCGGTGCGGCGGGCGGTCGCCGCGGCGCTGGCCGGGATCGTGCCGGCCGGGCACGGCGAGGCGGTACGGGTGCTGCTGGCGCTCAGCCGGGACGCGGACGCCCGCGTGCGGGACTGGGCGACGCTGGCCCTGGCCGAACTCCCCGAGGACTCCCCGCTCGTCCGCGAGGGCCTCGCGGAGCGGCTCGGCGACGACGACCCGGAGACGGTGGCGGAGGCCGCCCGCGGCCTGGCGATCCGTCAGGACCCGCGGGCGGTCGAGGCGCTGGCGTCGATCCTGGCCGACGGCGACCCGGACGGGGCGCCGCGCGAGACGGCGCTCGCCGCCCTGGAGTTCGTCCGCGACCCGCGGGTCCGCGCCCGCCTGGAGTGGACGGCCCCGCGCCGCCGCTGACGCCGCCGCGGCCGGAGCCGTACGGCGGAGGGCGGACGGTTCAGCAGGCGTGGTCGATCAGGTCGAACGAGGCGTAGTGGTCGGCGGTGTAGTAGTCCTCCCGCTCCGCGCTGCCGGTGACGATCCGGCGGGCGCCGCGCGTGGACGTGCCCGGGGTCTTCACCGTGTACTCGTGGTAGTAGCCGGAACCCTGGGCCGGAAGGAGCCGCTCCCGGTTCTGGAAGACGGAGCCGTCCTGCCGGTACGGGAAGGGGCCGCCCGCCTCGATGAGGCGGAGGGTGTCGTGGGCCTGCGCGGGCAGGTCGGAGGAGCAGATCGAGCCGTAGGCCGCCGCCGCGAGGGGGGCCGCGACGGGCGCGGGCGCGGCCGGTGCCGCGCCGGCTGGGGCGCCGAGGAGGAGGGAGGAGAGGAGGGCGGCAGCGACACCGCCGGCCAGGCCGATTCGAGGGGGAAGACGCATGCCTGCGATGCTGACGCGCGAAGAGCGCGGGCAGAACCCCGACCGCCTTCAATTCGCCGGACGTTCACCGCCGCTCACCGGCCGTTCGCACGTCTGCGCGAACCCGTCACAGGGTGTCCTCCGCCGGCGGGTTTCCGCCGGACGGCCGGGGGCGTGGGCCGGGGCCGCGGAGGTCCTCCGCGGCCCGGCGTGCCCGCCCGGCCGAGCGCCCGTCAGCCGTCCGTGGACCTCGGCTGGCGGGCGACGCGGGAGCGGGTGGCGCCGCCACGGGAGCGCCCGCCGCCCGCACCCCGGGACGCGCCGGTACGGGACCCGGCGCCTGAGCCGGTACGGGAGCCGGTACCGCCGGTGCCGGAGGCCGTGCGGGAGCCGGCGCCGGAGGCCGTGCGGCCCGAGGCGGTGCCGGCGGCGCGGCCGGTGCCGGAGGCGCGGCCCTTCGTCGTGCCCGAGCCCGAGCCCGTGGCCGTGCCCCGGCCCGTGCCGCCCGACGCGGAGGCGGACGACGGCCTGCGGCGACGGCGGCCCGAGCCGGTGCCCGGCTGCTGGACGGGCTGCGGGGTCTCGATGACGACCGGGACGCCCGAGGGCTCCTTGGCGCCGGTGAGCCGCACCAGCTCCTCGTCACTGGACTTGATCTGCGCCGTGCGGGGACGGATCCCGGCGTTCGACATCAGCTTGCCCATGTCCCGCTTCTGCTCGGGCAGGACCAGGGTGACGACGCTGCCGGACTCGCCGGCGCGGGCGGTGCGGCCGCCCCGGTGGAGGTAGTCCTTGTGGTCGACCGGCGGGTCGACGTTGACGACCAGGTCGAGGTCGTCCACGTGGATGCCGCGGGCCGCCACGTTCGTCGCGACGAGCGCGGTGACCTGTCCGGTCTTGAACTGGTCGAGGGTCCGGTTGCGCTGCGGCTGGGAGCGCCCGCCGTGCAGGCCGGAGGCCCGTACGCCCTGGGCGAGGAGCCGCTTCACCAGCCGGTCCACGGACCGCTTGGTGTCGAGGAAGAGGATGGTGCGGCCGTCGCGGGCCGCGATCCGCGTCGTGACGGCCTTCTTGTCCGTCTCGTCCAGGACGTAGAGGACGTGGTGCTCCATGGTGGTCACGGCGCCCGCCGACGGGTCGACCGAGTGGACGACCGGGTCGTGGAGGAACATCCGGACGAGCCGGTCGATGTTCTGGTCCAGGGTCGCCGAGAACAGCAGCCGCTGGCCGCCCTCCTCGACCTGCTTCAGCAGCTTGGTGACCTGCGGCAGGAAGCCCATGTCGGCCATCTGGTCGGCCTCGTCGAGGACCGTGACGGCGACCTGGTCGAGGCGGCAGTCGCCACGGCCGATGAGGTCGTCGAGGCGGCCGGGGGTGGCGATGAGCACCTCGGCGCCGCGCCGCAGCGCGGAGGCCTGGCGGGTGATCGACATGCCGCCCACGACGGTGGTGATCCGCAGGCGCAGGGCGGCGGCGTACGGGGTGAGCGCGTCGGTGACCTGCTGGGCGAGCTCGCGGGTCGGGACGAGGACGAGGGCGAGCGGCGCGGTCGGCTCGGCGCGGCGGCCCGCGGTGCGGGCGAGGACGGCGAGGCCGAAGGCGAGGGTCTTGCCGGAGCCGGTACGGCCCCGGCCGAGGACGTCGCGTCCGGCGAGCGAGTTCGGCAGGGTCGCGGCCTGGATGGGGAAGGGCTCGGTGACGCCCTGCTCGGCGAGCGTCTTCACCAGCGCGGCCGGCATGTCGAGGTCCTCGAAGGAGGCCACGGGCGGCAGGGCGGGCGTCACCGTCTCCGGTGGGGTGAACTCCCGGGGCGGCGGGGGCGTGGCGGGGCGGCCTCCGCGGGAGCCCTTGGGCTGCGAGGCGGACGTCGCCCGGGCAGTGCGGGGGCCGCGCTTGTAGGGGCGTTCGGAGCGGGTCATTCGTGCCTTCCTGGCTGCGCGGCACGGCCGGGGCCCGCACCCTGCGAGGGTGCGGGCCCCGGCCGTTTCTCTTCGGAACAATAGTGCGCCCCGGAACCTTCCCGCCTCCGGTCGCCCACCGGGGCGCCCGGCGGATGCCTCCGGGTGAGCGGAGTCACAGGGACGGGGCGTACGCCGGTCCCGCGGGGGTTCTCGGGACGTACGGCGGTCCCGATCGGGTGCACGGGGAGGTGCGGTCCCGGTGTGCGCAGGACCGGCAGGTCAGGCGGGTGCCGAGGCCGGCGCGGAACGCCCCTCGGTGAACTCCCCGCTCCAGGGTACCGAGCCGGGCCCCGTGCGCGACGGCACCCCGGGCGCCGGGCGGGACGGCCGGACCCCCGCGGGAGCCCGGCGGGTCCGCTCACCGCGCCTCGCGGGGCGGCTCGTCGCCGTTGCCGCGCCGGAGGGTCCGCACGCCGCGCCCCGGGGTCCAGGAGGTGACGACGAGTTCCTCGCCGTCCACCCGGGTCCGTACGACCTCGGTGAGCTCCACCCGGAAGAGGTGGAAGGGCGGCGGGGCGCCCGCCTCGCGGGCGTACCACCGGAAGGTGTCCTGGTCGGTGATCTCGGCGGCCCGCCCCGAGACCCGCACGTCACCCCCGCCCATGCCGGTCCCGGAGCCCGGGTTGGCGAGGAGCGAGAAGCGCGGGTCCCGGAGCAGGTCCAGCGCCTTGCGGGAGCGGGGCATCATGCCGAGCCAGAGCTCGCCCGCGCGGAAGTCGGCCTCGATCCCGCTGAGCCGGGGCGCGCCGTCGCGCCGGAGGGTGGCGAGGGCGTGGTGGGTGTACCGGCCGAAGCGCTCGCGCACGGTCGCGGCGAGGACGGGCTCGGCGGCCTCGAAGGCCGACCAGGGATGCCCGGCGCGGGCCGCGTGCCCCTCGCCCCCGTCGTGTCGCGCGTGTCGGCCGTTTCCGGTGGTGTCGGTGTGTCCGGTGTCTCCCATGGCTCCAGGGAACACCGGATACCCGACATCCTCTGTCCGGATTACTCCGCCCGCCGGCTCCGGCGCCGCCGCTAACCGGCCCGCTCGGCCGCGCTGCGCTCCACGCAGAACTCGTTGCCCTCCGGGTCGGCGAGCGTGGCCCAGCCCGTGCCGTCGGGGTTGCGCCGGTCGTCCAGGAGGGTCGCGCCGAGGGCGAGGAGGCGCTCGACCTCCTCGTCGCGCGTGCGGTCCTGCGGCTGGAGGTCGAGGTGGACCCGGTTCTTCACGGCCTTGGGCTCGGGAACCTGGATGAAGAGGAGGCTGGCGCCCGGAGAGTCGACCAGCGCCTCCTCGTCACCGGGCTTGTCGTCGTCGGAGACCTGGGCGTCCAGTGCCGCCGCCCAGAAGGTGGCGAGCGCGTAGGCGTCGGTGCAGTCGATGGTCACATGGCGCACGAGAGAGCTCATGGCGGCATGATCCCCCGCGCCCCCGGCTCCGGGCCACCGTATTCCCGCCGTCCCCGCTCAGCCCACGCCGCCTTCCGCCCCGGCGAGTTGGCGGCCCTCGGTGGCCGCCACGAGGGCGGCGAGCGAGGAGCGGGCGCCCTGGAGGTCCTGGATCCGGGAGTCGATCTCGTCGAGCCGGGCGACGAGCAGGGGGCTCAGGCAGGGCTCGATCTCGGCCTCGCTGCCGCAGACGCAGGCGAGGACCTCGGCGATGACCCGGGTGGGCAGTCCGGCGGCGAGGAGCGCCCGGATGCGGCGGACGACGGCGGGCGCGTCGGAGCCGTACACCCGCTGTCCGCCGGGGGTGCGCTCGGAGGTGAGCAGGCCCTGCTCCTCGTAGTAGCGCAGCAGCCGGACGGTCACGCCGGTCGCGCGCGCCAGTTCGCCGATCCTCATCGTCCCCATGTGATCCCCCTCACTTCCCCGCCCTCCGGGCTTGAAGCTCACACCGGTGTCAGCTCCTACCGTTCCGGGCATGACGCACACCGATGACGTGACGCACACCGATGACATGACGATATTCCAGCTCGGCGGTGACCTGCCGGTCCGGCGCGTGGGCTACGGCGCGATGCGGCTGGCCGACGGGCCGGACGACCCGAGGGGTCCCGAGGCGCGGATCTGGACGGCCCCGGCCGACCGGGCGGCCGCGGTGAAGCTGCTGCGGACGGCGGCGGAGGCCGGGGTCACCCTCTTCGACACGGCCGACGCCTACGCCCTCGGCGCGGGCGAGGACCTCCTTGCCGAGGCGCTCCGTCCCTACGGCGACGAGGTCGCGGTGGCCACCAAGGTCGGCGTGGTGCGCCCCTCCCCCACCGAGTGGGTGCCGCTCGGTCACCCCGCCTATCTGCGCCAGCAGGCGGAGCTGAGCCTGCGCCGGCTGCGGACCGAGCGGATCGACCTCCTGTATCTGCACCGGATCGACGAGAACTACCCGCTCGCCGAGCAGGTCGGCGCCCTGCGCCTCCTCCAGGAGGAGGGCAAGGTCCGGCACATCGGTCTCTCCGAGGTGACGGTCGCGCAGCTGGAGGAGGCGGAGGCGGTCGCCCCGGTCGCCGCCGTGCAGAACCTCTACAACCTTGCCGACCGCGGCCACGAGGCGGTGCTCGACCACACGGCGGGGCGCGGGATCGCCTTCGTCCCCTTCTTCCCGATCGCCATGGGCGGCCACGCGGACCCGGACGGGCCGGTGGCGGCGGTCGCGCGGGAGGCCGGCGCGACCCCGTCCCAGACGGCCCTGGCCTGGCTCCTCCACCGGGCCCCGCACGTCCTGCCGATTCCGGGCACCACCTCGGAGCGGCATCTGAGGGAGAACCTGGGCGCGCTCGGTGTCCGCCTCACCCCCGAGCAGTTCGCGCGCCTGGACGGGTCCTGAGCGGCCGTACGCCGCCCGGCGCCGGGGCGTCGCGGACGCACCGCGGCGCCCGCCCGGTCCTTGGTCGGGGACGGTGGGCGAGCGCCGCGGTCAGTTCCGTACGTCGTTGTACGGGACGTTCGGGGGATCCGGCGGGTCAGACCGTGAGGGCGCGGTCCGTCGGGCGGATCGGGGCCGGCAGGGAGCTGGCGCCGGTCAGGTAACGGTCCACGCCGCGGGCGGCGGAGCGGCCCTCGGCGATGGCCCAGACGATGAGCGACTGGCCGCGGCCGGCGTCACCGGCGACGAAGACGCCGTCGACATTGGTGGCGAAGTCGGCGTCGCGGGCGATGTTGCCGCGCTCGTCCAGCGCCAGGCCGAACTGGGCGACGAGCCCGTTCTCCACGTCGGTGCCGGTGAAGCCCATGGCGAGGGTGACGAGCTGGGCGGGGATCTTCCGCTCGGTGCCCGGCTTCTGAGTGAGCTTGCCGTCGACGAACTCGACCTCGACCAGGTGCAGGAACTGGACGTTGCCGTCCTCGTCGCCCTCGAAGTGGGTGGTGGAGACGGAGTAGACCCGCTCGCCGCCCTCCTCGTGCGCGGAGGTCACCTTGTAGAGCATGGGGAAGGTGGGCCACGGCTGGCCGGCGGCCCGCTCCTCGCCCGGCCGGGGCATGATCTCCAGCTGGGTGACGGAGGCCGCGCCCTGGCGGTGGGCGGTGCCGACGCAGTCGGCGCCGGTGTCGCCGCCGCCGATGACCACGACGTGCTTGCCCTCGGCGGAGATCGGCGAGGTCACGAAGTCGCCCTCCACCACCTTGTTGGCGAGCGGCAGGTACTCCATCGCCTGGTGGATGCCCTTGAGCTCCCGGCCCGGGACGGGCAGGTCGCGGGCGGTGGTGGCGCCGGCGGCGACGACGACCGCGTCGAACCGCTTGCGCAGGTCCGTCGCCGTGAGGTCGCGGCCGATCTCGATGCCGGTGCGGAACTTGGTGCCCTCCGCGCGCATCTGCTCGATGCGGCGGTTGATGTGGCGCTTCTCCATCTTGAACTCGGGGATGCCGTAGCGGAGCAGACCGCCGATGCGGTCGGCCCGCTCGTACACGACCACGGTGTGGCCGGCCCGGGTCAGCTGCTGGGCGGCGGCGAGGCCCGCCGGGCCGGAGCCGATCACGGCGGCGGTCTTGCCCGACAGACGCTCGGGGATCTGCGGCCGGACGTCGCCGCCGTCCCACGCCTTGTCGATGATGGAGACCTCGACGTTCTTGATGGTGACGGCCGGCTGGTTGATGCCGAGCACGCACGCGGCCTCGCACGGAGCCGGGCACAGGCGGCCGGTGAACTCCGGGAAGTTGTTGGTGGCGTGGAGGCGCTCGGACGCCGCCGACCAGTCCTCGCGGTAGGCGTAGTCGTTCCACTCGGGGATGAGGTTCCCCAGCGGACAGCCGTTGTGGCAGAACGGGATGCCGCAGTCCATGCAGCGGCCGGCCTGCTTGCTGATGATCGGCAGCAGGGAGCCGGGGACGTAGACCTCGTTCCAGTCCTTGACTCGCTCGCCCACCGGCCGGGTCTTGGCGACCTCGCGCCCGGTGGTCAGGAAGCCCTTGGGGTCAGCCATGGGTCGCCGCCTCCATCATCTTCTCGGTGGTCTCGGACTCGGAGAGACCGGCGAGCTCAGCGGCGTCCTTGGCGGCGAGCACTGCCTTGTACGTGGTGGGGATGATCTTGCTGAACCGGGCCGCCGCGGCGTCCCAGTCGGCGAGCAGCTTCTCGGCGACCGTGGAGCCGGTCTCCTCGTGGTGGCGGCGCACGACGTCGTGCAGCCAGGCCTTGTCGGCGTCCGACGGGGCCTCGACCGCGCCCAGGTTGCCGGAGTTGACATTGTCCCGGTCGAGGTCGATGACGTACGCGACGCCACCGGACATGCCGGCCGCGAAGTTGCGGCCCGTCTCGCCGAGGACGACCGCCGTGCCGCCGGTCATGTACTCGCAGCCGTGGTCGCCCACGCCCTCGGAGACGACCAGGGCGCCGGAGTTGCGGACGCAGAAGCGTTCGCCGGTGCGGCCGCGGAGGAAGAGTTCGCCGCCGGTGGCTCCGTACGCGATGGTGTTGCCCGCGATGGTGGAGTACTCGGCCAGGTGGTCGGCGCGCCGGTCGGGGCGGACGATCACGCGGCCGCCGGAGAGGCCCTTGCCGACGTAGTCGTTGGCGTCGCCCTCCAGGCGGAGGGTGACACCGTGCGGCAGGAAGGCGCCGAAGGACTGGCCGGCGGAGCCGGTGAAGGTGATGTCGATGGTGTCGTCGGGCAGGCCCGCGCCGCCGAACCGCTTGGTGACGTGGTGGCCGAGCATGGTGCCGACCGTGCGGTTGATGTTGCGGATGGCGACCTGGGCGCGGACCGGCTGCGCCTCTTCGGCGGAGGGCGCGTTCAGGGCCTCGGCGGCGAGCTGGATCAGCTCGTTGTCGAGGGCCTTCTCCAGGCCGTGGTCCTGCTCGACCAGGGCGTGGCGGACGGCGCCGGCGGGCAGCTCGGGCACGTGGAACAGCGGCTCCAGGTCGAGGCCCTGCGCCTTCCAGTGGTGGACGGCGCGGCTGGTGTCGAGCAGCTCGGCGTGGCCGACGGCCTCTTCGAGGGTGCGGAAGCCCAGCTCGGCGAGGAGCTCGCGGACCTCCTCGGCGATGAACTCGAAGAAGTTGACGACGTACTCGGCCTTGCCGGAGAAGCGGTCGCGCAGGACCGGGTTCTGGGTGGCGATGCCGACCGGGCAGGTGTCGAGGTGGCAGACGCGCATCATGACGCAGCCGGAGACGACGAGCGGCGCGGTCGCGAAACCGAACTCCTCGGCGCCGAGCAGGGCGGCGATGACGACGTCGCGGCCGGTCTTGAGCTGGCCGTCGGTCTGGACGACGATCCGGTCGCGCAGGCCGTTGAGCAGCAGGGTCTGCTGGGTCTCGGCCAGGCCGAGCTCCCAGGGGCCGCCCGCGTGCTTGAGCGAGGTCAGCGGCGAGGCGCCCGTACCGCCGTCGTGGCCGGAGATGAGGACGACGTCCGCGTGGGCCTTGGAGACACCGGCGGCGACCGTGCCGACGCCGACCTCGGAGACCAGCTTCACGTGGATGCGGGCCGCCGGGTTGGCGTTCTTGAGGTCGTGGATCAGCTGCGCCAGGTCCTCGATGGAGTAGATGTCGTGGTGCGGCGGCGGGGAGATCAGACCGACGCCCGGGGTGGAGTGCCGGGTCCTGGCGACCCACGGGTAGACCTTGTGGCCGGGCAGCTGGCCGCCCTCGCCGGGCTTGGCGCCCTGCGCCATCTTGATCTGGATGTCGTCGGCGTTCACCAGGTACTCGGAGGTGACGCCGAAGCGGCCGGAGGCGACCTGCTTGATCGCGGAGCGGCGCGCCGGGTCGTACAGGCGGTCCGGGTCCTCGCCGCCCTCACCGGTGTTGGACTTGCCGCCCAGCCGGTTCATGGCGATGGCGAGGGTCTCGTGCGCCTCCTGGGAGATGGAGCCGTACGACATGGCGCCGGTGGAGAAGCGCTTGACGATCTCGGAGACCGGCTCGACCTCGTCGACCGGGATCGACGGGCGGTCGGAGGAGAAGCCGAAGAGGCCACGGAGCGTCATGAGGCGCTCGGACTGCTCGTTCACCCGGTCCGTGTACTGCTTGAAGATGTCGTACCGCTTGTTCCGCGTGGCGTGCTGCAGGCGGAAGACCGTCTCGGGGTCGAAGAGGTGCGGCTCGCCCTCGCGGCGCCACTGGTACTCGCCGCCGATGTCCAGCGCGCGGTGCGCGGAGGCGACGCCGGAGACCGGGTACGCCTTGGCGTGGCGGGCGGCGACCTCCCGGGCGATGACGTCGAGGCCGGCGCCGCCGATCTTGGTGGCGGTGCCGTTGAAGTACGTGGTGACGAACTCCTCGTCGAGGCCGACGGCCTCGAAGACCTGCGCGCCGCGGTAGGAGGCGACGGTGGAGATGCCCATCTTGGACATGACCTTGAGGACGCCCTTGCCGAGGGCGTGGATGAGGTTGCGGATCGCCTGCTCGGGCTCCAGGCCCTCGATGAAGGTGCCGGCGCGGACGAGGTCCTCGACGGTCTCCATGGCGAGGTACGGGTTCACGGCCGCGGCGCCGTAGCCGATGAGCAGGGCCACGTGGTGGACCTCGCGGACGTCGCCGGCCTCGACCAGCAGGCCCACCTTGGTGCGCTGCTTGGTGCGGATGAGGTGGTGGTGGACTGCCGCGGTCAGGAGCAGCGAGGGGATCGGGGCGTGCTCGGCGTCGGAGTGCCGGTCGGAGAGCACGATGAGGCGGGCGCCGCCCTCGATGGCGGTGTCGGCCTCGGCGCAGATCGCCTCGATGCGGGCGGCGAGGGCCTCGCCGCCGCCGGAGACCCGGTAGAGGCCGGAGAGGGTCACGGCCTTCATGCCGGGCATGTCGCCGTCGGCGTTGATGTGGATGAGCTTGGCCAGCTCGTCGTTGTCGATCACCGGGAAGGGCAGGGTGACGCTGCGACAGGAGGCGGCGGTCGGGTCGAGCAGGTTGCCCTGGGGCCCGAGCGAGGAGCGCAGGCTGGTGACGAGTTCTTCGCGGATGGCGTCCAGCGGCGGGTTGGTGACCTGCGCGAACAGCTGCGTGAAGTAGTCGAAGAGGAGGCGGGGCCGCTCGGAGAGGGCCGCGATGGGCGAGTCGGTGCCCATGGAGCCGATCGGCTCGGCGCCGGTGCGGGCCATCGGGGCGAGGATGACCCGCAGCTCCTCCTCGGTGTAGCCGAAGGTCTGCTGGCGGCGGGTGACCGAGGCGTGGGTGTGCACGATGTGCTCGCGCTCGGGGAGGTCGGAGAGCTCGATCTCGCCGGTCTCCAGCCACTGCGCGTAGGGCTTCTCGGCGGCGAGGGCGGCCTTGATCTCGTCGTCCTCGACGATGCGGTGCTCGGCGGTGTCGACGAGGAACATCTTGCCGGGCTGGAGGCGGCCCTTGCGGACGACCCGGGCGGGGTCGATGTCGAGGACGCCGACCTCGGAGGAGAGGACGACGAGGCCCTCGTCGGTGACCCAGTAGCGGCCGGGGCGCAGACCGTTGCGGTCGAGGACCGCGCCGACCTGGACGCCGTCGGTGAAGGTGACGCAGGCGGGGCCGTCCCAGGGCTCCATCATCGTGGAGTGGTACTGGTAGAAGGCGCGGCGGGCCGGGTCCATGGAGTCGTGGTTCTCCCACGCCTCGGGGACCATCATCAGGACCGCGTGCGGCAGGGAGCGGCCGCCGAGGTGGAGCAGCTCCAGGACCTCGTCGAAGGAGGCGGAGTCGGAGGCGTCCGGGGTGCAGATCGGGAAGATCCGGTCCAGGGAGCCCTCGCCGAAGACGTCCGAGACGAGCTGGGCCTCGCGGGCGGTCATCCAGTTCCGGTTGCCCTTGACGGTGTTGATCTCACCGTTGTGGGCGACGAAGCGGTACGGGTGGGCGAGCGGCCAGCTCGGGAAGGTGTTGGTGGAGAAGCGGGAGTGGACCAGGGCGACGGCGGAGGCGCAGCGGCGGTCGGAGAGGTCCGGGAAGAAGGGCTCCAGCTGGCCGGTGGTCAGCATGCCCTTGTAGACCAGGGTGCGGGCGGAGAGCGACGGGAAGTAGGTCGCGGCTTCGCGCTCGGCGCGCTTGCGCAGGACGAACGCCTTGCGGTCCAGGGCGATGCCGGTGGCCTCGCCGGCGGCGTCCGCGACGAACAGCTGGCGGAAGACCGGCATGGTGGAGCGGGCGGAGGCGCCGAGCAGCTCGGGGGCGACGGGGACCTCGCGCCAGCCGAGGACGGTGAGGCCCTCTTCGGCGGCGATCGCGTCGATCCTGGCGACGGTCTCGTCGGTGCCGTCCTCCGGGAGGAAGGCGATGCCGACGGCGTACGCGCCGGCCTCGGGGAGCTCGAATCCGGCGACCTCGCGGAGGAAGGCGTCGGGGACCTGGAGGAGGATGCCGGCGCCGTCACCGGAGTCGGGCTCCGAGCCGGTGGCGCCGCGGTGCTCGAGGTTGCGCAGTACGGTCAGCGCCTGCTCGACCAGCTCGTGGCTGGCTACACCGGTGAGGGTGGCCACGAACCCGACACCGCAGGCGTCGTGTTCGTTACGGGGGTCGTACATGCCCTGGGGGGCGGGGCGACCGTCCATGGGCGACCAGGCGTCGGAACGCATCGGCTCTCCCGTCGTCGTCGTGGCAAGTGGAGCTGCCGAGGGACGACGTTGGCCCTCCGCGAAATTTCGTGCAGGTTACATGATGGCTGGCTTCTCGCGAAGCGGATAGCTCATTCCAGCATGCGGACACCTCCGACACGGAGCGGTGGTGTGTTCTGCCTGTGGGGTGCGGGGATCGGGTGTGTCCCCGCAGGGGACGGAACGCGGGTCCGGGAAGTGAACCGGTGGTCCCGGCGGGCCGTCGTGGTGGGTGGGCTTCATTGCCCGAAGACGCTCATGCGTCATTCCCGTGGGACACGGGATCGAAACCGCCGGGTAACCGGCTACTTATGTGGCGTCCCGCATAGTGTCTCACCGCGACCGGGGTTCGGACCAGGGATCTACGTCACAGCCGGAATGCCCCTTTCATGGGGGAGAGCGTGCCCGAAATGCGGGAAAGGCCCCTTGCGGGGCCTCTCGGCGGTCAGTGAGGGGTACGGAATCCGTCGCCCCGGCACGGGCGGGCCCGGAGCGGGTGGCCGGGCGCCGCCCTGCGGTCATCGGGAGCGACGCGCCACCTCGGCGGCCGGCCCGGTCACCCGGAGCGGGTGACCGGGGTACCGCCGTCCGCGGCACGGTCGGTGTCCCCGGCCGGGCCGGTGCCGCCGCCGCGCCTGCGGCCCCGGCCCACGGCCACGGCGGCAAGGACGAGACCGACCGCCAGGACGGTGAGTCCCCGCAGCCACACCTGGGCCTCGATCTGCGTCGCGAGCAGGACGCAGGAGGCGATGCCGAGGACCGGGAGGACGGTCGGGGCCCGGAAGTGGTCCCCGTCGCCCGGGTCCCGGCGCAGCACGAGGACGGCGGTGTTGACGATGAGGAACACGACGAGGAGGAGCAGCACCAGGGTGGAGGCCAGGTCGGCGACACCGCCGGTCAGGGCGAGCAGCATCGCCGCGCCGGTCGTGACCGCGATCGCCACCCAGGGCGTGCCGCGGCGCGGCAGCACCCGGGCCAGTGAGGCCGGCAGCAGCCCGTCCCGTGCCATGCCGTAGGCCAACCGGGACGACATGATGCCGGTGAGCAGCGCGCCGTTGGCGACCGCGACGAGCGCGATGGCGCTGAACAGCCACAGCGGGACGCCACCCGCCGCCTTGACCACTTCCAGGAGCGGCCCGCTCGACGCCACCAGCTTCTCCGTCGGTACGGCCACCGACGCCGCCACGCCCACCAGCGCGTACACGACGCCCGCCGCGACGAGCGCGCCGAACAGCGCGCGCGGATAGGAGCGGCGGGGGTCCCGCGTCTCCTCCGCGACGTTCACGGAGGTCTCGAACCCGACGAAGGAGTAGTACGCCAGGACGGAAGCGCTGAGCACGGCGGCCGCGACACCCTTCTCGGGCGTACCGAGCTGGACGAGCCGGCCCGGATCGGCGTCCCCGCGCAGCAGCAGCCAGCCGCCCAGGGCGACGACGACGAGCAGGCCGCCGACCTCGATGACGGTGGCGACGACGTTGGCGCGGGTGGATTCCTTGATGCCGCGCGCGTTGACCAGCGCGAGGACGACCAGGAACAGCACGGCGACGACCCCGACCGGCAGTGTCACGAACGCCGACAGGTACTCGCCGCCGAACCCCCGGGCCAGGGCGGCGACCGAGACGATCCCGGCGGTGAGCATGCAGAACCCGGCGACGAAGCCGACGAACGGACCGAACGCCCGGGTGGCGTAGTGGGACGCCCCTCCCGACCGGGGGTACTTCGTCGCCAGCTCGGCGTAGGAGGCGGCGGTGAGCAGTGCCAGGAGCAGCGCCACGACGAGCGGCACCCACACGGCACCGCCCGCGTCGGCGGCGACCTGGCCCACCAGGACGTAGACGCCGGCGCCGAGGACGTCCCCGAGGATGAAGAAGAAGAGCAGGGGCGTGGTCAGCGTCTTCTTGAGCCCGCCCTGCGGCGCGCGGTCCGTTGCGCGTGGATTGCCTATCGACATGTCGATTCGTATCCCCACGCCTCGGTGGTCCACACCTCCCGCCCCCCGGGTGGCCGTCCGCCTCAGGCGTCACAGGAGTGCGCGAGGCGGGTACACGGAACCGCGCCGCGCGTCCCCCGGGCGGGGACGCGCGGCGCGGTTCGCGCGACGGGGCGGCACGGCCCCGTCCTGCTAGAGCGCGGCTCCGAAGAGCATGCCCAGACCGTACGTGACGGCGGCGGCGGCCCCGCCGAGCACGAGCTGGCGCAGTCCGCTGAACCACCAGCTGCGGGCGGTGACCCGGGCGACGAGCGCCCCGCAGGCGAAGAGGCCGAGGAGGGCGAGGAGCACGGCCGGCCAGAGCGCGGTCGCCCCGAGCAGGTAGGGCAGCACGGGAAGGAGCGCGCCGAGCGCGAAGGAGCCGAACGACGACACCGCGGCCACCGCCGGCGACGGCAGGTCGTCGGGGTCGATGCC
This sequence comes from Streptomyces sp. NPDC126503, assembly GCF_040302405.1. NCBI lineage: Bacteria > Bacillati > Actinomycetota > Actinomycetes > Kitasatosporales > Streptomycetaceae > Streptomyces > Streptomyces sp. NPDC126503. Next base: position 243,149 of record NZ_JBEORS010000004.1, read on the forward strand.
GAGCTCCTCGCGGGCGTGGATCTCCAGCGCCTGCTCGGGGTCCTTCGACAGCTGCATGGCGACCTCGCGGGCGAGGGCGGGCTCGACGCCGCGCGAGACGTACAGCGCGGCGAGCTCCTCCATCTCGTCCACCGGGTGCTTGCGCAACTGGCGGCGCTCGACGTCGAGTTCGGCCTGCACGAGTTCGCGCTGGGAGGCGACGGAGGTGTACTCGCCCGCCGCCATGGAGAACGCGCCCGCCGCGAGGCCCGCGAGGCCGGTGATCACGACGGTCTGCGAGGAGACCGCGCCGCCGGCCACACCGGTCATCAGGGCGAGGTTGGACACGAGTCCGTCCATGGCCCCGAAGACCGCCGGACGCAGCCACCCGCCGTTCACGTCGCGGTGGGTGTGGTTGTCGCGGTGGGCCTCGTGCAGTGGCGCCTGGGCTTCGATGATGGACATGGTTCTCCCCTCGGTTCCGGCGGGCCGGGTCGCACCCGCCGCCCCCAACTCCCTCGAAAATACGCGCGATGTAAGGGGCGCGCCAGCAAGGCAGGCCGTACTTAGTAAGGGCCGCCTCACCCGATGGGCCCCGCTCCGGCGAGGCGTCAGGTGGGTGACAGAGACGTTTCTGCGGCGAGTTCACGGCCCGTGGTGGCAGAGATCCAGGGATCGGGACACCACCGGCGTCCCACCACCGCCGAGGAAGGGGCGCGAGATGGTGACCACGGCATGCGACACGCGCGAGAGGGCGCGGGGGGCGCTCCTCGGCCTCGCCGTCGGCGACGCGCTCGGCGCGCCCGCCGAGAACATGCGGCCCTCCGAGATCCGCCGCCGCTGGGGCCGTGTCGAGGGGTTCGTGACGGACCGGCCGGCCGGGACCGACGACACCGAGTACGCCATCTTCTCGGCGCTGCTCCTCGCCCGCCACGGTTCCGCCCTCACCGTGCGGCACGTGGAGGAGGCCTGGCACCACTGGATCGCCGACCTCGACGAGGGCCCCTTCCGAGGGGCCGGGTTCTCCGAGCGCGGCACCCTGGAGAACCTCCGCCGGGGGCTCGCCGCGCCGATCTCCGCCCAGCACCGGCACGCCTGGAGCGACGGACTCGCCATGCGGGCCGCGCCCTTCGGGGTCTTCGCGGCGGGCCGCCCGGAGGAGGCGGCCCGGCTCGTCGCCATCGACGGCAGCGTGAGCCACGAGGGCGAGGGCATCTACGGGGGCCAGGCCGTCGCGGCGGGCGTCGCGGCGGCGATGACGGGCGCGGGCGTGACCCCGGTCATCGCGGCGGCCCTTTCGGTGATCCCCATGGACTCCTGGACCGCCCGCTCGCTGCGGCGCGCGGTCGTCGCCGCGCAGCGCGTCCAGCCGGACCCGGCCGTACGTGAGCGCCAGGTCCGCTCGGCGGTGGTCATCGGCGGCTACCCGTGGACGGACCTCGCCCCGGAGGCGGTGGGCCTCGCCTTCGGCGCCTTCGCGGCGGCCCGCGGCGACTTCCGCACGGCGGTCCTGACCGCCGTCAACATGGGCCGCGACGCCGACACGACGGCGGCCCTGGCGGGCGCCCTGGCCGGCGCGTCGGGCGGCCTGCGCGCCATTCCCGGGGAGTGGGCCTCGGCCATCGGCCCGGTGAGGGGCAGCTGCCTCCCCTCGATGCGCGGCCGCCACGTCCTGGAGACCGCGGACCTGCTGACCCCGGAGGAGACCAACCGATGACCACGAACCCGCCACCCCCCGCGCCCCCGGACACCCAGGCCCCCGCCCCCACCGCCGTGGGCACGCGCCCGACGGACACTCCGCTCACCGCCCCCACCGCTGTGGGCACGCGTCCCACGGACACTCCGGTGTCCACCGCCGGCACACGCCCCGCACCCCCGAACACTCCGGCGCCCGCCCCCACCGCCGCTGTCGGCACGTGCCTCGCGGACACTCCGCTCACCACCCCCACCGCTGTGGGCACGGGTCCCGCGGGGCGGGACGGGTGGGCACAGCCCCCGGTGCCGGGCACCGGCTCCCTCCCCGGCGCCCACAAGCACCTGGCGGCGCCCCCGGAGCGCGCCGCGCGCTACGGGCCCCCCGGTCCCGCCTCCCGCCAAGCCGCCTTGCACCCGGCGGCACCGGCGCGCACCGCACACAATGGGACCCCCCACCCCGCGGCCCCCGAGCGCACCGCGCAGTCGCGGCCCTCCGCCCACCGTCAGGTCACCCGGCAGGGGAGGATCGAGGGCCTGCTCCTCGGCATCGCGGCGGGCGACGCCGCCGGCTGGCCCGCCGCACGCCACCGCGCCGCCCGGATGCCGGAGTGGACTCGCCGGCTCACCCGCGAACTCGACACCTTCGCGGAGCAGAACGCGACGACCACCCTCCCCGTCCCCCTCGCCCTCAACCAGCCGCCCGAGCCCCTCCGCCTCGGCCCCTCCGACGACGCCGAATGGGCGGTCTTCACCGCCGAGTCGGTCCTCGCCGCCGCCGGCCCGGCCTTCGCCGCGCTCCCGCCGGAGCGCCGGCTCCGCGCCGCCGTCGACCAGGCGTGGAACGCCCTCGCGGCCCAGGTCGCCGCCGCGGCGGCCCGCGCGCCGGAGGTCGAGTCCGCCGTCCTCCCGCTGCGCGCCCGGATCTCGGTCCGGGCGGGTCTCGGCAATCTCGCGACCGGTCTGCGCCCGCCCGCGACCGGCCACGACAACCCGCACTACTTCGACGACGCCGCCTGTGTCCGCGCCGCCGTCCTCGCCGCCGTCCACCCCGGCGATCCCCGCGCGGCCGCCGCGCTGGCCGAGTTCGACGCCCGGTACACCCAGGACGGCGACGGCGTGCACGGCGCCCGGGCGACGGCGGCGGCCGTGGCGGCCGCGCTCGGCGGGGCGGCGGCGGACGAGGCCGTCGCGGCGGCCCTCGCGGAACTGCCGCCCGCCACGGAGATCGGCCGCAACGCCCGGCACGCCCTGGCCCTCGCGGCGACCGCCGGCTCGGCCTTCGCGCTGGTCCCGCTCCTGGAGCACCAGATCGTGGACCACGTCTACAGCTACGGCATCGCCGCCGCCGAGACCGTCCCCGTCGCGCTGGCCCTCGCGACCGCCGCACGGGGCGAGATGGCGGCCGCCGTCCCGGCCGCCGCGTGCCTGTCCCGGGTCGCGGACTCGGCCCCGGCACTGGTGGGCGCGCTCACCGGCGCGCTGGGCGGCGGCCGTTCGGTGCCGGGGACGTGGCGGGAGGCCTGCCGGACGCTGGCGGGCTGCGCGCTGCCCCGCCTGGCGGGCGCGGACCTGGTGGAACTCGCCGGGCTGCTGGGAGCCACGGAACCGGCCGCCCCGGGGGGACAATTCCGGCATGACACCCACACTGGATGACCGGATCACCGGCAGTCTCATCGGCGCCGCCGTCGGCGACGCGCTCGGCGGCCCCGTCGAGGGGTACACCCCCGCCCAGATCCTGGAACGCCACGGCGGGCGCGTCACCGGCATCGTCGGGCCGTGGAACGGCGGCGAGTGGCGCACCGCCCGGCCCCTCGCCCCGTACCACAAGGGCGACGGGCACGTCACCGACGACACCTTGATGACCCACGCCCTGATCCGGGTCTACGTGAAGGTCCGTGACCATCTCGACGCGTACGCGGTCGCGGACCACCTCGTCCCCGAACTCATGGACGCACCCGTCTGGATCCCGGAGCTGGAGGCCGAGGCGCTCCCCCTCCAGCGGATCTTCCTGGCCGAGAAGTGGATCGTCACCCGCCTCCACTACGGCCACGCCGACCCGCGCGAGGCGGGCACCGGAAACATCGTCAACTGTGGCGCGGCGATGTACATGGCACCGGTCGGCCTGGTCAACGCCGCCCATCCGGCCGCCGCCTACGCCGAGGCCCTGGACGTCGCCGGCGCGCACCAGTCCTCGTACGGCCGGGAGGCGGCGGGTGTCTTCGCGGCGGCGGTCGCGGCGGCCTGCGCGCCGGGGGCCACGCCCCGTACCGTCGTCGAGACGGCGCTCTCGCTCGCGAAGGACGGCACGCGGGCGGCGATCGAGGCGGTCGCGGAGGCCGCGGACCGCCACCGGGACTTCGAGTCGGCGCTCGTTCCGCTGCGGGCGGCCGTCGCCCCGTTCGACTCGGTGGGCCCCGACTACCGCACGCCCTCGCTCGGCGCCCGCCGCCCCTCCCGGCTGCACGCGATCGAGGAGCTGCCGATCGCCCTGGGCATGCTCCTGGTCGGCGAGGGCGACTACCGCCGTACGGTGCTCGGCGCGGTCAACTACGGCCGTGACTGCGACTCGATCGCCACGATGGCGGGGGCGATCGCGGGCGCCCTGCACGGGGAACCGGCCGTGCCCGCCGACTGGGCGAAGGAGGTCGCGGAGGCGAGCCGCCTCGACCTGCACGCCCCGGCGGTGGCCCTGGCCTCCGTGGCCCACGAGGTCTTCGCCCGGGACCTGGCCCGCCGCCGCGCGCACGAGGCGGCGTACGCGGAGCTGACGGGCGCCCCGCGGTGACCACCCCGCCCCCCGGAGCACCCGCCACGCCGGCCACTCCCGGCACGATCCCCGAAGCACCCGCCACCCCGCCCGTTCCCGGCGCCGTCCCCGGAACCCCGGCCACCGGCCCCGGTACCGGCGTCCGCCGCCGCGCGCCGGTGGACCCCTCCCCCGCCGGTACGCCCCCGGCCCCGGACGCCCGCGCGGCGGCGACGCCGGACGGGCCCCCCGCGCTCCTGCGCCTGACGTGGGTGCAGCCGGAGGACCTCGTGGGGCACGAGCTGCGGCAGGCGGCCGAGGACGGGCGGGACGCCCGGGCCCTCGCCGCGCGGTGGGCGGCGGCCGGGGGCGGACCCGCGCCCGCCACCGCCGGTGCCTCGCCCGTCCCCCGGCCACATCTGCGCGCGCTCGCCGGGGAGCTGCTCGACGCCCTGGCCGCGCTGCCCTCCCCGCTCGCCGCCGACGAACCCGAGCGCCTCGACGCGATCGTGCCGGTCCGCCCCGCAGGCCGGGCCGCCGCCGTGGACGACCCCGGCCTCCGGGACCGGCTGCACGCGGCCTGGCTCGGCCGGGCCGCAGGCTGTCTGCTCGGCAAGCCGGTCGAGAAGCTGCCGCTGCCCGCCCTCCGCGCCCTGGCCCGCGCCGCCGGCAACTGGCCGCCGGCCGACTGGTTCACGGCCCGGGGCGTGCCCCCCGCGCTGCTCGCCGCGCATCCGTGGAACCGCCGCTCCGCGGGCACCTCCCTCGCCGAGAACATCGACGGGATGCCCGAGGACGACGACCTGAACTACCCCCTGGTCAACCTGCTCCTCCTCCAGCGGTACGGCCGGGGGTTCACCACCGCCGACGTCGCCCGCCTCTGGCTGGACGAACTGCCCGCCGGCCGCGCCTTCACGGCCGAACGGATCGCGTACCGCAACCTCCTCGACGGCTTCGAACCCCCGCTGACGGCCGTCCACCGCAATCCCTTCCGCGAGTGGATCGGCGCCCAGATCCGGGCCGACGTGCACGGCTGGACCCACCCCGGCGCCCCGGAGGCCGCCGCCGCGCAGGCGTACCGGGACGCGGTGCTCACCCACACCGCCAACGGCGTGTACGGCGCCATGTTCGTCGCCGGCACCGTGGCCGCCGCCGCCTCCGGCACGGCCGACGTGCACCAGGCCCTCGCCGCCGGACTCGGCGTGGTCCCGCCGCGCTCCCGCCTGGCCCGGGCGGTCCGCCTGGGCATCGCGACGGCCCGCGCCACCGCCGGCTTCGACACGGTCGTCGACCAGTTGCACGCCGCCCTCGGCGGGTACCACTGGGTGCATGCCGTCCCGAACGCCGCCCTGCTCGCCGCCGCGCTCACCCACGCCGACGGCGACTTCTCGCGCTCGATCTGCGCGGCGGTCTCCGGCGGCTGGGACACCGACTCCAACGGCGCGACCGCCGGCTCCGTCGCCGGCCTGCTCGCCGGGCACCCCGACCGGCTGCCCGCCCGCTGGACCTCCCCTCTCAAGAACCGGCTCTCGACCTCGGTCGCGGCCTTCGACGGCATCGGCTTCGACGCCCTGGCCGAACTGACCCACCTGGAGGCAGTACGCCCATGACCAGCATCGTCGTACTCGGCAGCACCAACATGGACCTCGTCGCGTACGTCCCGAGGGCCCCGGCCCGCGGCGAGACCGTCACCGGCCGCGCGTTCCGCACGATCCCCGGCGGCAAGGGCGCCAACCAGGCCGTCGCCGCCGCCCGGGCGGGCGCCGAGGTCGCGATGATCGGGGCGGTCGGCGCGGACGACTTCGGGACCCGCCTCCGGGCCAACCTGGAGCACTGCGCGGTCGACACCGATCTGCTGCGCACCACCGACGGCCCCTCCGGCACCGCCCACATCGTCGTCGACGACGAGGGCGGCAACGCGATCGTCGTCGTCCCCGGGGCCAACGCCACCGTCACCTCCCTCACCCACGGCGACGAGGCGCTGATCGGCACCGCCGACGCCCTGCTGCTCCAGCTCGAACTCCCCCTCTCCGTCGTCGCGGAGGGCGCGCGCACCGCCCGCCGGCTCGGTGTCCGCACCGTCCTCACCCCGTCCCCCGCCCAGGCCCTGCCCGCCGAACTCCTGGCCACGACCGACCTGTTGGTGCCGAACGAGCACGAGGCCACCGCCCTCACCGGGCTGTCCGACCCGGTCGCCGCCGCCCGCGCCCTGCTGCGGGACGTGCCCGAGGTGGTCGTCACCCTCGGCGCGTCGGGCTGCCTCTACGCCGCGCGCGGCGCCGAGCCCGTCACCGTGCCCGCCCCGCGGGTCCGGGCCGTGGACACCACCGCCGCCGGGGACACCTTCGTCGGCGCCCTCGCGGTCGCGCTCGGCGAGGGCCGGCCCGTCCCCGAGGCGCTGGCGTGGAGTCAGGCCGCCGCCGCGCTCTCCGTCCGGCGCGAGGGCGCGTCGACGTCGATGCCGTATCGAACGGAGATCGAGGCGGCGTTCCTCTCCCCCGACTCCCTGGAGGCCGACCCCGTATGACCGCCCCCGCGTCCTCCCCCGTCCCCGCGTCCGCCCCGCCCGCTCCGCTGCACGGACTGCGCGTCCTCGACCTCGCGACCCTCTTCGCCGGGCCGCTCGCGGCCACGATGCTGGGCGACTTCGGCGCCGACGTCGTCAAGGTCGAGCACCCGCGCACACCCGATCCCTCCCGCGGGCACGGGCCCGCCAAGGACGGGGTGGGCCTCTGGTGGAAGGTCCTCGGCCGCAACAAACGGACGATCACCCTCGATCTGTCGAGCCCCGGCGGCCGGGACACCCTGCTGCGGCTCGCCGCCGACGCCGACGTGATCGTGGAGAACTTCCGGCCCGGCACGCTGGAACGCTGGGGCCTGGGCTGGGAGGAGCTCTCCGCCGCCAATCCCCGGCTCGTCCTCGCCCGGGTCACCGGCTTCGGCCAGTTCGGCCCGTACGCCCACCGCCCCGGTTTCGGCACCCTCGCCGAGGCGATGAGCGGCTTCGCCGCGATCACCGGCGAGCCCGACGGCCCGCCCACCCTGCCCCCCTTCGGCCTGGCCGACTCGATCGCCGCCCTCGCCACCGCGTACGCGGTGATGACCGCGCTCACCGCGAGGACGACGACCGGGCGCGGCCAGGTCGTCGACATGGCGATCATCGAACCGATGCTCTCCGTCATCGGACCCCATTCCCTCTGGTACGACCAGCTCGGTTACGTCCAGCCCCGGACCGGCAACCGCTCCCGCAACAACGCCCCGCGCAACACCTACCGGACCGCCGACGGCTCCTGGGTCGCCGTCTCGACCTCCGCCCGGTCCATCGCCGAACGCGTGCTGCGCCTGGTGGGCCGGCCGGAGCTGATCGACGAGCCCTGGTTCGCCGACGGCACCGGCCGGGCCGCGCACGCGGACGAGCTGGACGAGGCGGTCGGCGGCTGGATCGCGCGCCGCACCCGGGACGAGGCCCTGGCGGCCTTCGAGAAGGCGGAGGCCGCCATCGCGCCCGTCTACGACGTGCGGGACGTCGTGGACGATCCGCAGTACCGGGCGCTCGGCACCCTCACCGAGGTCGAGGACCCCGAGCTCGGCACGATCCGCATGCAGAACGTCCTCTTCCGGCTGTCCGAGACCCCCGGCGTGATCCGCTGGCCCGGCCGACCCCACGGGGCGGACACCGCCGGCGTCCTCGCCGAACTCGGCCTCACCCCCGCCGAGATCGGTGCCCTGCGCGACCAGGGAGCGGTATGAGCGGTACGGGCCGGACCCCCGGCGCGGGCCACGCAGCCGACCCGGGCGGGGCCGTGCTGGACCGCGCGCACACGCCGCTGACCTGGCTGTACGCCCCCGGTGACCGGCCCGCCGTGGTGGCGAAGGCGCTGGTCTGCGGCGCGGACGTGGTGATCGTGGACCTGGAGGACGCGGTGGCCCCGCACCGCAAGGCGTACGCCCTGGACGCCACGGCGGATCTGCTCTCCGACGTCCCTCCCGTACCGGTCCACGTCCGCGTCCACTCCCCGCACGACATCTCCACGCTGGCCTCCCTCCCCGGCCTCGGCGGTCTGCGTCTTCCCAAGGTGACACACGCCACTGACATCCACCGGATCGCGGAGCTCGCCCCCGGCGTCCCGCTCCACCCGCTCCTGGAGAGCGCGCTGGCCGTGGAGCACGCCCACGCCATCGCCTCGGCGCACCCCGCCGTCCGCGGCGTGGCCCTCGGCGAGGCGGACCTCCGCGCGGACCTGGGCGTACGGGAGGACCGCGGGCTCGACTGGTCGCGCGGCCGTCTCGTGGTCGCCGCCCGCGCGGCCGGGCTGCCGCCGCCGGCGCAGTCGGTCCACCCGGACCTCGGTGACCTGGCGGGCCTCGCCGCCGGCTGCGCCCGGGGCCGCGCCCTGGGGTTCCTCGGCCGGGCGGCGATCCATCCCCGTCAGCTGCCGGTGATCGAGCGCGCCTACCTGCCCACCCCGGAAGAGGTCGACGCGGCGCGGCAGGTCGTCGAGGCCGCCGCTGCCGAGCCCGGGGCCCAGGCCCTGGCGGACGGCCGCTTCGTGGACGCGGCCGTGGTGGCGGTCGCCCGCCGGGTCCTCTCGCTGGCCGCCCGCACACCCTGACCCCGGCCGGGGCAGGAGCCGGGCAGAACCGGACCCGGACAGAAGAAGGGGCCGCCGGAACCTGTCGGTCCCGGCGGCCCCCGGCCACGGCGGATCAGCTCTTGGCCGCCGATCCGGCGCCCTCGGCGCCCTCGCCCGCACCCTTGCCCGCGCTCTCCGGGGCGTCCTCTCCGGTGTTCCCGGACGCCTCGTCCGGCCCGTCGTCCTCCGCGCCGGCCGCCTCGGCGGCGGCCTTCCCGGCGGCGGCCCGGGGCTCCACGATCTCCTCGCGGCCGGGGCGGACCCGGGCCGAGACGACCATGTACACCACGGCCAGCAGGAAGACGACGATCGCGGTCCACACGTTCAGGCGCAGACCGAGCACGTGGTGCGCCTCGTCCACCCGCATGTACTCGATCCAGCCCCGGCCGGCGCAGTACGCGGCGACGTACAGGGCGAAGGCCCGTCCGTGGCCGAGCCGGAAGCGGCGGTCGGCCCAGACGACCAGGAGCGCCACGCCGACGCACCACAGCGACTCGTACAGGAAGGTGGGGTGGTAGTAGCCGGCCTCGCGGTTGGCGCTCTCCGTGATCTTCAGCGCCCACGGGAGGTCGGTCGGCCGGCCGTACAGCTCCTGGTTGAACCAGTTGCCCCAGCGGCCGATGGCCTGGGCGAGGGCGATGCCGGGGGCGATGGCGTCGGCGTACGCGGGGAGCGGGATGCCCCGCCGGCGGCAGCCGATCCAGGCGCCCACCGCGCCGAGCGCGATGGCGCCCCAGATGCCGAGGCCGCCCTCCCAGATCTTGAAGGCGTCGACCCAGTTCTCACCCTCGCTGAAGTACAGCTGGTAATCGGTGATCACGTGGTAGAGGCGTCCGCCGACGAGGCCGAAGGGCACCGCCCAGACGGCGATGTCGGCCACGGTGCCGGCGGTGCCGCCCCGGGCGATCCAGCGCTTGTTGCCGTACCAGACGGCGACGAAGACACCGATGATGATGCAGAAGGCATAGCCGCGCAGCGGGATCGGTCCGAGGTTGATCACGCCGGTCGACGGGCTGGGAATGTAGGCAAGGTCCATGGCAGCACCGACGCTACCCTGCCGGGCGGGCGGGACGGCAGCCCACCCGGCAACGTCTGCGTAACTAACCGGCCGGAAGGGTCAGCCCGCCGACGGGGAGGCCGTACCGGGCTTCTTGCCCTTGTTGGCCTCGGCGACCCACTTCTTCAGGTTCTCCTTGGAGATCTGCTCGTTCCCCTTGGTCGGGAAGATCGCCTCTCCGTTGAGGAGGACGGACGGGGTGCCGCGGAAGCTGCCCTTCTTGAAGGCCTCGTGGGACGCGGCGACCCAGCCGTCGTGCGTGCTCTCCTCGACGCAGGAGCGGAAGGCGGGCGTGTCGAGCCCCGGCACCTTGGCCGCCAGCTCGATCAGCTTGGCGTTCTTGGCGAAGGCGTCGTCGGGCTCCGGCGGCTGGTTGATGTAGAGCGTGTCGTGGTACGGGGTGAACTTCCCGGCGTCCTGGGCGCAGGCCGCCGCGTTCGCCGCGCGCAGGGAGCCGCTGCCGCCCATGTTGCCGTCGATGAGCGTGGCGAGGTGGTACTCGGTCTTGAGCGCGCCGGAGGCCTCCAGCTCGTGGATGGTGTCCCGGAAGGCGTTCTCGAAGGCGGCGCAGGCCGGGCAGCGGAAGTCCTCCCAGATCGCGAGGGTGGAGGGGGCGTCCGGCCGGCCCGTGACGATGGCGGGCTTCTCGCCGTCGACGGCGCCGCTGGGGGCGACGACGGGGCCCGCCTTGTCGGAGTCGCCGTCCTTGTCCCCGCCGGCGGCGATCACTCCGACGACGGCGGCGAGGCCCAGGACGCCGACCACCGCCGCGGACACGATCAGGACGCGCCGGCGCTTCTCGCGCGCCTTCTCTCGCTCGCGCTGCTGCTGGAGGCGCTCGCGCGCGCTCCCGTTCCTACCGTCACGGTTCTTCTCGCTCACGCCCCACGCAACGAACCGGGGAGGCACAACCGCGCCTCCCCGGTCCGAGTTCCACCCGAACGGGTTACGAATCCCGGCGGACACCCCGCGCGAGTTCGGCCGCCAGTTCCCTTACCCCGGTGAGGCCGGCGGCCTCGTCGCCCCCGGCGTCGAGGATGCGCTGGACGAAGGCGGAGCCGACGATGACGCCGTCGGCGAAGCCGGCGACCTCCTTGGCCTGTTCGGCGTTGGAGACGCCGAGGCCGACGCAGACGGGCAGCCGGCCGGAGCGGTCGGCGGCGCGGGTGCGGCGGACCAGGTCGGCGGCCTGCTCGCCGACCGAGGCACGGGTTCCGGTGACGCCCATGAGGGAGGCGGCGTAGACGAAGCCGGAGCCGGCGTCGGTGATGGTGCCGAGCCGCTCGTCCCTGCTGCTGGGGGCGACGACGAAGACGGTGGCGAGACCGTGCTTGTCCGCGTGTTCGCGCCAGAGGGCGGACTCCTGGACCGGCAGGTCGGGCAGGATGCAGCCCGCGCCGCCGGCCTCGGCGAGCTCCTCGGTGAAGCGCTCGACGCCGTAGCGGTCGATCGGGTTCCAGTAGGTCATGACGAGGACCGGCTTGCCGGTGGCCTCGTGCGCCTCCTTCACCGTCCGCATGACGTCGGCGATCCTGACGCCGCCGCGCAGGGCGATGTCGTCGGCGGTCTGGATGACCGGGCCGTCGAGGACCGGGTCGCTGTGCGGCAGACCGACCTCGACCACGTCGGCGCCGCCGTCGAAGACGGCCTTGATCGCGGCGATGCCGCCGTCGACGGTGGGGAAGCCCGCCGGGAGGTAGGCGATGAGCGCCGCCCGGTTCTCCGCCTTCGCCGCGGCGAGGGTGTCGCCGAGGAGCTGGATGTTGCCGGTCACTTCGCGTCCCCCTCGATCTCGGCGGTGCCGGCGGCGCCGGCCGCCACCTCGGCGTCGGTGTCGTACAGCCCGAAGTAGCGGGCCGCGGTGTCCATGTCCTTGTCGCCGCGCCCGGAGAGGTTGACGACGAGCAGCCCGTCCGGGCCGAGTTCGCGGCCCACCTCCAGGGCCCCGGCGAGGGCGTGCGCCGACTCGATGGCCGGGATGATGCCCTCGGTGCGCGAGAGCAGGCGCAGGGCGTTCATGGCGGCGGCGTCGGTGACGGCCCGGTACTCGCCGCGGCCGCTGTCCTTCAGGTAGGCGTGCTCGGGGCCGATGCCGGGGTAGTCGAGGCCGGCGGAGATCGAGTACGGCTCGGTGATCTGGCCCTCGTCGTCCTGGAGGACGTACGACCGGGAACCGTGCAGGATGCCGGGCTCGCCCGCGGTGAGGGTGGCGGCGTGCTCGCCGGTCTCGACGCCGTGGCCGGCCGGTTCGCAGCCGATCAGCCGGACGGAGGCGTCCGGGACGAAGGCGTGGAAGAGGCCGATCGCGTTGGAGCCGCCGCCGACGCAGGCGACGGCCGCGTCGGGCAGGCGTCCGGCGCGCTCCAGGATCTGGCGGCGGGCCTCGACGCCGATGACCCGGTGGAAGTCGCGGACCATGGCCGGGAAGGGGTGCGGTCCCGCGACGGTGCCGAAGAGGTAGTGGGTGCGGTCGACGTTGGCGACCCAGTCCCGGAACGCCTCGTTGATGGCGTCCTTGAGGGTGCGGCTGCCGGACTTCACGGCGACGACCTCGGCGCCGAGCATGCGCATCCGGGCGACGTTGAGCGCCTGCCGCTGGGTGTCGATCTCGCCCATGTAGATGGTGCACTCGAGGCCGAAGAGCGCGCAGGCGGTGGCGGTGGCGACGCCGTGCTGCCCGGCGCCCGTCTCGGCGATGACCCGGGTCTTGCCCATGCGCCGGGTGAGCAGGGCCTGGCCGAGCACGTTGTTGATCTTGTGCGAGCCGGTGTGGTTGAGGTCCTCGCGCTTGAGGAAGATCCGGGCGCCGCCGGCGTGCTCGGCGAAGCGGGGGACCTCGGTGAGGGCGCTGGGGCGGCCGGTGTAGTGGACCATGAGGTCGCCGAGCTCGCGGGCGAACTCGGGGTCGGCCTTGGCCTTCTCGTACTCGACGGCCACCTCGTCCACGGCGGCGACGAGGGCCTCGGGGATGAACTTGCCCCCGTAGGCGCCGAAGTAGCCCTCGGGGGACGGGACCTGGCCGTCGGGATCGGGAATGAAGAACTCGCTGGACATGCGGTTGCTCCTCGCGGGGCGGACGCCCCGGGTACGCGTGGGGTGGAAGGTGACGGTGTGCGCGGCGTCACTCACGTACGGAACACATCCCTCACGCGGCCGTCGCGGGTACGCGTCGGCCCGCCGGCGGGACCGCCCGCATGGGCGGGGCCGGGGGGCACACAAGCCGTGGAGGGGTGACGGAGTCGTCAGGAGACGCGCGCTCGGCGCGGGCGCCATCGCATGCCGTTGACCTGGCCCGGCTCGTCGCCGATCACGTACCGCACGCGCCGCCCGTGGACGCGGCGCGCGGGCGCGCGGCAGCCGCGGGGGCGGCAGCCGGGGGCGAGGCGGGCGGCGATGGGCATGGTGCGGTCAGCTCCGGCCGTGGCGCAGGGCCGGGTGGGCGCCGGCGGCGACCAGGTCGGCGACGGCGGCCTTGGGGTCGCGGCCGGTGACGAGGGACTCGCCGACGAGGACCGCGTCGGCGCCGGCGTTGGCGTAGGCGATCAGGTCGTGCGGGCCGCGGACGCCGGACTCGGCGATCTTGACGATGCCGGCCGGGATCTCCGGGGCGACGCGCTCGAAGGTGGAGCGGTCGACCTGGAGGGTCTTGAGGTTGCGCGCGTTGACGCCGATGATCCGGGCGCCCGCGTCGACGGCGCGCTCGACCTCCTCCTCGTCGTGGACCTCGACGAGCGGGGTGAGCCCGATGGACTCGGCGCGCTCGATGAGGGAGACGAGGGCTTCCTGCTCCAGGGCCGCGACGATGAGGAGCGCGAGGTCGGCCCCGTACGCCCGGGCCTCCCAGAGCTGGTAGGCCGTGACGATGAAGTCCTTGCGCAGCACCGGGATGTCGACGCGGGCGCGGACGGCCTCCAGGTCGGCGAGCGAGCCGCCGAAGCGGCGCTGCTCGGTGAGCACGGAGATGACGGCGGCGCCGCCGGCCTCGTAGTCGGCGGCGAGACCGGCCGGGTCGGCGATCGCGGCGAGGGCGCCCTTGGACGGGCTGGAGCGCTTGACCTCGCAGATCACCGTGACGCCGTCCCCGCGCAGCGCGGCGACGCCGTCCTTGGCCTGCGGCGCCTTGGCGGCGCGCTCCTTGAGCTCGTCGAGGGAGACCCGCGCCTGCCGCTCCGCGAGGTCGGCGCGGACGCCCTCGATGATCTCGTCGAGCACACTCACGCGAGAGGCCCCCTTCCGGGACGTTGTTGGTGATGATGAACCAGGTTCAGCCACTTCGATCCTATCCGCAGGAGGGCTCGGTGCCCGCATCGGCGGGAGCGGCGTCCCACCTGCTGGGACCCGTGGGGCGGCCGGGCCGGGCGTCACGGGACCAGCGCGGAGCCGAAGGGCAGGTTCCGGACCAGGGTGAAGAGGGCGAGGACGGCGCCGATCCCCCACCACCAGGCCGGGGAGAGATCGACGCGCATCGGGGTCCCGCGGACGGCGCGGACCAGCCAGACGGCGATGAGGACGGCGAACAGGCCGTAGCCGGCGACGGCGAGTGCGTTGGCGCCGAGCGCGGTGGGCAGGTCGCCGTGGACGAAGGCGTGGGCGCTGCGCAGGCCGCCGCAGCCGGGGCAGTACAGGCCGGTGAAGCGCAGGAGCGGGCAGACGGGGTAGTGCCCGGGTTCGTTGGGGTCGACGGCCCCGACGTAGGCGAAGGCGGCGGCGACACCGGCGAGCGTCCCGGCGGGGGCGAGCAGACGCAGGGCGGGCGGCCGGTTCCGGGGCGGGCGCGCGGGGCCGTGGGCGTACGGGTGGGAGTGGCCGTGCGGCGGGGCGTACGGGTGCCCGTGCGGCGGGGGTACGGGGCCGTTGGCGGGGGCCGGGGAGGGCGCGGGAGCCGGGTTCCCGGGTACGGGGGCGGCGGCTCGGCCCGGGGAGGGCGCGGGCTGCGGATTCTCCGGTGCGGGAGCGGGGCCCTCGGGGCCGTGCGCCGCGCCGGGCCCGGGGGCCGCCGGGCGGTCCGGTGGGGCGGGGGGATCGTTGGTCACGGCTCCGGCCGTCGGCTGCGCGTCCACGCGGTGATTGTCGCCCCTGACGCGCGAGGGCGCAGCCCGGCACGGCCGGACTGCGCCCTCGATCCCGTCGAACGCGTGTCGGGTCAGACGCGGGCCCGGGCGGACTCGGTCGCGGCGGCGCGGGCCGCGGCGACGGTCTCCGACTCCTTCGGCATGCCGAGGCCGGCCGCCTTCATGGCACCGCCGACGATGCCGCCGAGCACGATGACGCCCACGCCGGCCCAGAAACCGGGCACGTTGGCCGCCACCATGAAGACCCCGGCGATGCAGAAGCCGATGAAGGAGATGATGACACCGGTCCAGGCGGCCGGGGTGTGTCCGTGGGCGCTGCCCGCCATGAGTTGCTCCTCGTTGCTGTTGCTCGGTGGTGAGGTCTCGCGTGCGCGGACACTCGGCTCTCATTGTCCCGCACGCGGGCGCGCGAGGGTGAATCGGGGGTGCCGGACGATCACGCGTCGCGCCCGGCGCCTCCCCCGCGCGCGGCGGCCGGGGCCGCGCGCGCCCGTCTCACGTCCCGTGCGTGGGGTCCTCGCCGCGGTCCAGGGCCTTCCACAGGTCCTCGGGGCGGTCCGGGTCTGCCGGGCGCGCCGTGCGGGCGGTGCGGGGTCCGGCGGTCCGCTCGTACCGTCCGCCCATCGCCGGCCAGCTGGTGCCGAAGCGCAGCGCGACGATCCCGGCGAGCAGGATGAGGACGGCGCCGCCGGCGGCGACGTACGGCCAGGCGGTGTGGGTGAGACCGGCCACGGCGGCGGCGGTGTCGCCGCTGATGCGGGCGGCCTCGGCGTCGAGGGCGGCGCGGTCGGAGGCACCGAGGACCGCCGCGAGGGCGGCCCCGGCGCCGCTCAGCGCGAGGAGCGCGGCGACCAGGGTCCGGCCGGCACGGCGGACGGCGAAGACGGCGACCAGCGCGGCGAGGCCGACGATGGCGAGGGCGGTGGGGACGCCGGTGACGGTGCCGCCCTGGGCTTCGACCGGGACGGTGCCACCGCCGACGGACGCGGTGCCCTCCGCCCAGATCTGGCCCGAGGAGAGCAGTACGACGGTGGCTCCGAGGGCGCCGAGGAGGAGGGCGGCGGCCAGGCTGCGCCTGCTGCCGCCGGGGGAGACGGCCGCGCGGGCGGCTCGGGGCTGGGGTACGGGTACAGCACTCACGTACCCCACTATCCCTTACGTCCCTCCCGGCCGGTTCAGCCGGTGGTGGTCATCCGGTTGGCGGTGTGGACGGCGCGGAGGACGGCGGCGGCCTTGTTGCGGCACTCGGCGTCCTCGGCGACCGGGTCGGAGTCGGCGACCACACCGGCTCCCGCCTGCACGTACGCGGTGCCGCCGCGCAGCAGGGCGGTACGGATGGCGATGGCGGTGTCGGAGTCGCCGGCGAAGTCCAGGTAGCCGACGCACCCGCCGTACAGACCGCGCCGGGACGGCTCCAGCTCCTCGATGATCTGCATCGCGCGGGGCTTGGGGGCCCCGGAGAGCGTGCCGGCCGGGAAGCAGGCGGTGAGCACGTCGAAGGCGGTCCTGCCCTCGGCGACGCGGCCGGTCACCGTCGACACGATGTGCATGACGTGGGAGTACCGCTCGATCGACATGAAATCGACGACCTCGACGGAGCCGGGCTCGCAGACCCGGCCGAGGTCGTTGCGCCCGAGGTCGACCAGCATGAGGTGCTCGGCGCGTTCCTTGGGGTCGGCGAGCAGCTCCTCGGCGAGGTCGTGGTCCTCCTGCGGGGTGGCGCCGCGGTGGCGGGTGCCCGCGATGGGGTGGAGCATCGCCTGCCCGTCCTCGACCTTCACCAGGGCCTCGGGGCTGGAGCCCACGACGTCGAAGCCGTTCTCGAAGCGGAAGAGGTACATGTACGGGGACGGGTTGGTGGCCCGCAGGACCCGGTAGACGTCCAGGGCGGAGGCGGTGCAGGGGGTCTCGAAGCGCTGGGAGGGGACCACCTGGAAGGCCTCGCCGGCCCGGATGCGCTCCTTGATGTCCTCGACGGCCTCCTGGTAGGCCGGACCGCCCCAGAGCGCCGATACCTCCGGCAGCTCGGAGGCGGGCAGGGTGGCGGGGGTGCTCGCGACGGGGCGGGCCAGGTCGGCCTCCATCGCGTCGAGGCGCGCGACGGCGTGGGCGTAGGCCTCGTCGACGCCGGTCTCCAGGTCGTTGTGGTTGATCGCGTTGGCGATCAGCAGGACCGTGCCGTCCCAGTGGTCCAGGACGGCGAGGTCGCTGGTGAGGAGCATGGTGAGCTCGGGGAGCTCCAGGTCGTCGCGGGTGTGCTCGCCGATGCGCTCCAGGCGGCGCACGATGTCGTAGCCGAGATAGCCGACCATGCCGCCGGTGAACGGGGGCATGCCGCTCGCGAGGTCGCGGGGGGTGTGCAGGGTCTCGACGGTGGCGCGCAGGGCCTGGAGGGGGTCGCCGTCGGCGGGGACGCCGACGGGCGGGGTGCCGAGCCAGTGGGCCTCGCCGTCCTTCACCGTGAGGGTGGCGTCGCTGCGGACCCCGATGAAGGAGTAGCGGGACCAGCTGCGGCCGTTCTCCGCGGACTCGAGGAGGAAGGTGCCGGGGCGTTCGGCGGCGAGCTTGCGGTAGAGCCCGACCGGGGTGTCGCCGTCCGCGAGGAGCCTGCGGCTGACGGGGATGACGCGGCGGTCGGCCGCCAGCTTGCGGAAGGTGTCGAGATCCATGGCGCCAGACCCTACTCGGCCGCGAGGAGCACGTCGGTGTCGAAGCAGGTGCGCGTGCCGGTGTGGCAGGCGGCGCCGATCTGGTCGACCTTGACGAGGATCGTGTCGGCGTCGCAGTCGAGCGCGACGGACTTGACGTGCTGGACGTGGCCGGAGGTGTCGCCCTTGACCCAGTACTCCTGGCGGCTGCGCGACCAGTAGGTGCACCGGCCGGTGGTGAGGGTGCGGTGGAGGGCCTCGTCGTCCATCCAGCCGAGCATCAGCACCTCGCCGGTGTCGTACTGCTGGGCGATGGCGGGGAGGAGCCCGTCGGGGCTGCGCGTGAGCCGGGCGGCCACGGCCGGGTCGAGATTGCTGCTCATGGCGCCATTGTGCCGTGGCGGGAAGGGGTGTCCGGGCCGGTGTCCACTGGGCGGACGCGGCGGCCGGGACGTACGCTGGCGTGCATGTCGACGCATGCCACACGTGAACGACTTCTGCTCGCCGACCTGTTGGAGGCGGCGGGCCCGGACGCCCCGACGCTCTGCGAGGGCTGGCGGACCCGGGACCTGGCGGCCCATGTGGTGGTGCGGGAGCGCCGGCCGGACGCGGCGGCGGGCTCGCTGGTGCCGGTGCTGCGGGAGCGGGCGGAGCGGGTGCGGGAGGAGTTCGCCGCGAAGCCGTACGAGGAACTGATCCAGCTGATCAGGACGGGGCCGCCCCGGTTCTCGCCGTTCACCATCAAGCAGGTGGACGAGGGGGCGAACGTGGTCGAGTTCTACGTCCACGCGGAGGACGTCCGGCGGGCGCAGGGCGACTGGCCGGCCCGCGAGCCGGACCCGGTCTTCGCGGACGCGCTCTGGTCGCGCCTGGAGCGCACCGCCCGGCTGCTGGGCCGCAAGGCGCCGGTGGGCCTGGTGCTGCGCCGCCCCAACGGCCAGACGGTGGTCGCCCACCGCGGCACCCCGGTGGTGACGGTCTCCGGGGAGCCGGGTGAGCTGATGATGTACCTGTTCGGGCGGCAGGGCGCGGCGAAGGTGGACCTGGACGGGGAGCCGGAGGCGATCGAGCGGCTGCGGGAGACGAAGCAGCTGGGGATCTGAGCCGGGACCGTCAGGGCATCTCCGCGCGGCGCAGGGCCTGCGCCGAGAGGCCGTAGAGCCCGCCGAGGACGCAGACGGCGGCGCTGGCGGTGAAGACCGGCGCCGGGCCCCACATGGCGACGGCCGCCCCGGTGAGCGGGAAGCTCAGCGGGGCGACGCCGAGGCTGAAGAAGGTGGTCACCGAGGTGACCCGGCCCAGGTAGGCGGGGTCGCACTCGGTCTGGGTGAGCGCTCCGCACAGCGCGCCGCTGAGTCCGGCGAGCAGGCCGATCGCGACGGACACGGCCACGGCCGCCGGCAGCCGCGGCACATACGCGAGGGCGCCGATCGACACCGCGCCGAGGGCGATGGTCCAGGCGAGGACCCGGCCGGCGCGCGGGATGCGGCCCCGTACGGTCAGGACCAGGGACGCGGCGCCCGCTCCCGTACCGAAGCCGGCGAGGACCCAGCCGACGCCGGCGGCGCCCCAGCCGCGCTGGTCGGAGAGGAGCGCGAGGCCGACGTTGAGGGGGCCGACGAAGCCGAGGTCGCTCAGGGCGACGACGATCACCAGCGGGCCGAGGACGCGGTGCCGGCGGATGTAGCGCAGTCCGTCGGTGAGGTCGCGCAGGGCGGTGGTCCTCTCCCGTGGCCGCCCGCCGCCGGAGGGCAGCGGCGAGAGGCGGAGCGCCAGGAGCAGGGGCAGCGAGAAGGCGAAGAGCAGTCCCGCCGCGCCGAACGCGGCGGCCGGTCCGCCGAGGGCGACCGCGAGCCCGCCGAGCGGAGCGCCGAGCAGGACCGATGTCCGGTACGAGAGGCTCCGCATGCCCTGGACCCTGCCGAGCTGGGCGGGGGGCGCGATCCGCGGTGGCAGGGCGCCGACGGCGGGCATGAAGAGGGCGTCCACGGCTCCGAAGACGACCGCGAGGGCGGCGAGGGCCCAGAGCCCCGGGGTGGAGAGCGCGAGCAGGGCGGCGACGCCGAGGACGACGACACAGCGGACGGCATCGGAGGAGATGACGACCCGGCGGGGTCCGAACCGGTCGGCGACCACTCCCCCGAAGAGCATCAGCAGGGCGCGCATCACGGCGCTCAGGGAGAGCACGATCCCGGCCTGCGCGGGGGTGCCGCTCTGGACGGCGGCCCAGGAGAGGGCCAGGTGGTAGACCATGTCGCCGGTGGTGGAGGCGGTGTAGGCGCCGAGCCAGCGCAGGACCTGGGGGTCACGGTGGGCGGGGCGGCCCGGCGGCGCGACGACGGTGGCCGTCACGAGCGGTAGGGGAACGCGTGGAGGTGCACGGCGACGTTCTCGCGGCCCTCGGTGTCGCCGGCCGCTTCGGCCGCGCGGGCGGCCCGGTCGTACTTCTGCAGGACTGCTTCGAGCTCCTGGCCGAGGGCGGTCAGCTCGGCGGCGTTGAGGCGGGGCAGCCACTCGGAGCTGAGGGGGGCGGAGCGCCATTCGGGGGACCAGGTGAGCCGCTCGTCGAGGAAGCGGCGGTGGAGTTCGACGCGCTGCTCGTTGACCGTGCGGCCGAAGGCGTCGCTCGCGGCGGCCAGCTCGGGGGCGTCCCTGACGTCCTCCTCCTGGATGCTGAAGCCGTACGAGCTGGGCTTCCACCAGCGTTCGCGGCCGTCCGCCGACTGCGTCTCGGCCTCCTCGATCAGACCGTGGTCGGCGAGCTTGCGCAGGTGGTAGCTGACGAGGGAGACGGCCTCGTCGACCTGGTCGGCGAGCTGGGAGGCGGTGGCGGTGCGGGCCACGAAGAGGGCGCGGTAGAGGCGCATCCGCAGCGGGTGCGAGATGGCTTTGAGGGTGCCGAGATCGGTGATCCGGCGGTTCTCCGGCGACGTCATGTCCACGACCCTAGAAAGGAAGGAAATCTTGCGCAAGATAAATTGCACAATAAATCCTGTGCATCTCGGGAAGAGGAAGGGCCCCCGCGGGGGCCCTTCCTGTCGAGCGCTCAGCGGACCGGCCGGCCCGCCTCCCGCAGCGCGTCCTTGACCTGCGAGATCCGCAGGTCGCCGAAGTGGAAGACGGAGGCCGCGAGCACCGCGTCCGCGCCCGCCGCCACGGCCGGCGGGAAGTCGGAGAGCTTCCCGGCTCCGCCGGAGGCGATCACCGGCACCGTGACGTGCTTGCGCACGGCCGCGATCATCTCGGTGTCGTAGCCGTCCTTCGTCCCGTCCGCGTCCATCGAGTTGAGCAGGATCTCCCCCGCGCCCAGCTCGGCGGCCCGGTGGGCCCACTCCACGGCGTCGATGCCGGTGCCCTTGCGGCCGCCGTGCGTGGTGACCTCGAAGGAACCCGAGGCCGTGCGCCGGGCGTCGACCGAGAGCACGAGGACCTGGCGGCCGAAGCGCTCCGCGATCTCCTGGATCAGCTCGGGGCGGGCGATGGCGGCGGTGTTGACGCCCACCTTGTCGGCCCCGGCCCGCAGCAGCTTGTCGACGTCCTCTGCGGAGCGCACCCCGCCGCCCACGGTGAGCGGGATGAAGACCTGCTCGGCGGTGCGGCGCACCACGTCGTAGGTGGTCTCCCGGTTGCCGGAGGAGGCGGTGATGTCGAGGAAGGTGAGCTCGTCGGCGCCCTCGGCGTCGTACAGCTTGGCCATCTCGACGGGGTCGCCCGCGTCCCGCAGGTTCTGGAAGTTGACGCCCTTGACGACGCGGCCGTTGTCCACGTCCAGGCAGGGGATCACTCGTACGGCGAGGCTCATGCCGCGTTCCTCCTGTACGCCTCGACCTCGACCTCGACGACGAGGCGGGGGTCAACGAAGCCGGAGACGATGAGCATCGACGCGGCGGGGCGGACGGCGTCGAACAGGTCCTTGTGGGCCCGGCCGACCTCCTCCACGTCACGCGCGTGGGTGAGGTACATCCGGGTCCGCACCACGTCCTCCACGCCGAGGCCGAGCTGCTTCAGGGCACCGAGGGCCACCTGGAAGGAGTTGACGGCCTGGTCGTACGGGCCGCCCTCGGCGATCTGTCCGTCGACCACCGAGGTGCAGCCGGAGACCAGGACCAGGCCGTTAGGGAGCTCGACCGCGCGGGAGTAGCCGAACTGCTCCTCCCACGGGGCTCCGGTGACGACCTTGCGGAGCGCGTCGGTCATGCCGAGGCCACCGCCTCCAGGGCCTCTTCGAGGGTGAAGGCCTTGGCGTAGAGCGCCTTGCCGACGATCGCGCCCTCGACGCCCAGCGGGACGAGACCCGACAGGGCCCGCAGGTCGTCCAGGGAGGAGACGCCGCCGGAGGCGACGACCGGCTTGTCGGTGGCCGCGCAGACGTTCTTCAGGAGCTCCAGGTTGGGGCCCTGCAGGGTGCCGTCCTTGGCGATGTCGGTGACGACGTAGCGGGCGCAGCCCTCGGAGTCGAGGCGGGCCAGCGTCTCGTACAGGTCGCCGCCGTCGCGGGTCCAGCCGCGCCCGCGCAGGGTCGTGCCGCGCACGTCGAGGCCGACGGCGATCTTGTCGCCGTGCTCGGCGATGACCTTGGCGACCCACTCGGGGGTCTCCAGGGCGGCCGTGCCCAGGTTGACGCGGGTGCAGCCGGTGGCGAGGGCGGCGGCGAGGGAGGCGTCGTCGCGGATGCCGCCGGACAGCTCGACCTTGATGTCCATCGCGCCGGCGACCTGGGCGATCAGCTCACGGTTGTCGCCGGTGCCGAAGGCCGCGTCGAGGTCGACCAGGTGCAGCCACTCGGCGCCGGAGTTCTGCCAGGCGAGGGCGGCCTCCAGCGGGGAGCCGTAGGAGGTCTCGGTGCCGGACTCGCCGTGCACGAGACGGACGGCCTGACCGTCGCGGACGTCGACGGCGGGGAGGAGTTCGAGCACGCTTCCAGACAACACAGTCACAGGGTTCCGATCCAGTTGGTGAGGAGCTGGGCGCCGGCGTCACCGGACTTCTCCGGGTGGAACTGGGTCGCCCACAGGGCGCCGTTCTCGACCGCGGCGACGAACGGTTCGCCGTGGGTCGCCCAGGTGACCTTCGGGGCGGCGAGGGTGGGGTTGCCGATCTCCAGGGTCCAGTCGCGCACCGCGTAGGAGTGCACGAAGTAGAACCGGGCGTCGGCGTCCAGGCCGGCGAACAGCTCGCTGCCGTCGGCCGCCTCGACCGTGTTCCAGCCCATGTGCGGCACGACCGGGGCGTTCAGGGGCTCGACGCTGCCGGGCCACTCGTCGAGGCCCTCGGTCTCGACGCCGTGCTCGACGCCGCGGGCGAAGAGGATCTGCATGCCGACGCAGATGCCCATGACCGGGCGGCCCCCGGAGAGCCGGCGGCCGATGATCCAGTCGCCGCGGGCCTCCTTGAGCCCCCGCATGCAGGCGGAGAAGGCGCCGACGCCGGGGACGAGGAGTCCGTCGGCGTTCATCGCCTTCTCGTAGTCGCGGGTGATCTCGACGTCGGCGCCGACCCGGGCGAGCGCGCGCTCGGCGGAGCGGACGTTGCCGAAGCCGTAGTCGAAGACGACGACCTTCTTCGGGGATGCCGTACTCATGCCCATACGTCCAGTCGCAGTACACCGGCGGCGAGACACATCGCCGCGCCGAGGGAGAGCAGCACGATCAGACCCTTGGGCATCTGCTGCTTGACGAAGGAGTAGATGCCGCCGAGGAGGAACAGCCCGACGACGATCAGGATGGTGGAGAGGCCGTTCACGACTACAGGGCGCCCTTCGTGGAGGGGAGGATGCCGGCGGCGCGCGGGTCGCGCTCGGAGGCGTACCGCAGGGCGCGGGCGAGCGCCTTGAACTGGCACTCCACGATGTGGTGGGCGTTGCGCCCGTACGGGACGTGGACGTGCAGCGCGATCTGGGCCTGGGCCACGAAGGACTCCAGGATGTGGCGCGTCATCGTCGTGTCGTACGAGCCGATCATCGGCGCCATGTTCTCGGGCTCGGTGTGCACGAGGTAGGGGCGGCCGGAGAGGTCGACGGTGACCTGGGCGAGCGACTCGTCCAGCGGCACGGTGCAGTTGCCGAAGCGGTAGATGCCGACCTTGTCGCCGAGGGCCTGCTTGAAGGCGGCACCGAGGGCGAGGGCGGTGTCCTCGATGGTGTGGTGCGAGTCGATGTGCAGGTCGCCGTCGGTCTTCACGGTCAGGTCGAACAGACCGTGCCGGCCGAGCTGGTCGAGCATGTGGTCGTAGAAGCCGACCCCGGTCGACACGTCGACCTTTCCGGTGCCGTCGAGGTCGATCTCGACGACGACGGAGGTCTCCTTGGTGGTGCGCTCAACGCGGCCTACGCGGCTCATCGCTTCTGCTCCTTCATCAGTTCACGGACCGCGTCGAGGAACGCGTCGTTCTCTTCGGGGGTGCCGGCGGTGACCCGCAGCCAGCCCGGTACGCCGTTGTCCCGGACCAGGACGCCCCGGTCGAGGATCTTCCGCCAGGCTTCGTGGGAGCCCTCGGCCCCGTCGAAGCGCCCGAACTGGACGAAGTTGGCGTCGGAGTCGGTGACCTCGTAGCCGATCGCCCGCAGCTCGGTGACGAGCCGGTCCCGCTCGGCCTTGAGCTGCTCGACGTACCCGAGGAGGGTGTCGGTGTGCTCCAGGGCGGCGAGCGCGGTGGCCTGGGTGACGGCGGAGAGGTGGTACGGGAGGCGGACCAGCTGCACCGCGTCGACCACCGCCGGGTGGGCGGCGAGGTAGCCGAGGCGCAGTCCGGCGGCGCCGAAGGCCTTGGACATGGTGCGGGAGACCACCAGGTGCGGCCGGCCCTCGATGAGGGGCAGGGCCGAGTCGTGGTGGCTGAACTCCACGTACGCCTCGTCCACGACGACCAGGGAGGGCTTCGCGGCCTGGGCGGCCTCGTACAGGGCGAGGACGGTGTCGGTCTCGACGGCGGTACCGGTGGGGTTGTTGGGGGAGGTGATGAAGACGACGTCGGGCCGGTGCTCGGCGATCGCCTCGCGGGCGGCCGCCACGTCCACGGTGAAGTCCTCGTTGCGCGGCCCGGAGATCCAGCCGGTGCCGGTGCCGCGGGCGATCAGGGCGTGCATCGAGTACGAGGGCTCGAAGCCGATCGCGGTACGGCCGGGGCCGCCGAAGGCCTGGAGGAGCTGCTGGAGGACCTCGTTGGAGCCGTTGGCGGCCCAGACGTTCCCGAGGGTGACCGGGTGCTTGCCGGTTCGGGTGAGGTAGCGGGCGAGCTCGGTGCGCAGCTCGACCGCGTCCCGGTCGGGGTAGCGGTTGAGGCCGCGGGCGGCCTCGGCGACCCGCTCGGCGATCCGGGCCACGAGCGGCTCGGGCAGCGGGTAGGGGTTCTCGTTGGTGTTCAGCTGGACGGGCACGTCCAGCTGCGGCGCGCCGTAGGGGGACTTGCCCTTCAGCTCGTCGCGGATGGGGAGGTCGTCGATTCCGGTCACGGGGTCTGCGGCACCTTCCATCCGAACCTCGCCTTGATCGCGGCGCCGTGGGCGGGCAGGTCCTCCGCCTCGGCGAGGGTCACCACGTGGTGGGCGACCTCGGCGAGCGCGTCGCGGGTGTAGTCCACGATGTGCACACCGCGCAGGAAGGACTGCACGGAGAGGCCCGAGGAGTGGCAGGCGCAGCCGCCGGTGGGCAGGACGTGGTTGGAGCCGGCGCAGTAGTCGCCGAGGGAGACCGGGGCCCAGGGGCCGACGAAGATCGCGCCCGCGTTGCGGACCCGGTCGGCGACGGCGGCGGCGTCGCGGGTCTGGATCTCCAGGTGCTCGGCGCCGTAGGCGTCGACGACGCGCAGGCCCTCCTCCACGCCGTCGACCAGGACGATCGCGGACTGCTTGCCGGAGAGGGCGGGGGCGATCCGGTCGTCGACGTGCTTGGCGGCGGCGACCTGCGTCCGAAGCTCCTTCTCGACGGCCTCGGCGAGCTCGGGAGAGTCGGTGACGAGGACGGCGGCGGCGAGCGGGTCGTGCTCGGCCTGGCTGATCAGGTCGGAGGCGACGTGGACCGGGTCGGCGGTGGAGTCCGCGAGGACCGCGATCTCGGTCGGGCCCGCCTCGGTGTCGATGCCGATGCGGCCGGTGAAGTAGCGCTTGGCGGCGGCGACCCAGATGTTGCCGGGGCCGGTGACCATGTTCGCGGGCGCGCAGGACTCGGTGCCGTACGCGAACATGGCGACGGCCTGGGCGCCGCCCACGGCGTACACCTCGTCCACGCCGAGGAGGGCGCAGGCGGCCAGGATGGTGGGGTGCGGCAGACCCCCGAACTCCTTCTGCGGCGGGGACGCCAGCGCGACGGAGGCGACGCCCGCCTCCTGGGCCGGGACCGCGTTCATGATCACGGAGGAGGGGTAGACGGAGCGGCCGCCGGGGGCGTAGAGGCCGACGCGCTCGACCGGGATCCACTTCTCGGTGACGGTGCCGCCGGGCACGACCTGGGTGGTGTGGGTGGTGCGGCGCTGGGCGGCGTGGACCAGCCGGGCGCGCCGGATGGACTCCTCCAGGCCGGCGCGGACGGCGGGGTCGAGTTCGTCGAGGGCGCGCCGCAGGGCGGCGGCGGGCACCCGGACCTGGTCGAGCCGGACGCCGTCGAATTTCTCCGCGTACTCGATCAGCGCCGCGTCGCCCCGATGATGCACGGCCTCGCAGATCGGCCGCACCTTCTCCAGGGCGGCTTCCACGTCGAACTCGGCACGGGGCAGCAGGTCACGCAGGGCGGAACCCTCGGGGAGGGCCTCGCCGCGCAGATCGATTCGAGAGATCACGGGTCAATTCTCGCAGACGGGCCGAAGGAGCCGGTCGGCCGTATCACTGGCTGATACACGCCGCGGCCCCTCGTATCACTGGCTGATACGCGTCCCACTGGCGTCTGGTCGCCACTCCTGACCGTTAGCGTTCAGCCCGTCACTCACCGGGAAGAACGGCTGTACGAATCCACGAATCCGGCAGCGGAATCGTGGACGCGGATCGTGGAAAGCGAGGGGGCGGCATTGACCGAGCCGCACGAGGACGGGGTGCCGGAGGGTCTCACGGGTCCGGAGCAGGCCATGTGGCGGGCGTTCCGGATCGGCAGGACGTGCGACCTGACGGAGGGGATCGCGGAGCGGGACGACCCGTTCGGGCCGCATCTGTGGGGCGAGCAGCGGTGCGTCAGCGCCGAGGTGGTGCAGCGGCTGCTGCTCGACGGGCCGCAGGCGCGGCCGGGGCGGGTGGCCGCGCTGAAGCTGCGCGGGGCGCGGATCACGGGGGTGCTGAATCTGGCCGGCGGCACGATAGGGCCGTACGTGGAGCTGACCGGCTGCCGGTTCGACGGCGAGGTGGTGGTGCCGGAGTCCCGGTTCGGGACGCTGCGGCTGGTCGAGTGCGCCATTCCGCGCCTGGAGGCGGCCCGGCTGCACACCGAGGGGGACCTGCACCTGCCGCGCTGCCGGGTGCGGCGGGGCATCCGGCTGACGGACGCGCAGATCGGCACGGACCTGCTCATCAACCAGATCCAGGTGTGGCCGGACCGGCAGGGCCGGGCCATCGCGGCGGACGGGATGGTGGTGGCGCAGGACCTCCAGGCCGAGCTGATCGAGACCTACGGGGAGCTGAGCCTGCGCGGGGCGCAGATCGGTGTCTCGCTGAGTCTGCGCGGCAGTGTGCTGCGCGGCGCGCAGCAGCGCCGGGCGCTCAACGCGCCCCAGCTGACGGTGGAGCGCTCGCTGTACCTGAACGCGGCGTGGGTGTACGACGGCACGGGGAACGTGACGGGGACCCCGCCGTACGGGACGGCGCCCTCCCAGGACGCACGGCGCAAGCCGGTGGAGTGCCACGGCGGGGTGCGGCTCGACGACGGCCGGTTCGGGGACGCGGTGGACCTGCACCACGCGCGGTTCGTGCTGAACGGGGCGCGCCGGGAGGAGGTGTCGCTGCGCCGGATCGTCACCCCCGAGCTGCGGTTCAACGGGGAGCGGCCGGAGGAGGGCCGGGTGGTGCTCAACGGGGCGAAGGTGGTCACGCTGATCGACCTGTCGACCAGCTGGCCGGGGCCGGGGGGCCTGGCGATGGGCGGCTTCGTCTACGAGAACCTGGTGCCGTACGGGCACTTCCCGCTGGCCAGGCGCCTGGAATGGGTGGCGGCGGCCACGCCGGAGTACGCCCCCGAGCCGTACGAGCGGCTCGCGACGGTCCTGCGCGCCAGCGGGGAGGACGCGGACGCCCGCGAGGTGCTGCTCGCCAAGCAGCGGCGCAGACGCGAGACGCTGCCGGTGGCGGGGAAGCTGTGGGGCTACCTCCAGGACCTGACGGTGGCCTACGGGTACCGGCCGGGCCGGGCGGCGCTGTGGATGGCGGTCCTGTGGGCGGCGGGCACGGTGGCCTTCGCGCGCTACCGCCCCGATCCGCTCAAGAAGGAGGAGTCGCCGGAGTGGAACGCCACGCTGTACGCCCTCGACCTGCTGCTGCCGGTGATCAATCTCGGGCAGGAGGGCTACTGGCGCCTTGAGGGGATCTGGCAGTGGGTGGCCACGGTGCTGATCCTCGTCGGCTGGGTCCTGGCGACGACGGTGGCAGCGGGCGCGACCCGGCTGCTGCGCCGCGGCTGACCGGCCACCCGGCCCGGGGGCGAGGCTGAGCGGCGGCCCGGCAGGACCGGCCGGCGGGGGCGGCCCGCCGCTCCGGGTGCGGGGAGCCGGTGAGGCGCGGGTGAAGGCCCTGGGCAGGAGGGCGCGGGAGGAAGGCGGCGGATGGGAAAATGCGTCGCACCATGTCCTTGTTCCGCGCCCTGATCGGGAGCGTCCGCGCGGTCCGGCACGCCCCCCGGCTCACCGCCGGCCTCGTGCCGGACGACGACGTGCTGCTCGACGCCCCGGACGGGCGGCTCGGCCCCGCGCTCGTCTCCGCCGCGCTCGCCGACCCCGGGCCCGCCGCCAAGCTGCTGGCCACCACGCGGGACGGCGGCGAGTGGGAGGACCGCGACCGGTACGTGACGCGGCTCGCCACCTTCGCGTACAGCAGGGACGGCTGGCTCACCGAGTGGCTGGCCGCGTCGCCCGGGGACCCGGACGCGCTGCTCGTCACGGCGCAGCTCGCGGTGCGCCGGGCCTGGGAGTCGCCCGCCCGCGCCGAGCGGCTGCGCGAACTGGACCCGCTGATCCGGAGGATCACGGAGGAGGCGCCGGACGACCCGGTGCCGTGGCGCCTCGCCCTGGACCACGCGCGCGGGGCGCACGCCGGGCACGCGGTCTTCGAGTCGCTGTGGGAGCGGGCCCTGCGCCGTTCCCCGCACCACTACGGCTGCCACGTCGCCGCGCTGAAGTACCTGTCCTCCCAGTGGTACGGCTCGCACCGGGCCGCCTTCGACTTCGCCGAGCAGGCCGCCGACGACGCCGCCCCGGACTCACTGGTCCGCGCGCTCCCGGTCCGCGCGGCCTACGACCGGCTGCGGATGGTGCCCGGATCGGGCCGGCCGGTGGCCGGCGAGCGCGTGGACCGGGCCGCCGACCGCGGGCTCGGCCTGTCGGCGGTCTTCCCCGCGGCCGACCCGTGGCCGGCGGAGGTGCGCAACCTCCTCGCGTACGTGCTCGCGGCGCGGGGGCGGTGGGCCGACGCGCTGGCCGAATTCGGCCGGATCGGCCCGTACGCCACCTCGTTCCCGTGGGGTGCCGGACGGCAGGATCCGCTCCGCGGATTCCTCGCCGCGCGGGACCGGGTGCGCGGCGAGCTGGCGCGCCGGACGCCGCTGTGGGAGGGCGGCCGGGAAATACCCGGACGGGGCGGGGCCGGCGGCCGTTAGGCTTGACCGCTGTGACCACCGCTCGCCTGCCACTCTTCCCGCTCAACGCGGTGCTGTTCCCCGGCCTCGTGCTGCCGCTGAACGTTTTCGAGGAGCGTTATCGCGCCATGATGCGGGAGCTGCTCACGGGCGACGAGTCCGAGCCGCGCCGTTTCGCCGTCGTCGCCATCCGGGACGGGCACGAGGTCGCGCCCACCGCCCCCGGCATGCCGGACCCGACGGCGCTGCCGGAGAAGGGCCCCGCCGCGGGCTTCGGCCCCGATCCGATCCGTTCCTTCCACGAGGTGGGCTGCGTCGCCGACGCGGCCTCGATCCGGGAGCGCGCCGACGGCAGCTTCGAGGTGATGGCCACCGGCACGACCCGGGTGCGGCTGCTCTCCGTCGACGCGAGCGGTCCGTTCCTGGTGGCCGAGGTGGAGGAGATCCCCGAGGTGCCCGGGGAGGGCGCCGACAGCCTCGCCGAGGGGGTGCTGCGGGCCTTCCGCGACTACCAGAAGCGGCTGGCCGGAGCGCGGGAGCGGTCGCTGACGACCAGCGAGCTGCCCGACGAGCCCTCGGTGGTGTCGTACCTGGTGGCGGCGGCCGCGGTGCTCGACACCCCGTCGAAGCAGCGGCTCCTGCAGGTCCCGGACACCGCGACGCGGCTGCGCGAGGAGCTGGCGCTGCTGCGCTCGGAGACGGCGGTGCTGCGGCACCTGCCCTCCCTGCCGGCGGTGGATCTGACGATCGCGCCGACGTACCCGAACTGAGTCCCGAGGAGAGCGCGTGGCGAAGAAGCGGAAGAACGCCGGGGGCACGCCCGCGACGGTGGCCCTGACCTCGGCCGGCACCCCGTTCACCCTGCACGCGTACGAGCACGACCCGGCGTCCCCCTCGTACGGCGAGGAGGCAGCGCAGGCCCTGGGCGTCTCCCCCGACCGGGTCTTCAAGACGCTGGTGGCGGACGTGGACGGCGAGCTGACCGTGGCGGTGGTCCCGGTCGCGGGGCAGCTGGACCTGAAGGCGCTGGCCTCTGCGGTCGGCGGCAAGCGGGCGGCGATGGCCGACCCGGCGGCGGCCGAGCGCACCACGGGCTACGTACGGGGCGGGATCTCGCCGCTGGGGCAGCGCAAGCGGCTGCGGACGGTTCTCGACTCCTCGGCCTCCGGGCACGCGACGATCTGCGTCTCGGCGGGCCGGCGCGGGCTGGAGGTCGAGCTCTCCCCCACGGACCTGGCGGCGCTCACCTCGGCGGTCCTGGCGCCGATCGGCCGGGACTGAGCGGACGGGGCCGAGCGGCCGGTCCCCGGCGGCCGGGGTGCGGTGAACGGCGCCGCGCGGCCGGCGGGAGGCGGCGGGTACGTGAGAGGGCCCGGCGGGTGCGTCACCGCCGGGCCCTTCGCCGCCGTCCGGGACCGCTCAGGGGCCCCAGGGTCCCTCCGGTTCCGGGTCACGGGGGCCGAAGAGGGCCGTGAGGGCGAGGTGCACGACGGTCGCCGCGAGCGGCCAGGCCAGCATCGCGGCGGCGGCCATGTTGAGTTCGAGCGGCGCGTCGAAGGTGACGTTCGGGCCGACCTGCTTGGCGTGGGCGACGACGTTCGCCGTGGGTCCGAGGGAGGAGCCCAGCCACCAGGCGAGCAGCGAGCCGAGCACACCGCCGGCGGCCAGGCCGAGGACGAGCGGCACCCCGCCCTTGCGGCGCAGCAGGAAGACCAGGACCGCGGCGGCCGCGCCGAAGGCGAGCGCGAGCAGGACGAAGGTGCCGTCCGCGCCGATCGCCGCCTCGCCCTCGGAGTCGCGGAGGTAGACGCCCTTGCCGTCGGAGATCAGCTTCACGTGCGGCGCCTGCCAGAGCCACAGCAGGCCCAGGAGCGCTCCGGCGACCGCCGAGGCGATCGTCACCACGATGCCCTGCACCACTTCGGCCGCCGTGATCGGGTCGCCGGCCGGACCGAGCAGCGGCGGGGGCGGCGGGGGCCAGTCGGGATCGTTCGGCGGAGGCTGAGAGGGAGTCAGAGGTGCGGTCACCCCGCCATCGTGCCAGGTGCGGCTGTGCCCCGCCTCAGCGGACCGCGGCCCGCCGGTAGGCCCACGTGGCGACCGCGAGGGACAGCACGCCGACGACTCCGCACACCGCGAGGTCGCGGGCGACGGCCACCCAGTCGGGGTGCGGCGCGAAGGTACGGGCCAGTGCTTCGACGCCGTACGTGGAGGGCAGCAGGTCCCGCGCCCAGCCGATCGGCCCGGGCAGCCGCTCCGCGGGCAGGACGCCGAGGAGCAGGGCGGCGGACATGCCGAGCTGGCCGAGGAGGGTGGCCAGCTCCTGGCGGGGGGCGAGGAGGCCGAGCGCCGCGCCGAGCCCGGCGAGCGCCGCCCCGGCGAGGGGGACGACGGCGCCGAGGATCCACAGGTGGCCGAGGGGCAGCCCGAACAGGACGGAGCCGGTGACGGCGGTGACGACCGTGCCGGGCACGGTGAAGGAGGCGTACGCCCCGGCGGCGCCGAGGACGACGGCGGCGGGCGGCACGGGCAGGGTGGCGTAGTGGTCGAGGCCGCCACCGGCCCGCAGCTGGCCGAAGTACTGGGCGAGCAGGTTGAGCGCGACGAAGGCGACGACGAGCACGGAGGACCCGGCGACGACGGCCCGCGCCTCGCTGCCGCCGTCGACGACCCCGCGCATCAGGACCATGATCCCGACGGACTGGAACGTCGCCACGAAGAGGAGGGGGATGCGGGCGACCCGGGCCCGCGAGAGCTGGGCACGGTAGACGGCGGCCAGGGAGGGCAGCAGCCGGGCGGCCGGGGCGAGGGGCGCGGCGGCGTCCTGCGTCCGGCCGGTCCCCGCGGGGCGC
This sequence comes from Streptomyces sp. NPDC126503, assembly GCF_040302405.1. NCBI lineage: Bacteria > Bacillati > Actinomycetota > Actinomycetes > Kitasatosporales > Streptomycetaceae > Streptomyces > Streptomyces sp. NPDC126503. The sequence continues at coordinate 275,594 of NZ_JBEORS010000004.1, forward strand.
GCGGCGGTCGGCAGAACCTCGGCGGGCACGGTGCTCACTGCGTACGGCTCCTGACGGTCACGGTCGAAACGCGGGGGTTCACGCCTTCACCAGTCCCTCGGTCCGGCCGCCGAGGGCGAGGTACACGTCCTCCAGGCTGGGGGTGGCGAGGGTGAAGTCGTCGAGCGCGGCGAAGGCGGCCCCGCCGGTGACGGCGGCGACGGCCGCGCGGGCGGCGTCGGGGGCGAGCCGGAGGACCCAGCGGCGCCCGGACTCCTGGGCGAGGCCGCGCAGGGCGGCGACCTCGGGGAGGTGGAGGGGGGCGGCTTCGCGCCACAGCAGGTCGACGCGGACCTCGCCGGCGACGCGCTCCTTGAGGCCGGCCGGGGTGTCGCAGGCGATGACCCGGCCGCGTTCCAGGACGGCGACCCGGTCGAGGACGGTCTCGGCCTCGATGACGTTGTGGGTGACGAGGAGCACCGTGGTGCCGTGCTCGGCGCGCCGCCGGTCGACGGCCGCCCAGACGGCCCGGCGGGCGACCGGGTCCATGCCGGTGGTGGGCTCGTCCAGGACGAGGACGGGGCGGCGGCCGACGAGGGCGGCGGCGAAGCAGGCGAGCCGGCGCTGGCCGCCGGAGAGCTTCTTCAGGGGCCGGCCGGCGATCTCGCCGAGGCCGAGCTCGTCCAGGACGGCATCGCGCTCGGCGCGGGCGTCGTGGGCGGACAGGCCGCGGAGCCGTCCGGTGGTCTCGGCGGCGAGGGAGACGGTCAGCTCGTCGAGGGCGGTGGACTCCTGGCCGAGGTAGGCGAGGAGGCGGGCGGCGCGTCCGGGGTGGCGGACGAGGTCGTGCCCGAGGAGTTCGACGGTGCCGGAGTCGGGGCGCATGAGGCCGGTGAGCTGGCGGACGAGGGTGGACTTGCCGGCGCCGTTGGGGCCGAGCAGCCCGAAGATCTCACCGCCGCGCACGTCCAGGCTGATCCCGTCGGTGGCCCGCACCTCCGGGGTCGCGGGCGTACCGCGCCTGCCGCGCGTGGCGGGGTACGTCTTGACCAGATCCCGCACCACGCACACCGTACTCACGGAGGGAGAGCCTACGGGGTCGCCGGGCCGGCTCCGGGCGCGGGGGCGTGTTCGGCGGCGGCCCGGACGTCGATCTCGCGCCAGAACCCGGCCCGGATGGCGTAGCGGTCGTGCTCGTCGATCTGGTCGTCCTTGTGGGCGAGCAGGCCGAAGCGGGCGGCGTAACGGAGGAGTTCGCCGTCGATGCGGTGCGGAATGCGGGGGTAGAGGGCGGAGAGCTTCTGCACGTGGCCCGGGTCGGTGAGCCGCTCCATCCACCGGCGGGCGAACACCTGTCCGACCTCGAAGGGGTCGCCGCCGACGGTGGTGATGTCCTCCTCGCGGTCGGCCCAGCGCTGCTCGGCGCTGGTGAGCTGGGCGAGGGTCGGCAGGGAGGCCGTCTCCGGCGGCTCGCCGACCCAGGAGGAGCCGGGGCGTTCGATCAGGCCCCGGTCGGAGGACCAGCGCAGGGCGCTGGCCGTCTGGGTGGCGGAGGGCGTGGCCGGTCCGCCCGCCGGGGCGCGCAGTCCCGCGAGGTCCTTGGGGGTGGGGATGCCCTTGCCGTGCGCCGGGGCGGGGGCGTGGCCGTTGTGCCCGGTGTGGCCGTTGTGCCCGGCGTGATCGTTGAGCTCGCCGTGCCCGTCGGCTCCGTGGCCGTCGCGGGAGGGGTCGGACGCCTCGGCGGCGGACCGCTCCCCGTTCCGTACGGCGGAGGCGGCGGCTTCGACGGCCTCGGCCGCACGTTCGGCGGAGGCGGCGAGGGCGGATTCGGGCAGTGGGGCGGAGAGGATGGCCGCGATCTCGGGGCGAGGGGCGGGGGCCGGGGCGCAGAGGCCGGTGAGGTCGCGGGCGCGGACGGCCCGGGTGATGAAGGCGCGGTCGAGGACCCGTCGCTCGTCGGCCTCGGCGACGAGGTCCTCCGACTGGTTGTAGTCGCCGTCCGCGGCCTGGACGGCCCACAGGTGGACGGCGACGCCGTGCTCCTTGGCGGACATGAGGCCGGGCAGCAGGTCGCCGTCGCCGGTGACCAGCACGATGTCGGAGCAGGCCCGGTTGCGGGCGAGCTCGGTGAGCTCGGTGTGCATGGCCGCGTCGACGCCCTTCTGCGCCCAGCGGCCCTCGCTGCGGGTCAGGGCGCCGAGCCGCACCGTCACCCGGGGCATCACGCGCAGCCTGCGGTGCTCGGGCTGCGGCACCCGGTCGGGCGCGCCGTCGAACCAGTAGATCCGCAGCAGGGGCAGCGCGGTCTCGTCCTCGGCGCGGCGGCGCAGCTGCTGGATGAGCGCGGCGTGGTCGACGCTGATCCGGGAGCGGGCCGGTTCCCCGGCGAGGAGGCTGGCGGCGGCGCCCAGCAGGTAGCCGGCGTCCACCAGGACGACGCAGCGGTCCACGTGTTCCACCCTCTTTCGGGAAACCTCGGGGTCGGACTCGGGATCGGAGGTGCTTCGGGTTTGCTTCGAGTCTGCCCGACCGGCGGGGGCTTGACGGCCGGAACTGGATCATCGGCGTGGCGGAGTGGCGTCCGGCGGTCCGTGACGCTCCGCAATGATCCAAAATGCGGCGTTTCTCCCGGTGTGTGAGTCTGACAGCGGCCCTGGCCCCTAGATCCCTTCGAGGAGGCATCATCCCCATGGCCAAGAACCGCAACCAGAACCGCAGTCAGAAGCAGCAGTCGCCGGCCGAGCGCAGCTCCGAGCAGGCGCAGCGGTCGTCGATCGAGTCCCAGGCCGAGCACCGCGCCGCGCAGGTCACCCCCGGTGACATGGCGCGGAAGGGCCGTCAGAAGCGCTTCGGCCACAACTGACGCCTGCCGCGGCAAGGCAAAGGGGCGCGCCCGTGACGACGGGCGCGCCCCTTGCGCGTGCGGGGGTCAGCCCGCCAGACAGGACGGGCCGAGCAGCACCTTCAGGTCGCCGAAGAGGGCGGGGTCGGGCTGGACCCGGTGGCGGTCGAGCCGCAGGACGGTGGTGGTGCGGGGGCCCTGGAGCTTGATCCGTACCTCGGTGTTGCCCCTGTGGTGCTGGAGGATCTCGCCGAGCCGGCTGACCATCGGCGGGGTGACCTTCAGCGCCGGGATGGTGAGGACGACGGGCGCGTTGGTCCCGGCGTTGGACAGGTCGGGGACCATCAGCTCCATGGCGACCAGCCGGGGCACGTCCTCCCGCTTGTCGAGGCGGCCCTTGACGAAGACGACGGCGTCCTCGACGAGCTGGGTGGAGACCAGCTGGTAGGTGGCGGGGAAGAACATGCACTCGATGGAGCCGGCGAGGTCCTCCACGGTGGCGATGGCCCAGGCGTTGCCCTGCTTGGTCATCTTCCGCTGGAGGCCGGAGATGATGCCGCCGATGGTGACGACGGCGCCGTCGGCGTGCTCGCCTCCGGTGAGCTGGGAGATGCCCGCGTCGGTCTTGTCGGAGAGGACGTGCTCCAGACCGAAGAGGGGGTGGTCGGAGACGTACAGGCCGAGCATCTCGCGCTCCTGGGCGAGCAGGTAGGACTTCTCCCACTCCACCTCGGAGAACTCGACGTCGAGTCCGAAGCCGGGCTCGCTGCTGTCCTCGTCGCCCATGCCGCCGAAGAGGTCGAACTGGCCCTCGGCCTCCTTGCGCTTGACCGCGACCACGGTGTCGATCATCGGCTCGTGCTGGGCGACCAGGCCCTTGCGGGTGTGGCCCATGGTGTCGAAGGCGCCGGCCTTGATCAGCGACTCGACGGTGCGCTTGTTGCAGACGACGGCCTCGACCTTGTCGAGGAAGTCGGGGAAGGAGCTGTACTTCCCCTTGGCCTTGCGCGTCTTGATGATCGACTCGACGACGTTGGAGCCGACGTTGCGGACGGCGGTGAGGCCGAAGAGGATCACGTCGTCGCCCTGGGCGGCGAAGTTCGCCTCGGACTCGTTGACGTTCGGCGGGAGCACCTTGATGCCCATGCGCCGGCACTCGTTCAGGTAGACGGCGGACTTGTCCTTGTCGTCCTTGACCGAGGTGAGCAGGGCCGCCATGTACTCGGCCGGGTGGTTGGCCTTGAGGTAGGCGGTCCAGTAGGAGACGAGGCCGTACGCGGCGGAGTGGGCCTTGTTGAAGGCGTAGCCGGCGAAGGGGACCAGGACGTCCCAGAGGGCCTGGATGGCCTCGTCGCTGTAGCCGTTCTTCTTCGCGCCGGCCTGGAAGATGGTGAAGTTCTTCGCCAGCTCGTCGGGCTTCTTCTTGCCCATGACGCGGCGGAGGATGTCGGCCTCGCCGAGCGAGTAGCCGGCGATGATCTGGGCGGCCTTCTGCACCTGCTCCTGGTAGACGATCAGGCCGTAGGTGACGTCCAGGACCTCCTTGAGCGGTGCCTCCAGCTCCGGGTGGATCGGCGTGATCTCCTGCTGGCCGTTCTTGCGCAGCGCGTAGTTCGTGTGCGAGTTCATGCCCATCGGGCCCGGGCGGTAGAGCGCGGACACGGCGGAGATGTCTTCGAAGTTGTCGGGCTTCATCAGCCGCAGCAGGGACCGCATGGGCCCGCCGTCGAACTGGAAGACGCCGAGGGTGTCGCCGCGCTGGAGCAGCTCGAAGGTCGTGGGGTCGTCGAGCGGCAGGGCGAGGAGATCGATGTCGATCCCCTTGTTGGACTTCACCATCTTGACGGCGTCGTCCATGATCGTGAGGTTGCGCAGGCCGAGGAAGTCCATCTTCAGCAGGCCGAGCGACTCGCAGCTCGGGTAGTCCCACTGGGTGATGGTGACGCCGTCGGTGTGCCGCACCCAGACGGGGACGTGCTCGGTGATGGTCTCGCTGGACATGATGACGCCGGCGGCGTGCACGCCCATCTGCCGGACCAGGCCCTCGACGCCCTTGGCGGTGTCGATGACCTTCTTCACGTCCGGCTCGTTCTCGTACATCGCCCGGACCTCGCCCGCCTCGCTGTAGCGGGGGTGCGAGGGGTTGGTGATGCCGTCGAGGTCGATGCCCTTGCCGAGGACGTCGGCGGGCATGGCCTTGGTGATCCGGTCGCCCATGGCGTACGGGTAGCCGAGGACGCGGGCGGAGTCCTTGATCGCGTTCTTGGCCTTGATCTTGCCGTACGTGCCGATCATGGCGACCTTGTCGGCGCCGTACTTCTCGGTCACGTACCGGATCACCTCGACGCGCCGGCGCTCGTCGAAGTCGATGTCGACATCGGGCATCGAGATGCGCTCGGGGTTGAGGAAGCGCTCGAAGATCAGGCCGTGCGGGATCGGGTCGAGGTCGGTGATGCCGAGGGCGTACGCCACGATGGAACCGGCCGCCGAGCCACGGCCCGGGCCGACGGCGATGCCCTGCTTCTTCGCCCACATGATGAAGTCGGCGACGACGAGGAAGTAGCCGGGGAAGCCCATCGAGATGATCGTGTCCATCTCGTACTCGACCTGCCGCATGCGGTCCTCGGGGATGCCGTCCGGGAAGCGGCGGTGCATGCCCCGCATGGTCTCCTCGCGGAACCAGCTGACCTCGGTGTAGCCCTCCGGGATGTCGAACTTGGGCATGAGGTTCTTGGCCTCGAACATGCCCTCGGTGGTGACCTGCTCCGCGACCAGGAGGGTGTTGCGGCAGCCCTCCTGCCAGGCGTCCGAGGAGTCGATGGCGTACATCTCCTCCGTGGACTTCAGGTAGTAGCCGGTGCCGTCGAACTTGAAGCGGTCCGGGTCGGAGAGGTTCTTGCCGGTCTGGATGCACAGCAGGGCGTCGTGGGCCGTGGCCTCGTGCGCGTAGGTGTAGTGCGAGTCGTTGGTGACCAGCGGCGGGATGCCGAGCTTCTTGCCGATCTCCAGGAGTCCGTCGCGGACCCGGCGCTCGATCTCGATGCCGTGGTCCATCAGCTCCAGGAAGTAGCGGTCCTTGCCGAAGATGTCCTGGTACTCGGAGGCGGACTTCAGGGCCTCGTCGAACTGGCCGAGGCGCAGCCGGGTCTGCAGCTCGCCGGAGGGGCAGCCGGTGGAGGCGATCAGGCCCTCCGACCACTGCGCGATGGTCTCCTTGTCCATCCGGGGCCACTTCTGGAGCCAGCCCTCCTTGTAGGCGTCGGAGGAGAGCCGGAAGAGGTTGTGCAGTCCGGTGGCGTTCGCCGCCCAGATCGTCTTGTGGGTGTAACCGCCCGAACCCGAGACGTCGTCCTTCTTCTGGTGCGGCTGGCCCCACTGGATCTTCCGCTTGGTCCGGCGGGACTCCGGCGCGACATAGGCCTCGATGCCGATGATCGGCGTCACCCCGGCCTTCTTCGCGCTGTGGAAGAAGTCGTAGGCCCCGTGCAGGTTGCCGTGGTCGGACATGGCGATGTGCGTCATGCCCATCTCGTTGCACGCGTTGAACATGTCCTTCAGCCGCGCGGCACCGTCCAGCAGCGAGTACTGGGTGTGGACGTGCAGGTGCGTGAAGGGCGGCTTGGTCACGGCGGGAGGTCTCCGTAGCGGTCACGGGGGTGGCTGGGGGGACCGTGGAAGTCTACGTCGCTCCGTCCGCCGCACGCGGGCACTCGGCGGTACGGTCGCACGTTGGAACGCCTGGAACACGTGTCCCATATGTCATGAACGGCTTTTCCCCAGGAGGCACCCTCGATGTCGGTCCCGCAGCCCACCGCGCAGGAGCGCGGTGAGCACATCCTCGCCGTCTTCGACACCGCCTTCGGTGCCCTGCTCGCCGCCGACCCGGCGGCCTTCCGCGTCAAATTCCGGAAGATGGCCGGCTCCGCCTTCGCCTTCTACCGGGGCACGGCCTGCCTCTTCTACGCCGACCTGGAGGACGAGGCGCACGGTGGCCCGTACCTGGACGAGCGGACCGGCCGGGTCTGGATCCACGGCGATCTCCACGCCGAGAACTTCGGCACCTACATGGACGCCAACGGCCGGCTGGTCTTCAACGTCAACGACTTCGACGAGGCCTACGTCGGTCCCTTCACCTGGGACCTGAAGCGGCTGGCCGCCTCCCTGGCGCTCCTCGGTTACGCCAAGGCGCTCTCCGACGAGCAGATCACCCACCTGGTCCGGATCTTCGCCGCCGCCTACCGGGAGCGGATCCACGCCCTCGCCACCGGCGCCGGGCACGACGAACTGCAGCCGTTCACGCTGGACACGGCCGAGGGCGCGCTGCTGGGCGCGCTGCGCGAGGCCCGGTCCCTGACCCGGTTCGGCCTGCTGGCGTCGATGACGGAGATCCGCGACCACGAGCGCAGGTTCGCGCCCGGCGGCGGCTCGATCGAGCTGGACGCGGCGACCCGCTACAAGGTCCTGGCGGCCTTCGACGGCTATCTGGAGACCCTGCCGGAGGCCTCGCTCGTCCGGCCCGACTCGTACCGGGTGAAGGACGTCGTGGGACGGCGCGGGATCGGCATCGGCTCGGCCGGCCTGCCCTCGTACAACATCCTTCTGGAGGGGCACAGCGACGCCCTGGAGAACGATGTCGTGATCTATCTCAAGCAGGCGCAGACCCCGGCGGTCTCGCGGCACGTGAAGGACGCGGCGGTGCGGGACTACTTCCTGCACGAGGGGCACCGGACCGTGATCTCGCAGCGGGCGCTGCAGGCGCACGCCGATCCCTGGCTGGGCTGGACGGAGATCGAGGAGGAGGGCCGGCGCACCGGGCAGCTGGTCGCGGAGGTCTCGCCCTACGCGGTGGACCTGGACTGGGCCGACATCGACGACCCGCAGGACATCGCGGCCACCGTCGCGGACCTCGGCCGGGCGACGGCGGCGATGCACGCGGCGGCGGACGACTCCAGCGGCCACTCGCTCGTGCCGTTCTCCACCGAGCGCGCGATCGACGCGGCCATCGCCGCCGACGAGGAGGGCTTCCCCGAGCTCCTGGTGGATTTCGCCCACGGCTACGGGGCGCGGGCGAGGGCCGACCACCAGATCTTCGTCGACCTCTTCCGCAACGGCCGGATACCGGGGCTGTAGGGCGGCGGACGGCCGTACACAGCTTCCGCTTAGGGACGCCTTACGGACCGGCATGGCACACTCCACGACGATGGACATGGCAGGGACGCAGCTGAGGATGCTGCGGGCGGCGTTCTTCACGGCACTGGCCGTGACGCTGTCCGTGGCGTCGCACGTGCTGCTCTCGGGCGCGCCGCTGCCACTGGGGACGGTGGTCCCGGTCGCGGGCGGCGTCTTCGCCGCGGCGTACGCGCTGGCCGGCCGGGAGCGCGGATTCGGCCCGATCGCCGGGCTGCTGGTCCCGCTGGAGCTGGCGGCGGACACCCTCTTCACCAGCGGGCAGACCGTCTGTTACGGCCCCGCGGGCGGCCCCGTCGCCGGTTCCCTGCGCTCGGTGGGCGTGGAGGTCTTCTGCGGCGGGGCCGTGGGCGGCCCGCTGCCCGGCGTGGCGGCGCCCGGGAGCGCGGCGGCCGCGGGCCTGCTGACCTCGCCGAGCCCCGCGCTGCCCTGGCTGCTGCTCGCCGCGCACGTCGGTGTGGGCCTTGCCGCCGCGTGGTGGCTGCGCGGCGGGGAGCGGGCGCTGGTCCGGCTGCTCGGCGCGGCGGCGGCCCGCGCGTTCCGGCCGCTGCTGCTGGTGGCGGCCCTCTTCCGCACGGGTGGGCGGGCTCCGCTGCGGGCCGGGCGGCCCGCGGGTCCGGCCCGGTCCTCCCGCACCCGGCTTCTCGTGCACTCGGTGGGGCGGCGGGGGCCGCCGCTGCCGGGCCTCGCTGTCGTCTGAGCGAGCCCCGCGGCTCCCCTTCCCTTTTCCCACCGTTCCACGGAGATCACGATCATGAGTGCACGCAACAGCCAGGCCAGCAAGGCAGCCGCCCGCGAGCGGCTGCGCGTCGAGCGCGAGCGCCAGGCGAAGAAGGACCGGACGCGCCGGCAGGTGACCGTCGGCGTCTCGGCCGTGGCCGTCCTGGCCGTCGCCGGCGGCATCGGCTACGCCGTCGTGCAGGCGAACAAGCCCTCCCATTGGGAGGCGGCGGCGAAGGCCACGGCCGTGACCGCCCCGAAGAACACCACGGGCACCGACGGCACGACCGTCGTCATCGGCAAGGCCTCGGCGAAGAAGACCCTGGAGCTGTACGAGGACTCGCGCTGCCCGGTCTGCGCGACCTTCGAGCAGGCGGTGGGCCCGACGGTTGAGAAGGACGTCGAGGCCGGCAAGTACAAGATCAAGTACGTCGGCGCCGCCTTCATCGACGACATGGACCAGGGCGAGGGCTCCAAGAACGCCCTGTCCGCCCTCGGCGCGGCGCTGAACGTGAGCCCCGAGGCGTTCCTGTCGTACAAGGCCGCCCTCTACTCGGCCCGGTTCCACCCGGAGGAGAGCCAGGACAAGTTCGCCAAGGACTCCTACCTCCTGGAGGTCGCGGACTCCGTCCCGGCGCTCAAGAGCAACGCCGCGTTCAAGAAGGACGTGGAGGACGGCACCTTCGACGCCTGGGCGATGAGGATGTCGAAGGCCTTCGACGCCAGCGGGGTGAAGGGCACCCCGACGCTGAAGATGGACGGCAAGCCGGTGACGGTGGCGGGTTCGGACAACCCGCCGATGACCCCGGAGCAGTTCCGGACGGCGGTCGACGCGGCCCTGAAGGGCTGACGCGTCCCCGCCCGTCCGCGTTCCCCCCGCGGCTCCGGCCCGCCGTGCGGCGGGCCGGAGCGGCCCGGGTGGGTCAGGGCGCGGGGGCGAAGGACAGCATGCGGGGTTCGCGCCGGGCGTCGTCCCCGTCCAGGTTCGCGGGGGTGAGAACGAGCCGGTCGCCCGCGTAGGCCCGCTCCCCCAGGACGCCCATCCCGAACTCGTACGGCGCGGTGGCCACCGGCAGCTTCAGGACGTCCTTCATCGTGTCCACGCCGCCCGGCCCGATCCGGAAGATCCGCCCGGGCCTGCTGCTGGTGCCCAGCTCGTGGACGAACCCGACCTTGCCCGGCACGGCCCGGAGGGGGAAGTAGCCGTACGAGGTCGCTTCCGACTTCACTCCCCACGCGAGCCTGCCGGTCGCGAGGTCGTAGGCGCCCACGCGGTCGGTCCCGCCGAGGACCACGATGCCCGGGCCGACGACGGCCTGCGCGCACGCCTGCGCGTTGCTGCTGGTGTCGACGGAGTCCCCGCAGTGGGTGAAGCCCTTGGGGCGGGGGTCGATGGTCCGCAGGGCCTTGCCGCCGGGACCGAGGGCGACGATCCGCCAGTCCTTCGCGCCGTTCTCCCTGGTCGGCGTGGTGATCACCACCGGTTCCTCGGAGAGGACCTGGCCGATCACCCGCCCCGGTGCGGTCCGGTACCGCCACCGCACCTTGCCGGTCTCCGGGTCGAGCTCCCGCAGACCGGCGTACGCCTTCGCCCCGGCGGTGATCGCGCAGTCGTCGAGCACCAGAAGCCGGATGCCGCCCGCGACCCGGCCCGGGTGGCACCTGCCGGGCTGCTCCATCGGGATGTCGTAGAGCTTGTTCCCGTCGTCCACCCGGTACGCGGCCGCCGACATGCTCTGGACGACGGCCAGGGTGCCGCCGGTGATGGCGGTGTCCACCATGATCGTGTCGTCCGTCCCGCCGGTCTCGACAAGTCTCTTGTGCCAGCCCGCCGTCCCCTTCCTCAGGTCGATCATCTGGAGCCGGTTGCACCGGGTGCCGGTCCAGGCCTCGACGTTCTGCAGGACGATGACGACCTTGCCGTCGGGGGTGGGGTGGACCGGGGTCTCGCAGACGGGGGTCGGCAGGGCGACGCTCCACAGTTCGGCGCCGTCGCTCAGCCGGTGGGCGACGACCTTCTTGTACACGGCCTGGACGGCGGTGTCCCCGACGATCCACAGGTCCTCGGTCCGGATCTGCCGGCGGGGCAGGTCGGTCCGGTCGTCCACGATCCAGGCGCTCGCCTCCCCGGACAGACGCTTCCGCGCGATCTCGTCGTTGCCCGGGACGCGGGTCCGCTGCGGGCCGGGCCGGGCCGTCGCCGGACCGGGCGCCGCCGTGGCGGGAGGCCGGCCCGACGGGGTGGCCGTGGGCGCGGCGGCCGACGGGTCCGGGCCGCCGCGCGCACCGAGGACGTACCCGCCGACGCCGGTGAGCAGGGCGAGGGCGAGGAGGCCGGCGACGAGCGGGCCGCGCCGGCGTCCCCGGTACGGCCCCGGGGGCGGCGGCGGACCGAACCCCGCGGGCGCGTACGGGTTGCCGGGCGCCGGCCGGGGCGGTGGCCGGTCCTCGTACCAGGGTTGCGACATGGTTCTCCCCCTCCTGTCGCCGCGCGCTTCCGAGTCAGATTCTAGAAAGGCGTTCTGATTTCGCCCCAGGTTAGCGGGTCGGGCGGCGACCTCTTCGCGGACCCCCGCGTCCGCGCGGCGAAGCCTCGGCGAACTTTCCGGAATTCGCCTGACCGCCCGTCAAACCGGTCAGTAATCTGAGCGCCCGTGACCAGTCGTTTCATATCTCCCGCCCCCAGCCGCCGCACGGTCGTCAAGGCCGCCGCGGTCGGCGCCGTCGCCGTCCCCGTCCTCGCGGGCGCGGCCTCTCCGGCCCTCGCGGCCACCGGGGCGACCGCCTTCCTCCACGGGGTCGCCTCCGGTGACCCGCTGCCCGACGGCGTCCTGCTCTGGACGCGCGTCACCCCCGCCCCGGAGGCCGTGCCCGGCTCCGGTCTCGGTCCCGATGTCCGGGTCGACTGGGAGCTGGCCGAGGACCGCTCCTTCACCCGGGTCGTCGCCACCGGTGCCACCACCGCGAGCGCCACCTCCGATCACACGGTCAAGGCGGACGTGCGGGGCCTGCGCCCGGCCACCGCCTACTGGTTCCGCTTCCGGGTGGGCGACACCGTCTCGCCGGCCGGTCGCACCCGCACCGCGCCCGCACTCGACGACGCGGCGCCCGGCGTGCGCTTCGGCGTGGTCTCCTGCGCCAACTGGGAGGCCGGCCACTTCGCCGCGTACCGCCACCTCGCCGCCCGCCCCGACCTGGACGCGATCCTCCACCTGGGCGACTACCTGTACGAGTACGGCAGCGGCGTCTACCCGAAGGCGGCGTACGGGGTCCGGGCGCACGAACCGCGCCACGAGATCGTCTCGCTGGCCGACTACCGCGTCCGGCACGCCACGTACAAGACGGACCCGGACCTCCAGGCGCTGCACGCGGCGCATCCCTTCGTGGCCATCTGGGACGACCACGAGTTCGCCAACGACGCCTGGACCGGCGGGGCCGAGAACCACACGCCGGGCGCGGAGGGCGACTGGGCGGCCCGGGTGGCCGCCGCCAAGCAGGCGTACTTCGAGTGGATGCCGGTCCGCACCTCCACGGAGGGCACGGTCTTCCGGCGGCTGCGCTTCGGCAGGCTGGCCGATCTGCACCTGCTCGACCTGCGGTCCTTCCGGTCCGCCCAGGCGAAGACGGGTTCCGGTTCGGTCGACGACCCGGACCGGACGCTCACCGGGCGGGCCCAGCTGGACTGGCTGAAGGCCGGGCTCGCCGGTTCGGACGCGGCCTGGCAGCTGGTCGGCACCTCGGTGATGATCTCGCCGGTCGCCTTCGGCTCGCTCCCGGCGCACCTCCTGGAGCCGATCGCCGAGCTGATGGGCCTCCCGAAGGAGGGGCTCGCGGTCAACGTCGACCAGTGGGACGGCTACACCGACGACCGCAGGGAGCTCTTGACCCACCTCACCTCGCGGGCGATCCGCAACACCGTCTTCCTGACCGGTGACATCCACATGGCCTGGGCGAACGACGTGCCCGTGAAGGCGGCGACCTACCCCTTCTCGGGGTCGGCGGCCACCGAGTTCGTGGTCACCTCGGTCACCTCGGACAACCTGGACGACCTGCTGCGCGTGGCTCCCGGGACGGTCTCGGTGGTGGCGACCGGCGCCGTCCGGGCGGCCAACCGGCACGTGAAGTGGGTGGACATGGACCACCACGGCTACGGGGTCCTGGACGTGACCGCCGAGCGGGCGCAGATGGACTACTACACGGTCTCCGACAAGCGGGATCCGGCCGCGACCACCTCCTGGGAGCGCTCCTACCGCACGCTCAGCGGAACGCAGCGGGTCGAGCGGGTGTACCAGCCGGTGCGCTGAGGCGAAGACTTGACCGACTGACGGTCCCTCAGGGTCGATTTTCGGCCATGATCGATCGTGTTAACAGAAGATCACATCGTCACGGCGGGTGGCGTGTTCCGGTAGATCGAATCCGGACACACCACCCGCCTTCATGCCTCCGGGTGTTACGTCCACGTCTCAAACTCCGGAATGGGCGCAATTTTTTCTTCCCGATGCCCCTAATTGCGCGCTGAATGATTGGGCTTGAACGATCCTGCTGGCGGCCTGACATGAACCCGTAATCTCCCCGCCGTGGCGAGGAAGTACCTCTCCACCACCCCCCGCGAGGAGTCACCGTGCGTGCTCTTGTCCGTATAACGCCGCGTATGTCACGTCGTATGCTCGGCACCGCCGTCCTGGCCGGAACCCTGGCCCTGGCCCCCTTCTCGGCCCCGTCGACGGCCACCGCCAAGTCGACGGATCTGGCCACCGGCACCTCGGCCGAGGAGTGCGTGGACACCCACGAGGACCACGGCCACGAGGCCTTCTCCGGCGCCCGCAAGTCGCGCGGGGCCGCCACCCAGGCCGTCGAGCCCAACGAGGTCAGCGCCGCCAAGGCCAAGGCCATGGACGCGGATCTGGCCAAGCGGCTGGAAGCCGCCCGTGCCAACGGCCGGGCCACCGCCACGGCCGGTGCCACCGCGGTCACCATCCCCGTCTACTTCCACGTCGTCCACAGCGGCACCACGGGCAAGCTGAGCGCCACCGACATCAGCAACCAGATGAACGTGCTCAACTCCGCCTTCGGCGGCCAGGGCACCGGCAACGTGAACACCAACTTCCAGTTCTCGCTGGCCGGCACCACCTACACGGACAACGCCACCTGGTACAACCTGTCCTCCGGCTCCACCGCCGAGAAGCAGATGAAGCAGACCCTCCGCCAGGGCGGCGCCAACGCGCTGAACATCTACACCGCCAACCTCAGCGGCGGCCTGCTCGGCTGGGCGACCTTCCCGTCCTCCTACCAGTCCAACCCGTCGATGGACGGCGTCGTCCTCCTGGACAAGTCCCTGCCCGGCGGCTCGGCCGCCAACTACAACCAGGGCGACACCGCCACCCACGAGGTCGGCCACTGGATGGGCCTCTACCACACCTTCCAGGGCGGCTGCACGGGCAACGGCGACTACGTCGCCGACACCCCGGCCGAGAAGAGCGCGGCCTACGAGTGCCCGACCGGCCGTGACACCTGCGCCTCCAAGGCCGGCGTCGACCCGATCCACAACTTCATGGACTACACGTACGACGCCTGCATGTACCAGTTCACCGCGGGCCAGGTGACCCGCATGAACGACCACTGGGTCGCGTATCGCGCCTGACACCCCGTCGCCACGGGCGAAGGCCCCCGGGAATCCCGGGGGCCTTCGCCCGTGTCAGCCGTCCAGCCCTTCGAGGAAGGAGAGCGCGACCGCCCAGGTCCGCTCGGCCGCGTCGGCGTCCCAGTCGGGCAGCTCCGGGTCGGTGTAGAGGTGGCCGGCGCCCCGGTAGCGGTAGATCTCGACGTCCGCCCCGGCCCGGCGCATCTGGAGGTACCAGGCGGAGAGCCAGTCGTCCGTCTCGAACGGGTCGGGCTCGGCCACGTGCAGCTGGACGGGCAGCTCGTCCACCGCCACGTTCGGCGCGAGGTCCGAGGTGCCGTGGAGCAGCAGGAGCCCGCGCGCCTTCTCGTCACCGAGGGCGAGGGTCTGCGCCACCGAGGCGCCGAAGGAGAAGCCCGCGTAGACGAGCCCGCGCTCGGAGTACGGGGCGGCGGCCAGGATCGCGCGCCTCAGCAGCTCGTCCTTGCCGATCTCGTCCCGCTTGGCCATGCCCTCCTCCACCGACTCGCTCGTCCAGCCGTCGAAGAGGTCCGGCACCCACACCCGGTGCCCGGCGGCCCGCAGCCGGTCGGCCGCGGCCCCGACGGCCGGGCGCAGCCCGTGGACCGAGTGGAAAAGCATGATGTCCATACGCGCCATCCTGCCACCCGCGCCGGAGAACCCCCGCCGGACGGCCCCGGGGCGGGGACGGCTCCCGCGCGGGAGCACGGTGGCCGGATCCGTACGGCAGGAGGCCGGGGCGCGCCCCCGGACGGAGCGGTGGCCGGATCCGTACGACAGGAGGTCCGGGCGCGCTCCCGGACGGAGCCATGGCCGGATCCGTACGACGGGGGTGGTCGCGCGGGCGGCGCGCGTACCGCCTCAGTGCATGCTGCGGACGTCCAGCTGCCGCAGCACGCGGTCCACCACCTCGGGGTCCACCCCGGGCTCGCTGCGGGCGGCGAGCACCTCGTGCCGGGCCGCCGACATCAGCTCCCGCTGGATCCGGTGCACCGCCTTCAGCCGCGCCGCACGTTCCGCGTACGCGGCCCGCCGCTCCTCGTCCACCATGTCGGGGCTGATGCGCGCCCCGATGTCGAAGGCCCCGCGGTGGAGGCGCTCGCGCACCTCGTCCGGCAGGTCCTCGACCTCCTCGATCTCCTTGAGCCGCCGCTTGGCGGCCCCGGCCGCGCGGACGGCCAGGGCGCGTTCCATCGCCCGGTCGGCGTCCGCGTCGGCCCGCACCCCGAGCCGGCGGACCAGCCAGGGCAGGGTGAGCCCCTGGAAGACCAGGGTGGCGATGATCACGCAGAAGGCGATGAAGACGATCTCGTCCCGGCCGGGGAAGGGCGCCCCGTCGTCCGTGCGGAGCGGGATGGCGAGGGCGAGGGCCACGGAGGCCACCCCGCGCATCCCGGCCCACCACATGACGACGGTCTCCCGCCAGCTGACCGGGATCTCCTCGTCCACGTCCCGGCGGGTGTGCAGCCGCTTCGCCAGCCAGGTGGCGGGCAGCAGCCAGAGCAGGCGCACGCCGACCACCACGGCGACGACGGCGGCGCCCCAGCCGAGCATCTCGGGGCCGCGCCCCTCGGCCACTCCGAAGACGTGGATGAGTTCGAGGCCGATGAGCCCGAAGGCGATGCCGGTGACGAGGGTGTCGACGACCTGCCAGAAGGTCTGGCCCGCGAGCCGCCCCATGACGTCGTCGGCGTCGACCGCGTGCTCCGCGAGGAAGAGGGCGGTCACGAGGACCGCGAGGACCCCGGAACCGTGCAGCTCCTCGGCGAGGACGTAGCCCACGAAGGGGACGAGGAGCGTCAGACCGGTCTGGAGCGTGGGGTCGCCCAGGACGCCGATCAGCTTGTTGGAGAGCCAGCCGAGGCCGAGACCCACGGCGACCGCGACCACGCCGGAGAGCACCAGCTCACCGGCCGCCTCCGGCCAGGAGAAGTGGCCGGTGACGACGGCGGTGATCGCCACGTGGTAGAGCACAATCGCGGTGACGTCGTTGAAGAGGCCCTCGCCCTCCAGGATCGACACCAGCCGGCGCGGCAGGCCGAGCGACCCGGCGACGGCGGTGGCCGCGACCGGGTCGGGCGGGGCGACGAGCGCCCCGAGCGCGAGGGCGGCGGCGAGCGGGAGACCGGGGACCAGCGCGTCCGCGACGGCGCCCACGACGGCCGTGGTGACGAAGACCAGGGCCACCGCGAGGAGGAAGATCGGCCGCTTGTTGGCCGCGAACTGACGCCAGGAGGTGCGCTGGACGGAGGCGTAGAGCAGCGGTGGCAGGACCAGCGGGAGGATGTACTGCGGCGGGATCTCGACGTTCGGGACGAACGGCAGCAGGGCGAGCACGATCCCGACGAGGGTCATCAGGACCGGTGCGGGCAGTCCGAGCCGCTCACCGAGCGGCACGGTGAGGACGGCTCCGAGCAGCAGCAGGAAAAGAAGGGCCAGTTGATCCACGGGCCCCACCTTGTCACGAACGTCCGTTTTCTCCGCCATGACCCCCGGGCGCGTGCCCCGGGGGGCGCGGCGGACGGCGGGGGCGGAGGGCACGGAGGCCGCCGCTCCGCGCGGATCAGACGCGCAGGGCCTTGCGCATGGCGCGGTGGGGCATCCCGGCGTCCGGGAACTCGGGGCCGTACGCCACGTACCCGAGCCGCTCGTAGAAACCGAGCGCCTGGGTCTGCGCGTGCAGGTCCACCGCGCCGAGACCGCGCTCGCGCGCCGCCTCCTCGACGGCCCCGACCAGTGCCGCGCCGACGCCGAGGCCGCGGGCGGCCCTGGTGACCGCGAGCCGGCCCAGGGAGCCGACGGCGGCGTCCGCGCCGGTCTTCGCGATCGCGTCCGCGCCGTACAGCAGGCGCCCGGTGCCCAGCGGTACGCCGTCCGCGCGGACCGCGAGGACGTGCACCGCGGTCGCGTCGTACGCGTCGTACTCCAGCTCGGGCGGGACGCCCTGCTCCTCGACGAAGACCTCGCGCCGGACCGCGAAGCAGGCCGCGCGGTCCTCCTCCCCGACGGCCTGCCGAACGGTGAGGCCGCCCGTCACCGGCTCTCCGCCTCGATCCGGTCCAGGGCGGTCCTGAGGTCGGCCGGGTAGGTGCTCTCGAACTCGACCCACTTCCCGTCGCCCGGGTGCTCGAAGCCGAGGCGGACGGCGTGCAGCCACTGCCGGGTGAGGCCGAGCCGCTTGGCCATGGTCGGGTCGGCGCCGTAGGTGAGGTCACCGACGCAGGGGTGGCGGTGGGCGGACATGTGCACCCGGATCTGGTGGGTGCGGCCCGTCTCCAGCTTGATGTCGAGCAGCGAGGCCGCACGGTACGCCTCGATGAGGTCGTAGTGGGTGACGGAGGGCTTGCCCTCGGCGGTGACCGCCCACTTGTAGTCGTGGTTCGGGTGGCGGCCGATCGGGGCGTCGATGGTGCCGCTCATCGGGTCCGGGTGCCCCTGGACGAGCGCGTGGTAGCGCTTGTCGACCGTGCGCTCCTTGAACTGGCGCTTGAGCGAGGTGTACGCGTACTCCGACTTGGCGACCACCATGAGGCCCGACGTGCCGACGTCGAGGCGGTGCACGATGCCCTGGCGCTCGGCGGCGCCGGAGGTGGAGATGCGGTAGCCGGCGGCGGCCAGACCGCCGATGACGGTGGTGCCGGTCCAGCCGGGGCTGGGGTGCGCGGCCACGCCGATCGGCTTGGTGATCACGACGATGTCGTCGTCGTCGTGGACGATCTCCATGCCCTCGACGGGCTCCGCGACGATCTGCACGGGCGCGGGCGCGCCCGGCATCTCGACCTCGAGCCACGCGCCGCCGCTGACCCGCTCGGACTTGCCGACGACGGCGCCGTCGACCTGGACCTTGCCTGCGGCGGCGAGCTCGGCCGCCTTCGTACGGGAGAACCCGAACATGCGGGCGATGGCGGCGTCGACGCGCTCGCCCTCCAGGCCATCGGGAACGGGCAGGGTGCGGATCTCGGGACTCGTACTCACCCGTCGAGTATGCCTTGTGCCGGGAGTGGTCAGTCCTTGTGGACGGTGCCGTCGGGGTCCAGGCCCCGGAAGGACAGCAGGACGATCAGGATGCCGCCGCACACGATCGCGGAGTCCGCGAGGTTGAAGACGGCGAAGTGCGCCGGGGCGATGAAGTCCACGACCGCGCCCTCGAAGACGCCCGGGGAGCGGAAGATCCGGTCGGTGAGGTTGCCGAGCGCACCGCCGAGGAGCAGGCCGAGGGCGATGGCCCAGGGCAGGCTGTAGAGCTTGCGGGCGAGCCGGATGATCACCACGATCACCACGGTGGCGATGCAGGTGAAGATGATCGTGAAGGCCTCGCCCATGCCGAAGGCGGCGCCCGGGTTCCGGATCGCCTCGAAGCGCAGCAGGTCACCGATCACCTTGATCGGCTCGCGGCCCTCCAGCTTCTCCACGACCAGGATCTTGCTGCCGAGGTCGAGGAGGTAGGCCACGACGGCCACCAGGAACAGGGCGAGGATCCGGCGCCTGCCCTTCGGCCGCTCCACGGGGACGGCCGACTCGTCGGCCCCTGCTGAATCCGGCGTACCGATGACGCTCTCCGCCTCTGCCACTGAGTGAGTCCCTCGAACCTCGATGCCTGACCGTGCACCGAGGGTACGGCACGGCCCCCCGCCACCGGCAGCCCGGACCTGCTCCCGCTCCGGGCCCGGGTGCCGCGCCGCCCGGGCCCGGAGCGCGCCCGATCCGAGAGGAGGGCCTCAGCCCCGGCGCTCCTGGCGCTGCTTGTCCTCGACGCACAGGGTGGCCCGGGGGAACGCCTGCATGCGCGCCTTGCCGATGGGCTTCCCGCAGATCTCGCAGAGTCCGTAGGTGCCGGCGTCCAGCCGTTCCAGGGCGTGCTCGGTCTGCTCCAGCATCTCGCGGGCGTTGGCGGCGAGGGCCAGCTCGTGCTCCCGGGTGATGTTCTTGGTGCCGGTGTCGGCCTGATCGTCACCGGCACCGTCGCCCGAGTCCCGCATCAGGCCGGTGAGCTCCTGCTGCGAGTGCGCGAGCTCGGTGCGCAGGCGCGTCACCTCCGCCTGGAGCACGCCGCGGGCCTCCGCGACCTCCTCCGGCGTCCAGGGATCCTCGCCGGGGCGTACCGCGAGCTCCCCGGCGCGGGCCGGGGGCACCGCCGCCTCGTCCTCGACGGTCGTGACGCCACCCGCGGTCTTCTTCGCTGCCACCGTCCTGGCTCCTGTCTGCTGCTTCGCGGCGCCCGCCGTCCTGGCGGGCGCCTTCCTCGCCCCGGCCTTCCTGGCCGTGGTCCTCTTCGCCGGGGCCGACGGGGCCCCGGAGGTCTCCGGCGTCCCGGGGGGTGCGGCGGACCCGGCACCGGCCGTGTCCGGGGTGTCCGGGCCCGTCGGCCCGGCCCGGTCCTCGGGGGGTACGGCACGGGCGGCCGGTTCGCCGGCCGGCGGCGCCTTCTTCGCGGCCCTCTTCCGCGCGGGGGTCTTCGGGGCGGCCCGCGCGGACTCCGCCTCGCCGGCCCGTTCGGCCGCGGCCTTCTCCGCCGGGGCCTTCCGCGCCGCCGTCCTTCCGGCGGCCGGCGGCGCCTTCGGGGCCGCCTTCGCCGGATCCGTCCGCTCGGCGGCGGCCTTCTTCGCCGTGGTCCTCCCGGCGGCCGTCCGTTTCCCCGCCGGCTCGGCCGCG
This sequence comes from Streptomyces sp. NPDC126503, assembly GCF_040302405.1. Taxonomy (NCBI): domain Bacteria; kingdom Bacillati; phylum Actinomycetota; class Actinomycetes; order Kitasatosporales; family Streptomycetaceae; genus Streptomyces; species Streptomyces sp. NPDC126503. The sequence goes on from NZ_JBEORS010000004.1 coordinate 295,615, forward strand.
GCCTTGTCCGCCGCGGACGTCCCGGCCGTCCTCCCGCGCGCGGGGGCCGCCGTGGCCGTCTTCCTCGCGACCGCCGACTTCTTCCCCGCCACGTCCTTGCCGTCCACACCCGCGCCGGCGGAACCGGCGGCGGTGGAGGCGGCCCGGGCTCCCACCGGGGCCTTCGAGGCCGTCGGGGACTTCTTCGCGGCGGTCTTCTTCGCCACCATGTCGCGGCCCCTTCACATTTTGTGATCTTGCTCGCGAATCGTGCTGGGACGATAAATCGGCCCACGGTCCGCGGCAACGGGGCACGCCGCCGTTCCCGCCCACCCCGGTACCCCACGGGACGGGCCTGCCTCCGTTGTGCCCCGCTCACCGCCCGGTAATCCGCCCCTGCCCCTCCCCCACATGGCCGTATCCGAACTCCGGGGCGCCCCGTGTGGCCATTCGGGTCACCGGGGAGCGGGGAAAAGGACGTGCGGCGCGGTGCCCCGCGCCCCGTACACTGGGGCGTAGCGAGAGGCTTGGATGGGGACGAGTAGCGTCGTACGCAGCCATGAGCGACCCGGGGACGGTGAGAGCCCGGGGGCGAGCCCGATGTGAAGCATCACCCCGGAGCTGCCGGAAGAAAGCCGCGGGTCACCGCGGTGACTAGACCCGGCGTCGCGATCCCAATGAGGGGGCTCAGGGTGTCCGCGCCCGGGGTCAAGGAGGGTGGTACCGCGGGAGCAGAGCTCTCGTCCCTCCGACGGAAGAGAACCGTCCGTCCGGAGGAGAGTCCGCCGCATGACACCGCCGCAGTACCGTCAGGTGCCCGCCCAGGTCGACCTGCCCGCGCTCGAGCACGCCGTGCTCGACTTCTGGCAGGAGAACAAGGTCTTCGAGAAGACCCTGGAGCAGTCCGCAGGCCGCCCCGAGTGGGTGTTCTACGAGGGCCCGCCCACCGCCAACGGCATGCCCGGCGCCCACCACATCGAGGCCCGCGTCTTCAAGGACGTCTTCCCCCGCTTCCGGACGATGCGCGGCTACCACGTGGCCCGCAAGGCCGGCTGGGACTGCCACGGCCTGCCGGTCGAGCTCGCCGTCGAGAAGGAGCTCGGCTTCTCCGGCAAGAAGGACATCGAGGCGTACGGCATCGCCGAGTTCAACGCCAGGTGCCGCGAGTCCGTGACCCGCCACACCGACGCCTTCGCCGAGCTGACGACCCGCATGGGCTACTGGGTCGACCTGGACGACGCCTACCGGACGATGGACCCCTCGTACATCGAGTCGGTCTGGTGGTCGCTGAAGCAGATCTTCGACAAGGGCCTGCTGGTGCAGGACCACCGCGTCGCGCCCTGGTGCCCCCGCTGCGGCACCGGCCTGTCGGACCACGAGCTGGCCCAGGGCTACGAGACGGTCGTCGACCCCTCCGTCTTCGTGCGCTTCCCGCTGACCTCCGGCCCGCTGGCCGGCAAGGCGGCCCTCCTCGTCTGGACGACGACCCCGTGGACCCTGGTGTCCAACACGGCGGTCGCCGCCCACCCCGAGGTCACCTACCTGGTCGCCACCGACGGCGACGAGAGGCTGGTCGTCGCCGAGCCGCTCCTGGAGAAGGCGCTCGGCGAGGGCTGGGTGACCACCGGCGAGTCCTTCACCGGCAAGGACATGGAGCGCTGGACCTACCAGCGCCCCTTCGAGCTGGTGGAGTTCCCGGCCGAGGCGCACTTCGTCGTCAACGCCGACTACGTGACCACCGAGGACGGCACCGGTCTGGTCCACCAGTCCCCCGCCTTCGGTGAGGACGACCTCAAGGTCTGCAAGGCGTACGGCCTGCCGATGGTGAACCCGGTCCGCCAGGACGGCACCTTCGAGGAGGAGCTGCCGCTGGTCGGCGGCGTCTTCTTCAAGAAGGCCGACGAGGCGCTCACCGCCGACCTGGAGGCCCGCGGCCTCCTCTTCCGCCACGTGCCGTACGAGCACAGCTACCCGCACTGCTGGCGCTGCCACACGGCGCTGCTCTACTACGCGCAGCCGTCCTGGTACATCCGGACGACCGCCGTGAAGGACCGCCTGCTCCAGGAGAACGAGCGGACCAACTGGTTCCCCGAGTCGGTCAAGCACGGCCGCTTCGGCGACTGGCTGAACAACAACATCGACTGGGCGCTCTCCCGCAACCGCTACTGGGGCACCCCGCTGCCGATCTGGCGCTGCGAGGAGGGCCACCTCACCTGCGTGGGTTCGCGTGCCGAGCTGACCGAGCTGACCGGCACGGACCAGTCCGGGCTCGACCCGCACCGGCCGTTCATCGACGACGTGACCTTCACCTGCCCGGCCGACGGCTGCGCGCTGGAGGCCGTCCGGGTGCCGGAGGTCATCGACGCCTGGTACGACTCGGGCTCGATGCCGTTCGCCCAGTACGGCTACCCGTACCGGAACAAGGAGCTGTTCGAGAGCCGCTACCCGGCCCAGTTCATCTCCGAGGCCATCGACCAGACCCGCGGCTGGTTCTACACCCTGATGGCCGTCGGCACCCTGGTCTTCGACAAGTCCTCGTACGAGAACGTGGTCTGCCTCGGCCACATCCTCGCCGAGGACGGCCGCAAGATGTCCAAGCACCTGGGCAACATCCTGCAGCCGATCCCGCTCATGGACCAGCACGGCGCCGACGCGGTCCGCTGGTTCATGGCGGCCGGCGGCTCCCCGTGGGCGGCCCGCCGGGTCGGCCACGGCACGATCCAGGAGGTCGTCCGCAAGACCCTCCTGACGTACTGGAACACGGTCGCCTTCCAGGCCCTCTACGCCCGTACGTCGGGCTGGGCCCCGTCGGCCGCCGACCCGGCCCCGGCCGAGCGCCCGGTCCTCGACCGCTGGCTGCTGGGCGAGCTGAACACGCTCGTCGCCGAGGCCACCGAGGCCATGGAGTCGTACGACACGCAGCGGACCGGCAAGCTCCTCTCGGCCTTCGTCGACGACCTGTCCAACTGGTACGTGCGCCGCTCGCGGCGCCGGTTCTGGCAGGGTGACGCGTCGGCGCTGCGCACCCTGCACGAGGTCCTGGAGACCGTCACCCGGCTGATGGCCCCGCTGACCCCGTTCATCACCGAGCGGGTCTGGCAGGACCTGGTCGTGCCCGTCACCCCGGACGCCCCCGAGTCGGTCCACCTGGCGAGCTGGCCGGAGGCGGACGCGGCGCAGGCCGACCCGGCCCTCTCCGAGCAGATGGTCCTGGTCCGCCGGCTGGTCGAGCTGGGCCGCGCCACCCGCGCCGAGTCCGGGGTGAAGACCCGTCAGCCGCTGTCGCGGGCGCTGGTCGCCGCCTCCGGTTTCGCCGCCCTGTCGCCCGAACTGCGGGCGCAGATCACGGAGGAGCTGAACGTCTCCTCCCTGGCGTCCCTCTCCGAGGTCGGCGGCAGCCTCGTCGACACCACCGCCAAGGCGAACTTCCGGGCCCTCGGCAAGCGCTTCGGCAAGGGCGTCCAGGACGTGGCGAAGGCGGTGGCCGCGGCCGACGCCGCCGCCCTGTCGTTGGCGCTGCGCTCCGGTGAGGCCTCGCTGGAGGTGAACGGCGAGCGGGTGACCCTCTCCCCCGAGGAGGTCATCATCACCGAGACGCCGCGCGAGGGCTGGTCGGTCGCGTCCGACGCGGGCGCGACGGTCGCCCTGGACCTGGAGATCACTCCGGAGCTGCGGAAGGCGGGCCTCGCGCGGGACGCGATCCGGCTGATCCAGGAGGCGCGCAAGAACAGCGGCCTGGACGTGGCGGACCGCATCGCGCTGCGGTGGTCGTCGACGTCGGAGGAGACGGTGGAGGCGCTGTCCGCGCACGCGGAGCTGATCGCGGAGGAGGTGCTGGCGACGGAGTACGGGCAGGGCGAGCCCGACGACTCCTTCGGCCCGGCCTTCACGGACGAGCCCCTCGCCCTCACCTTTCACCTCCGCAAGTCCTGACCCACCCCTCTCCCGAAGGGCCCGGCTTCCCCGAAGCCGGGCCCTTCCCCGTACCCCCGCCGTGGGCGGTCGTCCCGCCGGGGTCAGCAGGGGAGAAGGACGACGGGTGGGCCGAGGGACCCGCGCGTACGCCGAAGGGCCGGCTCCCGGGTGGGGAGCCGGCCCTTGGGGCTGCCGACCGGTGCGCGCCTCAGCGCGCGGGGGGTCGCCGCGTCAGTTGTCGTCCTCGTCGATGAGGAACCCGCGCATCGGCGCCGGCGCCTGCTGCATCGGCTGCGGAGCCTGCGGCCGGACCGGTGCCATCGGCTGGGTCATCGCCGGCGACATCTGCTGCTGACCGCCGTAGGACGGGGCCCCACCCATGGACGGCGCACCGCCCATCCCGCCGTTGCCACCGTAGGACGGCGCGCCCGCACCGGCCGAGGCCATGGACGGGGACGGCGGCAGGGAAGCCGTCGCCGGGGTCCGCGGCGGGGCCAGCGAGTCGTCGGCCTGGGTCTCCAGCTGACGCAGCTGCGACTCGAGGTACGACTTCAGGCGCGTGCGGTACTCGCGCTCGAAGCCGCGCAGGTCCTCGACCTTGCGCTCCAGCGTGGCGCGGGCGGACTCCAGGGAGCCCATCGCGACGCGGTGCTTCTCCTGCGCGTCCCGCTCAAGAGCGTCCGCCTTGGCGCGGGCGTCCCGCTCCAGGCCCTCGGCGCGCGAGCGCGCCTCGCCGACGATCTTGTTGGCCTCGGAGCGGGCCTCGGCGATCGCCTGGTCGGCGGTCTGCTGGGCCAGCGAGAGGACACGCGCGGCGCTGTCGCCACCCGGGCCCTGGGCCGGCTGGGGCATCTGCTGCTGCTGCGGGTGACCCATGGGGCCGCCCTGCATCGGGCCGGGACCCATCGGGCCGCCCTGCATCGGGCCGGGGCCCATGGGCCCGCCCTGCATGGGACCCGCGGGAAGCTGGGGAGCACCGGAAGGCAGCTGCGGCGGGCCCATCTGCGGCGGCTGCTGCTGGACCGGCGGTCCCGATATGGCGGCGGGTACCGGGGCCCCGGGACCGACGGGACGGTCCTGCTGCTCCGGAGGCTTGCGCATGTTCTGCTGCTGCTGGTTCTGCGCGGCGGCACGCGTCGCGGCGGCCAGCTTGGCGCGCAGGTCCTCGTTCTCGCGGAGCAGGCGGGTCAGCTCGGATTCGACCTCGTCGAGGAACGCGTCGACCTCGTCCTCGTCATAGCCTTCTCGAAGGCGGACGGTCGTGAACTGCTTGTTCCGCACGTCCTCGGGAGTCAGCGGCATCTCTTCTTCACCTCTACGTAGTCGTCGGCAGTCGGCAGGACCGTATCGTCCACACTCACCTCGCGAAGCTGCTCACGATGGAGATCAGGATGTAGACGATGATCATCAGAACGAAGAAGGACAGGTCGAGTGCCACGCCCCCGAGACGCAGCGGCGGGATGAACCGCCGCAGAAGCTTGAGCGGTGGATCGGTGACAGTGTAGGTGGCCTCCAGAACGACCACCATCGCCTTTCCGGGTTGCCATGAACGGGCGAACTGGAAGACGTAATCCATGACGAGCCGGACGATCAGGAAGACGAGGAAGCACATCAGCACGATGTAGACCACTTGTAGTGCGACGCCCATCCCGCGTTTCCCTCTCCCCTGGCTCTCGTGCTCTCACTTGTTCCGGCCGCTCGCGGCCGGTCCGTCCGGTCTCGTTTCTCAGCTCTGGTTGAAGAATCCGCCCTCTGCGATCCGGGCCTTGTCCTCCGCCGTGACATCGACGTTAGCAGGCGACAACAGGAACACCTTCTGCGTCACGCGCTCAATGCTGCCATGGAGCCCGAAGACGAGACCGGCGGCAAAGTCGACAAGTCGCTTCGCGTCGGTGTCGTCCATCTCGGTGAGGTTCATGATCACAGGGGTGCCCTCACGGAAGTGTTCCCCGATGGTACGGGCCTCGTTGTAGGTCCGCGGGTGCAGCGTGGTGATGCGGTAGGGCTCCCGCTCGGACACGACCTTGGGCATGATCACCGGTGCGTTCTTCTCCAGGCTCGGGCGTTCGGGTGTGATGGATGCCACGGGGGCAATTCGGGCCGGACGTCCGCTTTCGGCGAGTACCGGGACGGAATGGGCGACCGGTTCGCGCGGGGCGGGCGGCGTGGGGACGCGCACCGGCTCCTCCCGCTCGACCTGGCGCGGGGGGGTGTGACGCCGCTCCCGCTCGGGCTCCGGCTCCAGCTCGGGCTCGAAGTCGTCGTCGGGGTCGAAACCCCGGCCGTCGTACCCATCGTCCTCCACGAGGCCGAGGTAGACCGCCATCTTGCGCATCGCGCCGGCCATTCTCCGATTCCTCCGCTCTGTGGTGGATCGGTCCTCGTCACCAAGTTCCCGCGATCCACGTGGCCATCCCGCCGTTCTGCGGAATGACCATATTTTCTGCTGTGGTCCGACTCGCTTCGCGACGTTACCCGAGCTTCGGGCGGACGCCGAGTACCGCCGTACCGACGCGGACGTGTGTCGCACCGGCGGCGATGGCGTCTTCGAGGTCCGCACTCATCCCTGCTGACACCATGTTCGCAGCCGGGCGGGTCGCGCGCAGGGCAGTCGACAAATCCATCAGCCGGTCGAAGGCGGCGCGTTGCCGGCCGGCGTACTCCCCCGCCAGCGGGGCGACGGTCATCAGGCCGTCGAGCCGGAGGCCGGGGGCCGCGTCCACGGCCGCCGCCAACTCCTCGATGGCGTCCGGGGCGACACCGCCGCGGTCGCCGCGCTCCCCGGACCCGGCGTCGAGGGCGACCTGGACGAGGCAGCCGAGCTCACGGCCGGCCTTCTCCGCGGCGGCCGACAGGGAGGACACGAGCTTCAGGCGGTCGACGGATTGCACCACATCGGCATAACCCACCACGGAACGGACCTTGTTGGTCTGCAGCTGGCCCACGAAGTGCCAGGTCAGGTCGAGGTCGGCACAGGCGGCCGCCTTGGGAGCGGCGTCCTGGTCCCGGTTCTCGGCGACGTGCCGCACCCCGAGTCCGTGGAGGATTCTCACGTCGCTCGCCGGGTAGGTCTTGGTGACCACGATGAGGGTCACCTCCTCCCGCGCGCGCCCCGCGGCGGCGCAGGCGGCGGCGATCCTCTCCTCCACCCGCGCCAGGTTCTCGGCCAGTTCCGACGTGCGGTCCGTCATGTCTCTTCTCGGTTCAACCAGACAAATCCCGCGAGTCGCCCCGTGGTGCGGTCGCGGCGGTACGAGTAGTGGTCGCGGGACTCCAGGGTGCAGACCCCGGCGTCCTCGACGTCACGGACCCCGAGCCGGGCGAGCTGGGCCCGGACCCCGGCGGCCACGTCGACGGCCGGAGTGCCCCAGGAGGTCTCGGCGTACGCGGCGGGTTCGGCCTCCGCGACCTCGGCGCGCATCGCCTCGGGAACCTCGTAACAGCGCCCGCAGACGGAGGGCCCGGTGCGGGCGACGATCCGTCCCGGGTCCGCGCCGAGCTCCGTCATCGCCCGCACGGCGGCCGGGACGATCCCGGCGATCATGCCGGGCCGCCCGGCGTGGGCGGCGGAGACGACCCCGGCGACGGGGTCGGCGAGGAGGACGGGGACGCAGTCGGCGGTGAGCACGGCGAGGGCGAGCCCCGGCCGGGTGGTGACCGTCGCGTCCGCGGACGGAACGGCGTCCCCCCGCCACGGCCCGTCGGCCACGGCCACCTCCGCGCCGTGGACCTGGTTCATGTAGACCACGTCCGCCGGCCGGAGGCCGAGTTCCCCGGCGGCACGGGCGCGGTTGGCCCGTACGGCCGCGGGGTCGTCCCCCACGGCGCCGCCGAGGTTGAGCTCCTCGTACGGAACGGCGCTCACCCCGCCCCACCGGTCGGTGAAGGCGAAGTGCGCGCCGTTCGTCGCGAAGCGGTGCCCTATCACTTCAGGAAGTCCGGGACATCCAGTTCCTCGGCCTGGCTGTCCGCGTAGGGGCGGGCCGGCGGGACCGGCGGCAGCGGGGCCTCGTTGACCACGGGGGCGGGCTCGGCCGGCGGGGTGGCCGGCTCCTCGCGCGGGGCGACGGTGCCGAGGCCGCCGAGCGGGCGGGGGGTCTCGGTGGCGCGGGGCGCCGGGGCCGGCTCCTCGCGCTTGGCCGAGACCGAGCCGATGATGTTGTCCCGGCGGGCGGGCGGCTGGCCGCCGTCGAAGCCGGCCGCGATGACGGTGACCCGCACCTCGTCACCGAGGGCGTCGTCGATGACGGCGCCGAAGATGATGTTGGCCTCGGGGTGGGCCGCCTCGCTGACCAGCTGGGCGGCCTCGTTGATCTCGAAGAGACCGAGGTCGCTGCCGCCGGAGATGGAGAGCAGCACGCCGCGGGCGCCGTCGATGGAGGCCTCGAGGAGCGGCGAGGAGATCGCCATCTCGGCGGCGGCCACCGCGCGGTCGTCGCCACGGGCCGAACCGATGCCCATGAGCGCGGAACCGGCCTCGGACATGACCGACTTGACGTCGGCGAAGTCGAGGTTGATGAGACCGGGGGTCGTGATGAGGTCGGTGATGCCCTGGACACCGCTCAGCAGCACCTGGTCGGCCGACTTGAAGGCGTCGAGCACGGAGACCTGGCGGTCCGAGATCGAGAGCAGCCGGTCGTTCGGGATGACGATGAGGGTGTCGACCTCTTCGCGGAGCTCGGCGATGCCGTCCTCCGCCTGGTTGGCGCGACGGCGGCCCTCGAAGGTGAACGGGCGGGTGACCACGCCGATCGTCAGGGCGCCGAGCGAGCGTGCGATGTTGGCGACGACGGGCGCGCCGCCGGTGCCGGTGCCGCCGCCTTCGCCGGCGGTGACGAAGACCATGTCGGCCCCCTTGAGGACCTCCTCGATCTCCTCGCGGTGGTCCTCTGCCGCCTTGCGACCGACGGCCGGGTTGGCCCCGGCCCCGAGGCCGCGGGTGAGTTCGCGGCCGACGTCGAGCTTGACGTCGGCGTCGCTCATCAACAGTGCTTGCGCGTCCGTGTTGATGGCGATGAACTCGACGCCCTTGAGACCGACCTCGATCATTCGGTTGATGGCATTGACACCACCGCCGCCGACACCGATGACCTTGATGACTGCGAGGTAGTTCTGCGGTGCTGCCACGTCGAAGGCCTCTCGCCTCGAGTTACGTGTCGCCGCTTCGCGTTGGTGGGCGCCGCGACGACGGATGCCGATTGGGACGGTCCGAAACGCCGACCCAAACCCTAACGTTGAAGTTTAGGGTTACCAGTGTCTCTGTTCGCTGGACTCTTCCGGACAGGACACTAAGTCGACAAGTGGCGCGCGTTCAACGAACACGCCGAACCTCCCGTTTTTCTTTTCACCCTATGTGATCACCCGTAGCGGTGGCCAACCAGGGTGCTGGCCAGCGGTGATGGCCGTCAACTCCCTGACGTGGCGGGGGCCGTGGGGGCACTTACATCGAAGTGCCCCGCTTTGGGCGCCGCCTTCATCAGAGCGGTCAGCACCCGGGCCTTGGCGGTGCCGTGTTCGGAGCTCCCCCAGAGCACGGTGCGGCCGCCGGCCAGCTCCAGGGTGACGGAGTCGTACGAGGTCACGCGGACGGCACGGGTGTCGCGGACGATGTGCCCGGGAAGTTCGCCCCGCACCCGGACGGCCTCCCGGAGGAGCCGGTCGGGGCCGAAACGGCGCAGGGCGGGCGAGGCGGCCGGGGCGAGGTCGAGCCGGGGCACGCCGCGGGGCGCGGTGTCCACGGTGGCGTACCGGACGCCGTTCTTGTCGACTTCGGTGAACTTTCCGCCCTTTTCCACCAGGAGAACCGGCTGCCGTTCCGTCACTTTCAGACCGATTCCGTGCGGCCAGGAACGCGTGACCTCGACCGCGTCGATGCGCGGCAGTTCCTTCCTCAGCCGGGCCTCGATGGCGTCGGTGTCGACGGAGAGGAGCGGGGCGCCGACCGGGACGGCGGCGACGGCCTCCACCTGGCGCGGGGTCAGGACCCGGGTGCCGGAAGTCTTCACATGTTCCACACGGAACCAGCTGGAGCCGTAGAGCGCCCAGACCACCCCGGCGGTGAGCGCCAGGCCGCCGGCCGCGATCAGCAGCACCCGCAGGCCGGGGAGGCGGACGGCACGGTTCCGCTCCCCCGGCCCCGACGGCCGGTCCGACGCCCGCCTGGGCCTGCCCGTGCCGTTCTTCTTCTCGGCGGTCGTCGGTCCGGCTGCCACCTGGCGCTCTCCTGCCCTCAGTGCGCCGCTACGCCTGCCGGCGGGCGGCGATCGCCTCGTACACCATGCCGACGAGCAGGTCGTCGGCGTCCCGGCGGCCGAACTCGGCGGCGGCGCGGGACATCTCGTACAGCCGGTGCGGGTCGGCCAGCACGGGCAGGACGTTGCCCTGGACCCACTGCGGCGTCAGCTCCGCGTCGTCCACGAGGAGTCCGCCGCCCGCCTTGACCACCGGCTGGGCGTTGAGCCGCTGTTCGCCGTTGCCGATGGGCAGCGGGACGTAGGCGGCGGGCAGCCCGACGGCGGAGAGCTCGGCGACGGTCATCGCGCCCGCGCGGCAGAGCATCATGTCGGCCGCGGCGTACGCGAGGTCCATCCGGTCCACGTACGGTACCGGCACGTACGGCGGCATTCCGGGCATGTTGTCGACACGCGGCAGTTCGTTCTTCGGGCCGACCGCGTGCAGGATCTGGATGCCGGAGCGCTGGAGCACCGGGGCGATCTGCTGGATGACCTCGTTGAGCCGCCGGGCGCCCTGCGAGCCGCCGGAGACCAGCAGGGTCGGCAGGTTGGGGTCGAGGCCGAACGCGGCGCGCGCCTCGGGCCGCACCCGGGCCCGGTCGAGGGTCGCGATGGTGTGGCGCAGCGGGATGCCGATGTAGCGGGCGTTGCGCAGCTTGCTGTCGGGCGTGGCGACGGCCACCCCGGCCGCGTACCGCGAACCGATCTTGTTGGCCAGGCCGGGCCGGGCGTTGGCCTCGTGGACCACGATCGGCACGCCGAGGCGCTTGGCCGCGAGATAGCCGGGCAGCGCCACATAGCCGCCGAAGCCGACCACGCAGTCCGCCTTGGTGCGCTCCAGGACCTGCTCGGCGGCCTTGATGGTGCCGCGGAGCCGTCCCGGGACGGTGATCAGCTCGGGGGTGGGTTTGCGGGGCAGCGGTACGGCGGGGATGAGCGCCAACTCGTAGCCCCGCTCGGGGACGAGCCGGGTCTCCAGACCCTTCTCCGTGCCCAGCGCCGTGATGCCCACGGTGGGGTCCTGCCTGCGCAGGGCGTCCGCGAGGGCGAGCGCGGGCTCGATGTGGCCGGCGGTCCCCCCACCGGCGAGTACGACATGCACCGAAATTCACCGCTCTCCGGACGGGCGCTTCTTGACGCGCCGTCGCATCGACTTCCATCTCACCCCGGCCCGCTTGCCCCAGCCGGGGCGGCGCATGGCCAGGGCCGCTTTCGCGGCGGGTTCCTGTCGCGCGAAGGCGATCAGGAGCCCGACGGCGAACATGGTCGGCAGCAGGGCCGACCCCCCGTAGGAGAACAGCGGGAGCGGGACTCCGGCGATCGGCAGCAGGCCGAGCACCGCACCGACGTTGATCACGGCCTGGGCCGTGATCCAGGTGGTCACGCCTCCCGCGGCAAACCTCACGAAGGGGTCCTCCGTGCGTCCGGCCACGCGGATACCCGCATAGCCTAGGGCCGCGAAGAGGGCCAGCACCGACAGCGTCCCCGCCAGACCCAGTTCCTCACCGGTGACGGCGAAGATGAAGTCCGTGTGCGCTTCGGGCAGTTGACCCCATTTTTCCACACTCGCACCCAGGCCGGAACCGAACCATCCACCCGAGGCCAGAGCATAGATGCCGTGCGCGGCCTGGAGGCAGGGGGCTCCCTCGCCACCGGGGTCGGTGGCGCCGATGCAGTCGAAGCGCTTCATCCGGTTCGCGCTCGTCTTGATGAGGAGCACGCCGATCGCGCCGGCCACCGTGAGCACCCCGACGAAGAGGCGGGTGGGCGCCCCGGCCGTCCACAGCAGGCCGAAGAGGATCGCGGTGAGGATGATCGCGGTGCCCATGTCACCGCCGAGCATGATGAGCCCGAGCAGCATGAAGGCGCCCGGGACCAGCGGCACCAGCATGTGTTTCCACTGGGTGAGCAGCTTCATGTCCTGTTTGCGGGCGAGCAGGTCCGCCCCCCACAGGATCAGCCCGAGCTTGCCGAACTCGCTGGGCTGGAGCATGAAGGGCCCGCCCAGGGAGATCCAGTTCTGGTTGCCGCCGACGGAGTGCCCTATCCCCGGGATCTGCACCAGCACCATCAGGAAGACGGCGCCGGCCAGGATCGGATAGGCGAGGGCCCGGTGCAGCTTCACCGGCATCCGGGAGGCGATCAGGAGCAGCCCGGTGCCGAGCAGCGCGGCGAAGAGCTGCTTGCGGAAGAAGTAGGAGGGCGCCAGATCGAAGGTGAGCGCCTTGATCATCGAGGCCGAGTAGACCATGACGAGGCCGAGCGCGGTGATGAGGAGCCCCGCGCCGATGATCACGTAGTACGCGGTGAGAGGCCGGTCCCAGGCCCGTCGTGCCCGCTCGTACAGCCGTCGCACACCCCCGCCGCGGACCCGCCGCGGGGGTGCGGGGGCCCGGCCTCCGCCGCGTACGGCGGACGGCCGGCGCGTCCCGGCGATCTTGCTCGGCATGCTCGCTGTCCCCTCCGGTCGTGCCCGGCCCGGCCGGACCCCGCTGGTCGGGTCAGGCGGGCCCGGTGGCGGCGAGTGCGCGGACCGCGTCCGCGAAGGCCTCGCCCCGCTTGTTGTAGTTGGTGAACATGTCCATCGAGGCACAGGCCGGGGCGAGGAGGACGGTGTCCCCGGGGCGGGCCAGCCGGGCCGCCTCCCGGACCGCCTCGGACATCGCCCCAGTGTCGGTCCGGTCGAGGTCCACCACCGGGACCTGTGGGGCGTGTCGCGCCAGGGCTTCGCGGATGAGGGCGCGGTCGGCGCCCATCAGCACGGCCCCGCGCAAGCGCTTCGCCGACTTCTGGACCAGCTCGTCGAAGGTGGCGCCCTTGGCGAGGCCGCCGGCGATCCAGACGATCGGGTCGTAGGCCGCCAACGAGGCCTCCGCGGCGTGGGTGTTGGTGGCCTTGGAGTCGTCCACGTACGTGACGCCCTCGACCTCCTCGACCAGCTCGATGCGGTGCGGGTCGGGCCGGAAGGCGCGCAGCCCCTCCCGTACCGCCTTGGCCTCCACGCCGAAGGCGCGGGCGAGGGCCGCCGCCGCGAGCGCGTTGGCGATGTTGTGCGGGGCCGGGGGGCGGACGTCGGAGACCTCGGCCAGCTCCTGGGCCTGCTTCTGCCGGTTCTCCACGAAGGCCCGGTCGACGAGGATGCCCTCGACCACACCGAGCTCGGAGAGGCCCGGGGTGCCGAGGGTGAAGCCGATCGCGCGGCAGCCCTCCTCGACGTCGGCCTCGCGGACCAGGTCCTCGGTGGCCTTGTCGGCGGTGTTGTAGACGCAGGCGACCTGGTTGCCCTCGTAGATACGGCCCTTGTCGGCGGCGTACGCCTCCATGGAACCGTGCCAGTCGAGGTGGTCGGGCGCCAGGTTGAGCACGACGGCCGAGTGGGCGCGCACGGACGGCGCCCAGTGGAGCTGGTAGCTCGAGAGCTCGACGGCGAGCACGTCGTACTCCTCCTCGCCGAGCACCGCGTCGAGGAGGGAGACGCCGATGTTGCCGACGGCGGCGGTGCGCAGGCCCGCCGCCTCCAGGATGGAGGCGAGCATCCGGGTGGTCGTGGTCTTGCCGTTGGTGCCGGTGACCGCGAGCCAGGGGGCCGCTCCCGGCCCGCGCAGGCGCCAGGCCAGCTCGACGTCGCCCCAGATCTCCACGCCCGCCTCGGCGGCGGCCGCGAAGAGCGGCTTGTCCGGCCGCCAGCCGGGGGTGGTGACGACGAGCTCGGTGCCGGACGGCAGGGTCGCCCCGTCCCCGAGGCGGACGGTGATGCCCTCCGCCTCCAGTTCGGCGGCCTGCGCCCGGGAGCGCTCGTCGTCGCCGTCGTTGACCACCGTCACGACGGCGCCGCGGCCGTGCAGGACGCGGGCGGCCGGGATACCGGAGACGCCGAGTCCCGCGACGGTGACGTGCTTGCCCTGCCAGTCCAGCTGTTCGCTCACTTTTCGGATGCCCATCCCGCGTAGAAGAGACCGAGGCCGACGATGACGCACATGCCCTGGATGATCCAGAACCGGACGACGACCAGGACCTCGGACCACCCCTTGAGCTCGAAGTGGTGCTGGAGGGGGGCCATCCGGAAGACCCGCTTGCCCGTCATGCGGAAGGAACCGACCTGGATGACCACGGACATGGTGATCAGGACGAAGAGACCGCCGAGCAGGGCGAGGAGGAGCTCCGTGCGGGAGCAGATGGCGAGACCGGCGAGCGCGCCGCCGAGGGCCAGCGAGCCGGTGTCACCCATGAAGATCTTGGCGGGCGAGGTGTTCCACCACAGGAAGCCGAAACAGGCGCCCATGAGGGCGGAGGCCACCACCGCGAGGTCCAGCGGGTCGCGGACCTCGAAACAGGCGTTGGGGTTCGTCAGGTCCATCGCGTTGGCGCAGGACTCCTGGAACTGCCAGAGCCCGATGAACGTGTAGGCGCCGAAGACCATCACCGAGGCGCCGGTCGCCAGACCGTCCAGACCGTCCGTCAGGTTCACGCCGTTGGACATGGCGAGGATCATGAAGAGCGCCCACACCACGAAGAGCACCGGGCCGATGGACCAGCCGAAGTCGGTGATGAAGGAGAGCTTCTCGGAGGCGGGGGTCAGCCCGCGCACATCGGCGAACTGCAGCGAGAGCACGGCGAAGGCGATGCCGACGATCAGCTGGCCGGCCATCTTCGCCTTGGCGCGCAGGCCCAGCGACCGCTGCTTGACGATCTTGATGTAGTCGTCGAGGAAGCCGACGAGGCCCATGCCCGCCATGAGGAACAGCACCAGGACGCCCGAGTACGTCGGGTCCTCGCCGGTGATGACCTTCGCCAGGGCGTACGCGATCAGCGTGGCCAGGATGAAGGAGATGCCGCCCATGGTGGGCGTGCCCTTCTTCCCCAGGTGACCGCGCGGGCCGTCGTCCCGGATGAACTGGCCGTATCCCTTGCGGGCGAGCAGCTTGATGAGCAGCGGGGTGCCGATCAGGGTCAGGAAGAGGCCGATGGCCCCCGCGAAGAGGATCTGCCTCATCGGCCGGCGACCTCACCCTCGGTGTCGAGCAGCGCCAGCGCGACCTGCTCGAGACCGACCGACCTGGATGCCTTCACAAGGACGACGTCCCCCGGGCGCAGCTCACTGCGCAACAGGTCGACAGCCGCCTGCGCGTCGGACACGTGCACCGACTCCTCACCCCACGAACCCTCGTTATATGCGCCCAGTTGCAGCCAGGACGCTTCCCTGTCCCCGACCGCGACGAGCTTGCTGACGTTGAGCCGGACGGCGAGCCGTCCGACCGCGTCGTGCTCGGCCAGCGAGGCGTCGCCGAGCTCGGCCATCTTGCCGAGCACCGCCCACGTACGACCCCCCTGGGCCTGTGCGGCCCGGCCCATGGCCGCGAGCGCGCGCAGGGCGGCTCGCATGGACTCGGGGTTCGCGTTGTAGGCGTCGTTGACGATCGTCACGCCGTCCGGACGCTCGGTGACCTCCATGCGCCAGCGCGACAGGGAACCGGCCTCGGAGAGCGCGGTGGCGATCTCCTCGGCAGGCATGCCCAGCTCGTGCGCGACGGCGGCCGCTGCGAGCGCGTTCGACACGTGGTGCTCACCGTACAGGCGCAAGGTCACGTCGCTGCACCCGGTGGGTGTGTGAAGGCGGAAAGCGGGCTGTCCGGTCGCGGTGAGGCGGACATTCTCGGCCCGTACGGCCGCTTCGTCCGCTTCGCCGAAGAGGGTCACGCGCGCCTTGGTGCGGCTCGCCATGGCGCGGACGAGCGGGTCGTCCGCGTTGAGGACCGCCACGCCGCCGTCCTCGGCGGACGGGAGGGACTCGACGAGTTCGCCCTTGGCCTGGGCGATCTGCTCCCGGCCGCCGAACTCCCCGATGTGGGCGCTGCCCACGTTGAGGACGAGGCCGATACGGGGCGGGGTGAGCTCCGTGAGGTAGCGGATGTGGCCGATGCCGCGGGCACCCATCTCCAGGACGAGGTGCCGGGTCTCGTCGGTGGCCTTGAGCGCGGTGAGCGGCAGGCCGATCTCGTTGTTGAGCGAGCCGGGCGTCCACACGGTCGGCGCGTGCCGTTCGAGGACCTGGGCGATCAGGTCCTTGGTGGACGTCTTGCCGGCCGAGCCGGTGAGGGCGACGACATCGGTGCCGAGGCGCTCCACGACCGCGCGGGCGAGGGCTCCGAGCGCGGCCTGGACGTCGTCCACGACGATCGCGGGCACGCCGAGGGGGCGGGCGGCGAGCACCGCCGCCGCGCCCGCCTCGACGGCGCGCTGCGCGTAGTCGTGGCCGTCGACGCGCTCCCCGGCGAAGGCGGCGAAGAGACTGCCGTCCCGCACCTCACGGGAGTCGATGACGACGGGCCCGGTGATCCGGGCGGCCGGATCCGGTATGTCGTGCGCCTGCCCGCCGACGATTTCGGCGATCTCGGCGAGGGAGAGGGCGATCACTGCTTCATCCCTGACTGTTCTGGTGGCTGGCGGTGGCTCCGCCGGCCGGCGGAGCGGCTTGGGCGTTCTGGTCGAGGATCGCGGCGCGCAGGACCTCGCGGTCGTCGAAGGGCCGGACCACGCCGGCCGCCTCCTGGCCCTGCTCGTGGCCCTTGCCGGCGACGAGGACGGTGTCGCCGGGCTTCGCGCGGGCCACGGCGGCCGCGATGGCGGCGGCACGGTCCGCGAGGACGAGGACCTCGCCGCGCTCCTCGGCGGGCACCTCGGCGGCGCCCGCGAGCATCGTGGTGAGGATCGCGAGGGGGTCCTCGGAGCGGGGGTTGTCGGAGGTCAGGACGGCGGTGTCGGCGAGCCGGGCCGCGGCGGCGCCCATCGGGCCGCGCTTGGTGGTGTCCCGGTCGCCGCCGCAGCCGATGACCACGTGCAGCCGGCCCTCGGTGACCTCGCGCAGGGAGCGGAGGACCGATTCGACGGCGTCGGTCTTGTGGGCGTAGTCGACGACGGCGAGGTACGGCTGGCCGGCCTCGACGCGCTCCAGCCGGCCGGGGACGCCGGGGACGGCCGCGACGCCGTCGGCGGCGGCCTTCGGGTCCAGGCCGGCGGTGGCGAGGGTCGCGACGGCCGCGAGGGTGTTGGCGACGTTGAACGGGCCGGGCAGCGGGGCGGTGGCGGCGATCCGCTCGCCTCCGGGGCCGACCGCGGTGAACGTCGAGGTGTGGGAGCCGAGGACGAGGTCCTCGGCGCGCCAGTCGGCGTCGGCGCGGCCCTCGGCGGAGAAGGTGACGACCGGGACGGTCGCCTCCTTCGCGAGGCGGCGGCCGTACTCGTCGTCGGCGTTCACGACGCCGATCCGGCTGCGTTCGGGGGTGAAGAGGCTCGCCTTGGCCCGGTAGTAGTCCTCCATGTCGGAGTGGAACTCCATGTGCTCCGGGCTCAGGTTGTTGAAGACGGCGACGTCGAAGACGCAGCCGTCGACCCGGCCCAGCACGAGGGCGTGGCTGGAGACCTCCATGGCGACGGCCTCGACGCCCCGTTCGCGCATGACGGCGAAGAGGGCCTGGAGGTCGGTGGCCTCGGGGGTGGTCCGCTCCGACTTGATGCGCTCGTCGCCGATCCGCATCTCGACGGTGCCGACCAGGCCGGTGCGCCGTCCGGAGCCGCGCAGGCCGCCTTCGACGAGGTAGGCGGTGGTGGTCTTGCCGGAGGTGCCCGTGATGCCGATCTGGAGGAGGTCCTCGCCGGGGTGTCCGTAGATCTCGGCGGCGAGTTCCCCCATGTGGCCGCGCGGGTTCTCCACGACCAGGACCGGCAGGCCGGTCGCGGCGGCGCGTTCGGCGCCGGCCGGGTCGGTGAGGATCGCGGCGGCGCCGAGACCGGCGGCCTGGGCGACGAAGTCGGCGCCGTGGGCGCGGGCGCCGGGCAGCGCCGCGTACACGTCGCCGGGGCGCACCGCCCGCGAGTCGTGGGTGATCCCCGACACCGCGACCGCGCCGGGCGTCTCGACGCCCAGTCGTGCGGCCAGCTCGCCCAGGGGTGTCGGGCGGGCCTGCCGCGGCCGGGGTGGGGTGGTTCGGTACTGATCAGCGTGTGGCACGGCGGTGAGCGTACCGGGCGCACCCTCTGCGGGGCTAAATGAGCCCGGGGCGTCGCCGGAGTTCGATTTCCGGTTCCCGGAACGGGGGGTGATCGTTGTCACTGGTGCTCCCGGAGTGTCACGGGGTGTCACGGGGTGGGGTCGAAGGTGACGGGCAGTCGGGGGGCCTCGCGGCCGGTGGGGGCCACGTGGAGGGTCTTGAGGGCGAACTCCATGACCTTCTTGTAGATCGGTCCGCAGATCTGGCCGCCGAAGTAGCTGCCCTTGGTGGGGTTCTGGATGGCGCAGTAGACGGTGACGCGGGGGGCGTCGGCGGGGGCGAAGCCGGCGAAGGAGGCGGTGTAGCCCTTGTAGCGGCCGAGTTCGGGGTCGACCCGGTTGGCGGTGCCGGTCTTTCCCGCGACGCGGTAGCCGGGGATGGCGGCGCGGGTGCCGGTGCCCTCGCGGTCGTCGACGACGGACTCCAGCATCTCGGCGAGGGTGCGGGCGGTCTTCTCGCTGACGACGCGGGTCTTCCCGGGCTCGGGGGCAGGGGTGAAGCGGCCGTCGGGGCCCTTGGTGCCGCGGACGAGGCTCGGTTCGACGCGTACGCCTCCGTTGGCGATGGTCGAGTAGACGGAGGCGGCCTGCATGGCGTTGACGGAGAGGCCCTGGCCGAAGGGGATCGTGTACTGCTGGGAGGTGGACCACTTCTCGGGCCTGGCGAGGATGCCGGGGGTCTCCCCCGGATAGTCCAGGCCGGTGGGGCTGCCGATGCCGAACTTGCGCAGGTAGGAGTCGAGGATCCGGTTGGACTCGGCCTGGGTGGCGCCGAGCTGGCCGGTGGCGAGGATGGTGCCGATGTTGCTGGACTTGGCGAGGACGCCGTTGAGGGTCAGGTACCAGGTGACGTGGTCGACGTCGTCCTTGAACAGCCGGTCGCCGCGGTGGAGCCGGTTGGGGACGACGACGTGGGTGTCGGGGGCCGCCTTGCCCTCCTCCAGGACCGCGGCCATGGACATGACCTTGCTGGTGGAGCCGGGTTCGTAGGCGTCCTGCAGGGCCGCGTTGCCCATGGCGGCGGAGTTGGCGGCGGAGAGGTCGTTGGGGTCGAAGCCGGGGGCGTTGGCCATGGCGAGGACCTCGCCGGTCCGGGTGTCCTGCACGATGACGTAGCCGCGGTCGGCCTTGGACTTGCGGACCTGCTCGGTGATGGCGCGCTGGGCGGCCCACTGGATGTCGCGGTCGATGGTGAGTTCGACGTCGGAGCCGGGGACGGCGGGCGTGCCCTGGGAGCCGGCCGTGGGCACCTGGCGGCCGTTGGACTGGGTGAAGCGGATCTTGCCGTCCTTGCCGGCGAGTTCGCCGTCGAGCATGGACTCCACGCCGCCGGCGCCGCGGCCCTCGGCGTTGACGTACCCCAGTATCCCGGCGGCGAGTTCGCCGTTCGGGTAGACGCGCTTGCTGCTGGGCTCGCTGAGGATGCCGCCGAGCAGGTTCACCTTGGTGCCGCCGGGTTCCTGCGCCTTCTGGCCGTACACCCTCTTGAGGTCCCTGATCTGGTTCCAGACCTGCGGGGTCTGCTTGCGGGCCAGCAGGGTGTAGCGGGACTTGGGGGTCCGCAGCTTCTTGGCGATCTCGGCGGGTTGCTTGCCCAGGAGCGGGGCGAGGAGGGCGGCGGCCTGCTCGGGGGCGTCGGGGACCTTGCTCTCCTCGGGCGTGAAGAGTTTCGGGTCGGCGGTGATGTCGTACGCGTCGACGCTGGAGGCCAGCGCGATGCCGTTGCGGTCGGTGATCTCGCCGCGTTCGGCGGAGAGCGTGTACTCCTGGTAGCGGTACGCGGCGGCCTTGGCGGTGTACGCGTCGGCGTGCACGGCCTGGACCTGGAGCAGGCGCACCACGAAGACGAGCATGACGAGGGTCAGGCCGACGGAGATCAGCCGCAGCCGGGGCCGGGGGCTGCCGAGCTTGATGGTGCGGGGTTTCCGGGCGGGCGGCCGGGGCGCGGGGCGCTTGGCGGCCGGGCGCGGGGCGGGGCGGGCGGTACGGGCTCCGGCGGAGGCGGGCCGGGGGCGGGCGGGCCGGGCGGGGCCGGGGACGCGGCGGCGCGGGGGCTCCTGGGACGGCACTGCTCGGTCACCTGCCGGAGGTCGTGGGGAGGGTGGTCGGGGGCGCGGTCGCGTCGGACCCCGTTCCGTCGGACACGGCACCGGCGGATCCGGCCCGGGCGGGGTCCGCCCCGGAGGCGGCGTCGGTCCACGCGGGGTCGGTTCCGGCGGCGCCCGCGCCCATGGCGGACCGCTGCTGGAGCTGGTCCGCCTGCGGGGAACCGGCCGTGGCGGGCGGCGCCGCCGGCTCCGTGGGCGGGGTCGGTACGGGCGTGGGGCTCGGCTCCGGGGCGGGGGCCGCGGAGGGCACGCCCAGCACCTTGCCGTCGGGCCCGAGGAAGGCGGGGCTGCCGCCCGGCACCATGCCGAGCTTGCGGGCGCGCCGCTCCAGGGCGTCGGGGGCGGCGTGGGCGTCCACGTCCCGCTGGAGCGCCTGCTCCTCGTCGGTGAGTTCGGTGGTGCGGTCCTTGAGCTCGCGCAGCTTGAAGGAGCCCTGGTTGAGAGCCGAGTTCAGCAGGAGCAGGCTGATGAGCCCGCCGCCGAGCAGCACCACGACCAGCAGGACGAAGGGGGTGCGGGCGGCCGAGCTGGGCCCCGACGGCATGAGCCGCCCGAGCCGCGCGGCCCGCCCTTTGAGCGGCCCCTTCGCCGTGCTCACAGCACGTCCTCCCGGATGCGCTCGGCCCCGCGGAGCCGGGCGGGCGCGGCACGCCGGTTCTCGGCCACCTCTTCCTCGGTGGGGAGTTCGGCGCCCCGGGTGAGGAGCTTGAGCCGGGGCTGGTACTTCTCCGGGACGACCGGCAGGCCGGGCGGCGCGGTGGTCGCCGCGCCGGCCGCGAAGACCTGCTTGACCAGCCGGTCCTCCAGGGAGTGGTACGAGAGGACGGCGATCCGGCCGCCTACGGCGAGGGCCTTCACGGCGGCCGGAACGGCCCGCTCCAGGACCGACAGCTCGCCGTTGACCTCGATGCGCAGGGCCTGGAAGGTCCGCTTGGCCGGATTGCCGCCGGTGCGCTTGGCGGCCTGCGGAAGGGAGTCGCGGATCAGCTCGACGAGCCGGGCGCTGTTGGTGAACGGCTCCTTCTCGCGCTCGCGGACGATGGCCGAGACGATCCGCTTGGCCTGCTTCTCCTCGCCGTACGCGCGCAGGATGCGGACGAGCTCCCCGGCCGGGTAGGTGTTGAGGACCTCGGCGGCGCTGATGCCGGTCGTCTGGTCCATGCGCATGTCGAGCGGGGCGTCCTGGGCGTAGGCGAAACCGCGGTCGGCCTCGTCCAGCTGCATGGAGGAGACGCCCAGGTCGAAGAGGACGCCGTCCACCTTCGGAATGCCGAGCCGGTCGAGGACCTCGGGCAGCTCGTCGTACACGGCGTGGACGAGGGTGGCGCGCTCCCCGTACGGGGCGAGCCGCTCGCCGGAGAGCCGCAGCGCCTCCTTGTCCCGGTCGAGGGCGACGAGCCGCGCCTCGGGGAAGGAACGGAGCAGGGCCTCGCTGTGTCCGCCGAGACCCAGGGTGCAGTCGACGACGACCGCGCCGGGGCGCTGGAGGGCGGGGGCCAACATGTCCAGGCACCGCTGGAGCATCACCGGGACGTGTCGGTCGTTGCTCAATGCGCCCTCTCAGATCCGGCGCGGAGGCACGTACCGCCGAGCGGGAGGATGCCGAGCCGTAGGTACCGCCGCACACACGGGGGAGAAACCGCGGAAATCGCTCGATGTCTCCGTGAACTCCGCGTCACTTTAGTCCACGGGCCCCGCCGGTCAATCAACCGGCTGGCGCGTCGCGGAGAGCCGGAGGGGCGGGCGGACGTCACCCTTCCGGAGGCGGCCTCCCCCGGTCTGTGGGGTGGCTCACACCAAGGGCGGTCGGGGTTCTTTGTCCGCTCCCACAGGCGCCCGCCCGGGGCCGTGCCCCCTACCGTCGGGACCATGACGCCCTCCGCGCACCCTTCCTCCGCCGTCCTGGCCGGCGACTCCACCGTCACGGACCGCCTCGTCGCGGCGAACGCGCGGTACGCCGCGGCGTTCGCCGACCCGGGCATGGACGCCCGGCCCGTCCTCGGCGTCGCCGTGGTCGCCTGCATGGACGCCCGGCTCGACCTGCACGCGGCGCTCGGCCTCGAACTCGGCGACTGCCACACCGTCCGCAACGCCGGCGGGGTGGTCACGGACGACGTCATCCGCTCCCACACCATCAGCCAGCGTGCCCTGGGCACCCGCAGCGTGGTGCTGATCCACCACACGGGCTGCGGCCTGGAGACCCTGACGGAGGAGTTCCGGCACGAGCTGGAGATGGAGGTCGGGCAGCGGCCGGCCTGGGCGGTCGAGGCCTTCCGCGACGTCGAGCAGGACGTCCGGCAGTCGATGCGGCGGGTGCGGACCTCCCCCTTCCTCCCGTACACCGACGACGTCCGCGGTTTCGTCTTCGACGTGACGACCGGGCTGCTGCGCGAGGTCGACCCGGCCTGAGAGCCGGCCGGCGGCCCGGCCGACCAGGCGTAACGGCCGTGAAACCGGCGCAAACCCCGGCATCTTCTCCGCACTTGTCCACCGGCGAGTGACACAACCCGGCCAGGCCAACAAGAATGCTCGGGTGACACCCCCCGCAGACCGCCCGGACGGGCCCGGCGGGGGCAGGTGTCGGTGTTCCTGCAAGGCCGAGGAGGGCCGGGTGACGACCTATGACGATCGAGCGAGCCTCACTGATCTGACCACCACCGCGGAGCGTGTCCGCAGATCGGTGGAGAGTGTGATCGAGGGCAAGCCCGAGGTCGTACGGCTCTCGCTGACCGTACTGCTCGCCGAGGGGCACCTCCTGATCGAGGACGTCCCCGGCGTCGGCAAGACCATGCTCGCCAAGACGCTGGCCCGGTCCATCGACTGCTCGGTGCGCCGCATCCAGTTCACGCCCGACCTGCTGCCCTCGGACGTCACGGGCGTGTCGATCTTCGACCAGCAGCGGCGGGACTTCGAGTTCAAGCCGGGCGCGATCTTCGCCCAGGTCGTCATCGGCGACGAGATCAACCGCGCCTCGCCGAAGACGCAGTCCGCGCTCCTGGAGTCCATGGAGGAGCGGCAGGTGACCGTGGACGGGCAGACGTACGAGCTGCCGAGCCCGTTCATGGTCGTCGCCACGCAGAACCCGGTGGAGATGGAGGGCACCTATCCGCTGCCCGAGGCGCAGCGGGACCGCTTCATGGCTCGGGTGTCCATCGGTTACCCGAGCCCGGAGGCCGAGCTGCAGATGCTCGACGTGCACGGCTCGGTCTCCCCGCTGGACGACCTCCAGCCGGTGGCGCACGCGCACGACGTGCTGAAGCTGATCGAGGCGGTGCGCGCGGTGCACGTGGCCGACGCCGTACGGCGGTACGCCGTCGACCTCGTCTCCGCCACCCGCACCCACCCCGACCTGCGGCTGGGCGCCTCCCCGCGGGCCACGCTCCACCTGCTGCGGGCCGCCAAGGCCTCGGCGGCCCTGTCCGGACGCGAGTACGTGCTGCCCGACGACCTGCAGGCGCTCGCCGTGCCGGTCCTGGCGCACCGGCTCCTGCCGACGGCGCAGGCGCAGCTGAACCGCCGTACCTCCGAGCAGGTCGTCCTGGACATCCTCCAGCGCACCCCCGTCCCGGCCACGGCCCCGCCGGCCGCGCCCGGCTTCGGGCAGCCGCAGCCCGGGGGCCGGCGGCTGTGATGACGACCGCTGCCGTGCGCGACGGGCAGCGGGACGAGGACGACCGGGGCGGGCTGCGGGCCGCCTTCGGCGGTCTGACCACCCGCGGCCGGTCCTTCCTCGCCGCCGGGGTGGCCGCCGCCGTCTGCGCGTACGTCCTCGGCCAGGCCGACCTGCTGCGGGTGGGACTGCTCCTCGCCGTGCTGCCGGTCCTCTGCGTCCTGGTGCTGCACCGCACCCGCTACCGGGTCGCTACCTCGCGGCGGCTGACGCCGCAGCGGGTGGCGGCCGGCTCCGAGGCCCGGGTGCAGCTGCGGATGGAGAACGTCTCGAAGCTGCCCACCGGTCTGCTCATGCTCCAGGACCACGTGCCGTACACCCTGGGGTCCCGCCCCCGCTTCGTCCTGGACCGGGTCGAGGCGGGCGGGCGGCGCGAGGTGTCGTACCGGGTCCGCTCCGACCTGCGCGGCCGGTTCCCGCTCGGCCCGCTCCAGCTGCGGCTCGGCGACCCCTTCGGGATGTGCGAGCTGACCCGTTCCTTCAGCGCGTACGACACCCTCACCGTCGTCCCCCGGACGGAACCGCTGCCTCCGGTGGCGCTCTCCGGCGAGGCGGTGGGGCAGGGCGAGGGCCGGCAGCGTTCGCTGGCGCTCGCCGGGGACGACGACGTCATCCCGCGCGCCTACCGGCACGGCGACGACCTGCGACGGGTCCACTGGCGCTCCACCGCGCGCTACGGCGAGCTGATGGTGCGCGGCGAGGAACAGCCGCAGCGGGCGCGGTGCACGGTGCTCCTGGACACCCGCCGGATCGCCTACCGGGGCGCCGGGCCCGACGCGGCCTTCGAGTGGGCGGTGTCCGGGGCGGCGTCCGTCCTGACGCACATGCTGGAGCGCGGGTACGCGGTCCGGCTGATCACGGACACCGGCAGCTCCGTGCCCGGCGACGGCGGTGACGGCTTCGGCGGCTCCGGCCAGGACGCGGCGGACGCGGCCGGGCTGATCATGGACACCCTCGCGGTCGTGGACCACTCCGAGGGCGCCGGGCTGTCCCGCGCCTCGGAGGCGCTGCGCTCCGGCGAGGGGCTCCTGGTCGCCTTCCTCGGCGACCTCGACGAGCGGCAGGCGGCCCTGGTGGCGGGGATGCGGGCGCGCGCGGGCGCGGCCGTCGCGTTCGTCCTCGACTCCGGCGGCCGGCAGGCGTACGGCTCCGGCGAGGGCGGCCCGCCGGCCGGGGCCGGCGGGGCGGCCGGGGAGCGGCTGCGGCAGCTGCGCGAGGCGGGCTGGACGGCGGTCGCCGTGCCGCCCGGGGCGCGGATCGCCGACGTGTGGCAGGGGGCGGCCGGGGGCCGTCCCGAGACGGCGCAGAGCTACGGAGGCCGGTCATGAGCGGGCGTACGCGCCTCACGCCGGCCGCCTGGGTCGCCACCCTCACCGCGGCCGGGGCTCTCCTTCCGCTGGTGCGGCCGGCGAGCTGGATCTTCACGGCGGCCCTGGTGCTCGGCCTGGTCAGCGGGGCGGGCGTGCTCGCGCGCCGGGTGCCGCTGGCCCGGCCGCTGACCGTGGCCGCGCAGGCGGTCGTCGCGCTGCTGGCGCTGACCGTGGCCTTCGCCCGCGAGCAGGCCCTGCTGGGGGTGATCCCCGGACCGGAGGTCTTCGCGCACGCGGCGGAGCTGTTCCGGTCGGGTGCCGAGGACGTCGGGCGGTACGCGGCCCCGGCACCGGACACCGAGGGCATCCGGCTGATGCTGGTGGGCGGTGTGGTGACGATCGGGCTCCTGGTGGACGCCCTCGCCGTCACCTTCCGGCGGGCCGCCCCGGCGGGTCTGCCCCTGCTGGCCCTGTACTCGGTGGCGGCGGGGCTCTCCGGCGGCGGGGCCGGGCACCTGTGGTTCCTGCTCGCCGCCTCGGGCTATCTGCTGCTGCTCCTCGCGGAGGGCCGCGACCGGCTCTCCCAGTGGGGGCGGGTCTTCGGCGGTCCCCAGCGGCCCGGCCGGCGGACGGCGCCGGCCTCCGGCGGCGGTCCGGGGTTCGCGCCGGTGCGGACCGGACGGCGGATCGGGGCCGTGGCGATGGGGCTCGCGCTCGCGGTGCCGCTGGTGCTGCCCGGTCTCGGCGGCGGTCTCCTCGGCGGCGCCGGCGAAGGGGCCGGCTCGGGCGGCGGGCAGGGCGGCACCATCTCGGCGGTCAACCCGCTGGTCGCCCTCCAGGACAACCTGCGCCAGCCGGAGGACCGGGAGGTCCTGCGCTACCGGACCAACAGCCGCGACATCGGCGACCTGTATCTGCGGCTGGTCTCGCTCGACCAGTTCGACGGGGCCTCGTGGAAGTCGTCGGTGCGCCCGATCGAGGACGTGCCGCGGCTGCTGCCGTTCCCGGAGGGGCTCGCCCAGGGCGTGCCGTCGACCGAGGTGACCACCAACTTCGTCGCCTCGGAGGCGTACCGGGACAAGTGGCTGCCGATGCCGTACCCGGTGGCGAAGGTCGACATCGACGGACGGTGGCGGTACGAGCCGGCCGGCCGGACGATCGTCGGCGACAACAAGCAGACCACCGGCGGCGTCCGCTACCAGGTGACCAGCCTGGACGTGCGGCCGACGGCGGACCTGCTGGCCGGGGCGGGTACCGCGCCGGAGAAGCTGCGCCGGGAGTACACCAAGGTGCCCGAGTCGCTGCCGGCCGACGTGCGGGCGACCGCGCTGCGGATCACCCGGGGCGCGCGGAGCGACTACGAGCAGGCGGTGAAGCTCCAGGAGTGGTTCGCGCGGGACGGCGGCTTCCGGTACGAGGTGAACGTCGACTCCGGGACCGGGGTGCAGGCGATCTCCCGTTTCCTCCGGGACAAGCAGGGCTTCTGCGTCCACTTCTCCTTCTCCATGGCGGCGATGGCCCGCACCCTGGGCATCCCCGCCCGGGTGGCCGTCGGCTTCATGCCCGGCACCCCGCAGAGCGACGGCTCGGTCTCGGTCGGCATCCGGGACGCGCACGCCTGGCCGGAGCTGTACTTCGAGGGCGTGGGCTGGACCCGGTTCGAGCCGACGCCCTCGCGGGGCACCACCCCGGACTACACCCGCGCCGAGAGGCCGTCGGGCACCGCGACCGGCGTGCCGCAGCCGCGGCAGAGCGCCTCGGCGCAGCCGTCGGTCGCGCCGAGCGCGTCGGAGAGCTGCCCGGCGCAGCTGCGCCGCCTGGGCGAGTGCGGCCCGGACGTGGCGGCCGGCGCCGCCTCCCCGGGTGGCGGCGGTACGGACTGGTGGGGCGGGGTCCTGATCGGCGCCGTGGTCCTGCTGGTACTGGCGCTGCCCCTGCTCCCGGCGCTGTGGCGCGCGCGCCTGCGGGCGCGCCGGCTCGGCGGGTCGGGGGCACGGGATCCCTCGGCGGTGGCGGCGCGGACGCTGGCGGTCTGGGCGGAGATCAACGACACCGCCTGGGACCACGGGATCGAGCCGGACGAGTCGCGCACCCCGCGTCGTACGGCGGCCCGGATCGTCTCCCGGGGCGGGCTGGAGGGTGAGGCCGCCGAGGCGGTGCACCGCGTGGCGGGGGCCGTGGAGGAGACCCTCTACGCGCCGTCGCCCCGCCCCGCGCCGGGGCTCTCGGACGACGCGGCCCGCGTCCGCGCCGCGTTCCACGCCGCGGCCGGCCGGCGCGCCCGCGCCCGCGCCCTCCTGGCCCCGCGCTCGGCGGCCCGCCTGCGATGGGCGCTGGCCGAACGGTGGGCGGCGGTCTCGGCCGCCTGGTCCGCCCGCTGGGACGCGGCCGTCGCCGCCCCGCTCTCCCTGCTGCGTCGGGGGTCCCGCGAGGCGGGGTGAGAGCGGGCGGCCGGCCCCGGTGCGAGCGAGGGGTTCCGCCGTGACTCGGGCCGGGGCGCCGCGCGTCCCGGCCCGAATGGCGGCCGGCGGTACGACCACGGCGGGCTGTCCGCGCCGCGGAGGATCCGGCGCCACCCCCGTGCCCGCCCGCGCGGGCCCCTCCGTGCCCCGTCCCTGGTCCGGTGCCGGTCTCGTCCCGCCCGGCACGGCCACGGTGGTACGCGCTCCGGCGGCTCCCGGCCCGCAGCCGGCCCGGCCGGAGGCAGCACGGCCCCCGGCCCCCGTCCGGCCGGTCCGCAGCCCTGTCCCGGCGGGCGTGCGGGCGTCCCGGCCCGCAGCCCTGTCCCGGCGGGCGTCCCGGCCAGGCCTGGCGGCGAACCCCCTGCCCCACACCGGCCCCCGCCCGGCACGGCCCGTTCCCGCCCGCGGGGCTCATGGTGCTCCGAGGTTCCCGGCCTCGCGTCCGGGCACCGGCGCGGTGCGGGTGCGGGCCGTGGCCGGCCAGGGACCCTGCGCCGCAGGCCCGGGGTGCACACGGCCGGAAACACGTCGAGCCCCGTGGGCCTCGCGCCGTACGGCGCGGGAGCCACGGGGCTCGAGGTGCTGGGGTGCGGGGCTGCCGCTCAGGGGGGCGTCAGTGGCCGCCGCCCTGCTGTTCGTCACGGCGGCGCTGCCACCGATCCTCGATGCGGTTCATCATGGAGCGTCGCTGCCGGGTCTGACGGCCTCCGGCCGCCACTCCTCCACCGGCCTGCTGCTCACCCGGCTTGGGCGCCTTGCGCCATCCGGTGACCGCCAGGACCGCGCAGCCCAGCATGACGAGGAATCCCACCACGCTGATCCAGATCTGCTGTGCGACCATTCCGGCCATGAGGAGCGCGATACCCACCAGGAAGCCGGCGACTGCCTGGTAGACCCGTCGCCGGGTGTACGTACGCAGTCCGCTTCCCTCGAGCGCTGTCGCGAACTTGGGATCTTCGGCGTACAGCGCTCGCTCCATCTGCTCGAGCATTCGCTGCTCGTGCTCCGAGAGCGGCACGGAGTCCTCCTAGTCGTCGGTCGCGGGGGCGACCGGTTTGCGGCCCTTTCAGGATAGGCAGGGAATCGCCCCCGTGAAACCCGCCCACAATGCCGAAAAGCCAATCCGGGCCGCCATGCGGATCGGTTGCTGAAGCGTTGATTCCCCAGCCCCTTGTCCGTCATGCCGGATGGTGTGCCTCGATCATACGGGGCCGGACCCCTGATCGGGCGGCCTGTGGCGTACTCCTCGCGGGCCCGTCGTCCACACCGCCGAACGGGTGCCCGTCCTGCGGTGCGGCCGAGGGGTCCGGGGATCAGGCCGGCTTCTCGCCGAGGAGGTGGAGCTGGGTGGCGATGGCGTGGAAGGAGGGCAGCTCGGCCGCGGCGGCCTCCAGCTTGAGCAGGGCCTCCGCCGCGCCGGGCTCGGTGTCGACGAGGACGCCGGGGACCAGGTCGGCGAAGACCCGGACACCGTGGACGGCTCCGACGCTCAGCCCGGCCCCGGCGGCCAGCTCGGTGAGCTGCTCGGCGGTGAAGCGCCGGGGCACGGGGTCACCGGCGCCCCAGCGGCCGGCCGGGTCCGCGAGCGCGGTCCTGGCCTCGGTGAAGTGGCCGGCGAGGGCGCGGGCGAGGACGGCGCCGCCGAGTCCGGCGGCGAGGAGGCTGAGGCTGCCGCCGGGCCGGAGCGCGGCGACCGCGTTCCGTACGCCCTCGGCGGGGTCGTCCACGTACTCGAGGACGCCGTGGCAGAGCACCGCGTCGTAGCCCTCGCGCCCGACCACGTCGAAGAGGCCGCGGATGTCTCCCTGGACGCCGGTGACCCGGTCGGCGACCCCGGCCTCGCCGGCCCGGCGCTCCAGCGCGAAGAGGGCGTTGGGGCTGGGGTCCACGACGGTGACCCGGTGGCCGAGGCGGGCCACCGGCACCGCGAAGTTGCCGGAGCCGCCGCCGGTGTCGAGGACATCGAGGCTGTCCTTCCCGGTGGCCTTGGCACGGCGGTCCAGGGCGTCTCGGAGGACGTCCCACACGACGGCGGTCCGCAGGGAGGCGCGCGAGGGGCGCGACGACGCCTCTCGGCCGAAGACAGGGGAAGGGTCCGGCACGGCTTTTGTCTCCTCGGTGACGGGTACGGACGCCCCCACCCTATGGCCTCGGCCGTCCTCGGTGGATCATCCGGCCGCCTCGCCGGGGCCGCCCTGGCGGGGCAGCACCGGCCGGAGCGCGAGGAGCCGCTCGACCAGGCGGAGGAAGTGGGCGGCGTCCCTGAGCAGGTCGTCGGCGTCGCGCCGGCCGACGGCGGTGGTGATGCCGGCCTCGGCGCGGGCGCGCCGTTCGGCGCCGGAGGCGAAGAGGGCGCTCCACTCGGTGAGCTCGGGCGCGAGCTCGGGGAGCAGCTCCCAGGCGCTCCTTATGCGCTGCCGTTTGCGGGCGGCCGGGGGCTGGGGCCTGGCCCGGGCGGCGAGCACGGCGGCGGCGGCCCGCAGGGCGGCGAGGTGCGCGGTGGCGTACCGCTCGTGGGGGCGGTCGAGGGCGGCGGCCTCGGCGAGACCCGCGCGGGCCTTGGCGAGCAGGTCGAGGGCGGCGGGCGGGGCGGAGTCACGGCGGGGGACGGGGTGGACGTCGGACGCGGGTCCGACCTGTGCGGGGGCAGGGTGGCCGCTCGGGCGGCGCCGGGACGCGGCAGCGGAAGGGCTGGCCATGACGAGCCTCCTGTCGTCGTGTGACGGCACTGTGGCCGTATGTGCCCATCGTGCAGGCCACCACTGACAATTACCCTGACCTGCGCTTTTCGGGCGGCAGGCACCGTGGCCGGGCGGGTGGCGGGCATGGCGGGCGCCCGGGTCGCGCCCCGCCGCCCGCCCGGTCGGGGCGGCGCGTCAGGCCTCGCCGGAACCCGTGACGCCCACCGGGACCGGGGCGTCAGCGGCGGCGCCGGGGACGGCGGGCCGCGCGGACTCCCGCCGACCGCGACTGCGGCTGCCTTCGGGAAGGAGGGTGAACAGCCCCAGCACGGCCAGGGCGGCGCCGAGCCAGAGCGGTGCGCGCAGACCGAAGTGCGTGAGGAAGACCCCGCCCAGGAAGGACCCCAGGATCACGCCGAGGGTGATGAAGGAGGAGTGGACGGTGTTGACCAGGGGGCCGGAGTTGCCGGCGCGCTGGACGCGGAGCGCCATCGCCGGGTTCATGGTCACGCCGACCAGGCCGATGCCCATCATGAGGGCCACGGCCGCGGCGCCCCTGTCGGCGAGGAGGGCGAACGCGGCCAGGAACAGGACGTTGAGTCCGAGGCCGGCGGCCTGGACGCCGACGGTGTGCCGGTCGGCGAGGCGGCCGACGACGGTGTTGCCGACGACGGTGGCGGCTCCGTAGGCGATCAGCAGGAGCGGGACGGTGCCCGCGTCGAATCCGGTGACCTCGGTGAGGATCGGGGTGAAGTAGCTGAAGGCGGCGAAGGTGGCGCCGATGATGAAGGTGCTCGTGGAGAGCACCAGCCACAGGCGCGGCTTCCCGAAGACGCGGATCTCCTCGCGGACGGCCCCGGTGGTGCCGGCGGGCCGGTCGAGCCTCGGCACACCGGCGGCGGTGACGAGGGCGGCGATCAGGGCGAGCGCCGTGATGGCCCAGAAGGCGGCGCGCCAGCCCAGACGGCCCCCGACGAAGGTCGCCATGGGCAGGCCGAGCAGCGTGCCGAGCATGAGGCCGTTCATGACGACGGCGATGGCCCGGCCGCGGATCTCCTCGCGGGTGAGGGCGGAGCAGACGGAGATGGCGACGCCGAAGAACGCCTGGGAGGCGACGCCGGTGATGACGCGGGCGGTCAGCATGGCGCCGTAACCGGTCGCGGTCGCCGCCAGCGCGTTGCCGGCGAGGAAGACCGCGAAGAGGACGAGCAGGGCGGGCCTGGGGCGCAGCTTCATGACGGCGACGGTCAGGAACGGCCCGCCGACGGCCATCGCGACGGCGAAGGCGGTGATGAGGTAGCCGATCTGCGGGATGGTCACGCCCAGGCCCTCCGCCATGGGGGGCATGAGACCGGCGACGGCGAACTCGCTGGTCACCATGGCGAAGATGCCGAGGGCCAGCACGTACACGGCGCGTGGCATGGGTGGTCACCCTTCGTTTTGGATAGATCAGTACAAAATTAGGGCAGGAGCGGGGACCGGACCCGCCCGGAGCGGCGCCGGACGGCAGCCGTCAGGGCGCCAGCGCGCCCAGGGCGGTGTCGGCGACCGCTTCGAGCGTGGCGCGGTCGGCTCCGTTCTGGGCGGAGACGCGCATGCCGGCGATGACCGCGTTGAGGTACGACGCGTACGCGCCCGCCTCGCGCGCCCGGGACACCTCCCCGGCGCGCTGCCCGGCCGCCAGGGCGCCGCTCAGGTCGGCGTGCCGCCGCTCCAGGTCGCGCCGGAGGAGTCCGGCGACCTCGGGGTCCCGGCCCGCCAGCTCGGCACTGCTGTTGACGCCGAAGCAGCCGATCCCCCGGCCGCCTCGGCGGTTGGCCTCCTCCGTGTCGATGACGGAGGCGAACAGTTCCCGCAGGCGGGCACCCACCGGCCGGGCCGGATCGTCCAGGATGCGGGCCTGACGGTCGGCCATCGCGTCGAGATAGCGCGCCAGCGCCCGTACGAACAGGGCGTGTTTGCTGGAGAAGGTGTTGTAGATGCTGCTGCGGCCGAGCCCGGTGGCCTCGCACAACTCCTGGGTCGAGGTGGCCTCGTAGCCGTTCTCCCAGAACAGGCGCAGGGCCCCGTCCAGGGCGCGCTCCTCGTCGAACGTCCTCGGTCGTGCCATGACGACACGTTAGCACGTATTGGACTGTGCGATCCAAAACTGCCTCCCCGCCGGGCGGCGCGACGGCAACAACGGGGCGCGTGCTAGCTTTTGCACTGACCAGTCAGTTCAAAAGAGAACGGGGGGTGGGTCCGTGGGAGCGGAAGCCGACGGGCAGCCGCACGGCGCCGCCGTCGTCGCGGACGGATTCGGACTGAAGGGCCCGCGCGGCTGGGTCTTCCGCGGGGTCTCCTTCCGCGCGGACGCCGGGGCACTGATCGCGGTCGAGGGACCGTCCGGCAGCGGCCGGACCTCCCTCCTGCTGGCGCTGACCGGCCGGATGAAGGCCAAGGAGGGCGGCGCCGAGGTCGGCGGCCTCCCCCTGCCGCGCAAGATGGCGGCGGTGCGCCGGATCACCGCGCTCGGCCACGTCCCCGGCGTCAGCGAGCTCGACCCGGCCTTCACGGTCGCCGAGCACCTGCGGGAACGGGTGCTGCTCCAGCGCCGCTTCGACGGTTCCGTACGAGCCCTTCTGCGCCGCCCCTCGGAGCGGGCGGCCGAGGCGCGGGCCCGGATCGACGCGGCCCTGGCCGCCGCCGGCCTGGACCTCGGCTCCCTCCCGAAGGGCGAGCGGACGTCCGTGCGCGATCTGGAGCGGCTGGAGGCGCTGCGCCTGTCCGTGGCCCTGGCCCTCATCGGCCGGCCCCGGCTGCTCGGCGTGGACGACGCGGACCTGAAGCTGTCGGGCGCCGACCGTACGGAGGCCTGGGCCCTGCTGCGGTCGGTCGCCGAGTCCGGGACCACCGTCCTCGCCGTGTGCAGTGAGGCGCCCGCGGACGCCCTGCGGATCACCACCGTGGCGGCGACCGGACCCGACCCGGCCGACGCGCCCGGCGCGCCCGGCGGAGGCGCCCCCGGGGCGGAGAAGGCCGGCACGGCCCCAGCCGTGAAGACCGTGAAGACAGCGAAGGCCGAGAAGACCGTGAAGGCCGAGACGTCACCGAAGGCCGAGAAGGCCGCCGCCGGCTCCGAGGCGGAAGCCGCGGAGGACGCCCAGGACCCCGCCGAACCGAACGAACCCACCGGCCCGAACGCCGACGAGAACGAGGAGGGGGCGGCCGATGCGCTCGCCGAAACTGGCCGCGCTTGAGCTGAAGCGTTTCGGCAGGGGCAAGCTGCCGCGCGCCGCGCTCGTCGCGATCCTGCTGCTGCCACTGCTCTACGGCGCCCTGTACCTGTACTCCTTCTGGGACCCGTACAGCAGGCTCGACAAGATCCCCGTCGCCCTCGTCAACGAGGACCGGGGTGCCACCACCGACGGCAAGCAGGTCAACGCCGGTGACGACATCACCGAGGGCCTCCTGGAGAGCGAGACCTTCGAGTGGCACCGGGTGAGCGACGCCGAGGCCCGCGAGGGCGTCGAGGAGGGCCGCTACTACCTCTCGCTCACCATGCCCGCCGACTTCAGCGCGCGCATCGCCTCCAGTTCCGGTGACGCGCCCGAGACCGGCGCGCTCCAGGTCCGGACGAACGACGCGAACAACTACATCGTCGGCCAGATCTCGCGGACGGTCTTCTCCGAGGTGCGCACCGCCGCCTCCACGAAGTCCTCGCGGACCTTCCTCGACAAGATCTTCATCTCCTTCTCGGACATCCACGACGCCACCGCGAAGGCGGCGAAGGGCGCCGCCGACCTCAAGAAGGGTGTCGACAAGGCGAAGAAGGGCTCGGAGAACCTGGCCGAGGGCCTCAGGACGGCCAAGAAGGGCAGCGGCGACCTGGCCGGCGGCCTGAAGAAGCTCGACAAGGGCGCCAAGGACCTGGAGCACGGCTCCCGCAAGGTCGCGGACGGCACCCAGGCCCTGGCCGACAAGGTGAACGGCACCGCCGACAAGGTGCGCCCGTACCTCGCGAACAACGGCAAGTCGATCCGCGACACCGCGCGGCTGGTCTCCGACTCCGCCACGGCCGCCCGCCACGACCTGGAGGACCTGGTCCGGCGCGGCCCCCTCGTCCGCAGCGGCGCGCACAAGGCCGACACCGCCCTGACGGCCTTCCACCGCCAGGAGTGCGAGGTGAACCCCACCCCGGACACGGCACTGTGCGAGCGGCTGAAGGAGGCCGTGGTCTCCGCGCACGACGTCGCGACCATCGCGGACGACGTGCACGAGCTGACCAAGGACAGCAACGGCGACCTGAAGACGCTGGACGCGCGGCTCGCCACGCTGGTGCGGCAGGCGGACGAGCTCGCCGCCCGCTCCCCCCGGCTCGACCAGGACGTCGCGGACGCCATCCGGAAGATCAACGAGCTGAACGCGGGCGCGCGGAAGGTCGCCGACGGCGCGGACAAGCTGCACACCGGCATCACCGACGCCAAGGCCGGCTCGAACCGTCTGGACTCGGGCATCGGCAAGCTCACGAAGGGCGCGGGCGACCTGGACGGCGGCCTGTTCAAGCTGGCCGACGGCTCCGGCGACCTCGCCGTCGGGCTCCACGACGGCGTGGAGAAGATCCCCGACTACGACAAGCCCGACCGCGACCGGCGTACGGAGGTCATGGCCGACCCCGTCAAGCTCGCCGCCCAGTCCCTGCACAAGGCGCCGAACTACGGCACGGGCTTCGCCCCGTACTTCATCCCGCTCTCCCTCTGGGTCGGCGCGATGGTCGCCTACATGATCATCCAGCCGCTGAACCGCCGTGCCCTGGCCGCGGGCGGCTCCGCCTGGCGGATCGCGCTCGCCGGCTGGTTCCCGGTGGCGGCGATCGGCGTCCTGCAGGTCGCCGCCCTGATGTCGGTCCTGCACTGGGGGCTCGGCCTCCAGATGGCCAGGGCAGCCGGCACGGTCGGCTTCCTCGCCCTCGTGACCTGCTGCTTCGCAGCCATCATCCAATGGCTCAACGCCCGCTTCGGCGCGGCCGGCCGCATCCTGGTCCTGGCCGTGCTGATGCTCCAGCTGACCTCGGCGGGCGGCACGTACCCCGTCCAGACCAGCCCGGGCTTCTTCAACGCCGTCCACCCGTTCCTGCCGATGACCTACGTCGTGGAGGCGCTGCGCCGGCTGATCACGGGCGGCGGCATCGCCCCCGTCTGGGAGGCCTGCGCGGTTCTGGCCGCGTTCACCCTCGGGGCCCTGGCCCTGACGGCGGTCTCCGCCCGCAAGCGGCAGGTCTGGACGCTGGACCGGCTCCACCCCGAGCTCACGCTGTGAGCGCCACGATCGCCCGCGCCGGGGCCACGGCCCCCGCCGACCTGTGAGAATCGACCCCATGGACAGCAGCAGCACCCGGCGCCAGGCCACCCGCGCCAAGCTCTACGAGGCGGCCGTCACCCTCATCGCGGAGCAGGGGTTCTCCGCGACGACGGTGGACGAGATCGCCGAACGCGCCGGGGTCGCCAAGGGCACGGTCTACTACAACTTCAAGAGCAAGACCGAGCTGTTCGAGGAGCTGCTGCGGCACGGCGTCTCGCTCCTCGCGGCCTCGCTGCGGACGGCCGCCGAGGAGACCTCCGCACGCGGCGGCAGCCGGGTCGACGCGCTGGACGCGATGATCCGGGCGGGGCTGGTCTTCATCGACCGGTACCCCGCCTTCACCCAGCTGTACGTGGCCGAGCTCTGGCGCACCAACCGGGCCTGGAACTCCACCCTCCTGGTGGTACGTCAGCAGGCCGTCGCCGTGGTGGAGGGCGTGCTGCGCGAGGGCGTCGAGGCCGGGGAGCTGAGCGAGGAGATCGACGTGCCGCTGACGGCGGCGGCCCTGGTCGGGATGGTGCTGGTCGCGGCGCTCGACTGGCAGGCCTTCCAGCGGGAGCGCTCCCTGGACGACGTGCACGCGGCGCTCTCCCGCCTCCTGCACGGCCGGGTCGGCGGTCGCTGACCCGGCCACCCGGCCGCCCCGTACGGGTGACCCCGACCGGCGTACCCCGCCGCCCCGTACGGGTGACCCCGGCCGGCCGCGCCCCGGGAGGGAGAACCCGGGCGGCGAACCCGGGCGGCGGAACGCGAAGAGGCCGGTCCGGCGAGGCTCGATCCCCCCGAGCCCCGTCGTACCGGCCTTCCGCTTTCCCCGTTCCCCCCGTCCCCCGTTCCGGTCCCCCGCGCGCATCCCCCGCGCACGTCCCCCGGGGTCCCGGTACCGGCAGGCGCGCGGCCCCGCTCCGCCGCCCCGTGCCGGCGGTGTCGGAGCCGCGCTCCTTCCGTGGGCTCCACTCTCCCGTCCCGGACGGAGGACGCCCATCCGCGTACCTACTCATCTCGCGCCCTAGGTACGGATACTCAGTGCTGGTTACGATCGCGGGCGTGTCCGTACTCCCCCTGGTGTTCACCAGCGGCTGGGCGAGCGGGATCAACGCCTACGCGGTGGTCCTGCTGTTCGGCGTCCTCGGCGCGACCGGGCTGACCGACGAGGTGCCCGAGTCGCTGCAGCGCACCGACGTCCTCGTCGTCGCGGGCCTCCTCTTCCTGTGCGAGGCGGTCGCGGACAAGATCCCGTACGTGGACTCGGCCTGGGACTCCGTGCACACCGTGATCCGGCCGGTCGCGGGGGCCGTCGTGGGGGCGCTGCTGGCCGGGCAGAACGGGTCGCTGCCCGAGCTCGCGGCGGGTGCGGTGGGCGGGTCGACCGCGCTGCTGAGCCACCTCGTCAAGGCCGGGACGCGGATGGCGGTCAACACCTCGCCGGAGCCCGTCTCCAACATCGCCCTCAGTCTGGCCGAGGACCTCGGCGTGGCCGGGATCATCACCTTCGCCGTGTTCCACCCGGTGGCGGCGGCCGTGATCGCGGCCGTGCTGCTCGTCCTCGGCCTGGCGGCACTGGTCTTCCTCGCGAGCCGGATCCGCCGCTTCCTGCGCCGGCGGGCGCAGCGCCGCGAGGAGCGCCGGCTCGCGTCCACCGGGGCGCGCCGGCGACCACCCGGAGGGGACGGGGCCGGCCGCTGACCGCCGGGCCGTCCCGGCCTGCGGGCCGGGCCCGGCCGCCGGATAGGGTCGCTGACATGGCACGGATTGTGGTGATCGGCGCCGGCCTCGGCGCCATGGCGGCGGCGGCCCGGCTGGCCGTGGCGGGCCACCGGGTGACGGTGTACGAGCGGACGGACACGTACGGCGGGGCGGTCGGACGGTTCGAGCGGGACGGATTCTCCTTCGACACCGGGCCGGGGCTGCTGCACCTGCCCGCCGTCTACCGGGACCTGTTCGTGAAGACCGGCAAGGAGCCGCTGGAGGAGTGCGTCACGCTGACGCAGGTCGACCCGGCGGCCCGGCACGTCTTCGCGGACGGCACCCGGGTCGATCTGCCGAACGCCTCCCGAGCCGGGACGGTCGCCGCCCTCGACGCGGCGCTCGGGACGGGCGCGGGCGAGCGCTGGGGCGACTTCCTGGTACGGGCCCGCGAGGCCTGGGACCGGACCCGTCGACCTCTCCTGGAGGAGCCGCAGCCCGCCGACCCCGCCCCCCTGGCCCGGGAGCCGTACCCGGCGCTGCGCACGGGCCTCCTGCGACGGCCTGTGACGACGCTCGCCGGGATCGGGTCCCGCGAGCTGCGCGACCCGCGCCTCGCGGCCCTGCTCGACGCGTACGCCTGGTCGTACGGTTTCGATCCGGCCACCGCCCCCGCCTCGGCCGCGGTCCTGCCGTACATGGAGCAGACCTTCGGGAGCTGGTACGTGGGCGGGGGCCTGCGGGCGCTCGCCGAGGCCGTGTACGAGCGGTGCCGGAAGCGGCGGGTGGAGTTCGTCTTCGGTACGGCGGTGGCGGACGTCCTGGAGAAGGACGGGCGGGCGGCCGGTGTGCGGCTCGCGACGGGTGAGGCGGTGGAGGCCGACCACGTGGTCTCCGGCGCCCCCGTCCCCGCGCTGTACCGCGACCACGTGGTCGCGTGGGAGCGGGAGGACGACGACGTGCCCCGCCATCAGCGGCTGGGAACGGGCCGGGTGACGGTCTGTCTGGCCCTGCGCGGGGCACGGGAGCCGGAGGCCGTCCACCGCACGGTCGTGCACGGCGGGG
Organism: Streptomyces sp. NPDC126503; assembly: GCF_040302405.1. NCBI lineage: Bacteria > Bacillati > Actinomycetota > Actinomycetes > Kitasatosporales > Streptomycetaceae > Streptomyces > Streptomyces sp. NPDC126503. The sequence goes on from NZ_JBEORS010000004.1 coordinate 334,111, forward strand.
GCGGGCGGCCGGCGGTGACCGTGCTGCGGCCGGACGATCCGGCGCTGCGGCCCGACGACGGGCACGAGGCGGTGACGGTCACCGCGACCGTGCGGCTGGGGCGTGAGCGGGACTGGGAGGCCGTCGCCGACGCGATGGTGGCGGCGGCCGGTCAGGCGGTTCCCGGGCTCGCCGGGCGGCTCCTGTGGCGGCACGTGCGCACCCCGGAGGACGTGCTGCGGGACACGGGCTGCGCCGAGGTGCCGGGCCCCGCGCTGGCGGGCGCCGGGGGCCGGCTGCTGCCCGCCGCGAACCTGTCCCCGCTGCCGGGCCTGTACCTGGCGGGCGGCTGGTCGCATCCGGGCGGCGGGCTCGCCCACGCGGGCATGTCGGGCGCGCTGGTCGCGGGCCTCGTCGTGGAGGGTGAGGACTTCCGCGGCTCCCGGTGACCGGGCGGGCCCGTACGGCCGCCCGGACGCCGGCTCAGTAGCGGTACGGCGACCGGTCGTCCGGGAGCTGCTGCTCGTGGCCGTACGCCTCCGGGGCGTGCGGCTGCGGCGGCTCGGGCTCGGCGTCGCGCTGCTGGGGGACCCACACGCCGCCGGGCGGCGTGTCGTAGGTGTAGGACGGGGCGTAGGGGTCGCCGTAGTACGGGGTGTACTGCTGGCCGTCGGTGCCGGGGCCGATGTACGGGTCGGAGTAGGCGGCGTACTGCTGCTGCCCGTCGCCGGTGCCGTAGTCGTAGGCCGGCTGCGGGGCGTACTCGGCGGGGAAGCCGTCGTAGCCGCCCTGGCCCGTGAGCCCGTCCTGGCCGGGGGCCGCGGCGTGACCGTCCTGCCCCGGGGCCCCGTACGGCGCCGTCGGGTCGTACGCGCCCGCGTCATTTCGGGCGTCGCCGCCGGCGGGCGCGTACACGGCGTACTGGCCCGTCTCGTCGGGCATCGGCAGGGGCTCGTACACCTCGGTGTTCCCCGGCTCGCCGCCCCGCGCGGCCCCGGCGCCGTCCGGGGCGCCGGACCCGCCCTCGCCCTCGCCGTCGTACGAGAGTTCGGTGACCTCCAGGGTCGCCCCGCGCCGCCCGGACCCGCCGGACCGGCGGCGGCGGCTCGCGCCGGGGTTGCCGCCGATCGCCCAGCCGGTGGAGAAGCCGCGCCGGAAGGAGAGCGTCACATAGGTCTGGCCGACGGCGAACGCGAGGGCGCCGAGGACGATGACCAGGACCGAGGGCAGCAGCACGCCCACGACCACGCCGAGGAATCCCGCGAAGGCGAGGAGACGCCAGCGCAGTCGCGCCTTGTACTGGAGGAGCACCTCGCCCAGCAGCCAGAGCGCCACCACACCGAACGCGATGTAGAGGACCGTCCACCCCATGCCCCGCCGCCCCTCTCCACGGTCACCGCCGCGGGTCGGGGCGGGTACGACCGGTCACGACTGCTGGTGCAGTCCGAGATTCTCGTAGATCTCGAGCGTCGCGGTGGAGCTGTTCAGCGTGATGAAGTGCAGTCCGGGGACACCCTCGGAGAGCAGCCGCGCGCAGAACTCCGTCGCGAACTCGATACCGATGGAGCGTACAGCGGCGGGATCGTCCTTGACCGCGAGGATCCGCTCTTTCACGTCCGCGGGGAAGGCGGCGTTGCTCAGCTCGGGCAGCCGGCCCAGGGTCTTCACGTTCACGACGGGCATGACTTCGGGGATGATCGGGGTGTCGCAGCCGGCCTTGGCGACGCTGTCGCGGAGCCGCAGGTACTTCTCCGGATCGAAGAACATCTGGGTGATGGCGTAGTCCGCGCCGGCGCGGCACTTGTCCACGAAGTGCCGGATGTCCGTGTCCCAGTCGGTGGAGCGGGGGTGCATCTCCGGGAAGGCGGCGACGCCCACGCAGAAGTCGCCGGACTCCTTGATGAGCCGGACCAGGTCGGCGGCGTAGCGGACCCCCTCGGGGTGCTCGACCCACTCCCCCAGCGGGTCGCCGGCCGGGTCGCCGCGCAGCGCGAGCATGTTGCGGATGCCGGCGTCGGCGTACTGGCCCAGGACGTTGCGCAGCTCCGCGACGGAGTGGTCGACGGCGGTGAGGTGGGCGACGGGCGTGAGCGTGGTGTCGGAGGCGATCTTCTGGGTGGCCTTGACGGTGCCGCCCCGGGTGGAGCCGCCGGCGCCGTAGGTGACGGAGACGAAGCTCGGGCCGACCGCCTCGACGCGGCGCATGGCGTTCCAGAGGACCTGCTCGCCCTTCTCGGTCCGGGGCGCGTAGAACTCGAAGGAGTACGACGTGCTGCCGGAGGCGAGGATCTCGCGGACCGTGCGGGCGCGGTCCGAGCGGACGGAAGCGGTTCCAAGGGCCATACCGGCAGGTTAGACGCGGTCCGGGAAGCGGCGTACCCGACGTCCGAGGGATGGACAGCTTTTCGGACAGCGGAAACCGGGCCGGGGCGGAGCCGGGTTCCGCCCCTGGGCCGTGTCCGGTCCCTCCCGGGCGCTACGCCGCCGTGCCGGCCCGCTCGCGGACGCGCCGGGCGAGGGCGGCGGTCGCGGCGGCCGGGTCGTCGGCCTCCGTGATCGCCCGGACGACGACGATCCGGCGCGCGCCGGCGTCCAGGACCTCGTCGAGGTTGGTCGCGTCGATGCCGCCGATGGCGAACCAGGGGCGGTCCTGGGCGAGGCCCGCCGCGTACCGGACGAGGCCGAGGCCCGGCGCGTACCGGCCGGGCTTGGTGGGCGTGGGCCAGCAGGGGCCGGTGCAGAAGTAGTCCACGCCGGGCTCGGCCGCGGCCGCGGCCACCTCGGTCTCCGCGTGGCAGGAACGGCCGATGAGCACCTCGTCGCCGAGGATCGCCCGGGCGGCGGGCACGGGCAGGTCGCCCTGGCCGAGGTGGAGGACGTCGGAGCCGCTCGCGTGGGCCACGTCGGCCCGGTCGTTCACGGCCAGGAGCGTGCCGTGGCGCCGGCAGGCGTCGGCGAGGACGGCGAGGTGCTCCAGCTCCTCGGCGGCCTCCATGCCCTTGTCGCGCAGCTGGACGACGTCCACGCCGGAGGAGAGCACGGCGTCGAGGAACTCGGGCAGGTCGCCCTGCCGCTTGCGCGCGTCGGTGCACAGGTAGAGCCGGGCGTCGGCGAGTCGCTCACGAGGTGTGGGCATGGCTGGGTACCCCCATCGGGTGGTGCCGGCACGACGCCGACCGATGGCCCACCGCCGCGCCCGCTGCTGGATCTGTCGCTGGTGTCGAGCCGCGCGGCCGCCACGGTAGCGGGTACGGGCGGGGCGGGACGCCGGTGGGGGTCTCGCGGTGCCGGGGGCGGGACCGGCGCGGCGAGGCACGACACCCCGCCCCCTGGGCGGGGGGCGGGGCGTCACCGGTCGCGTCAGCGCCGTCCCGCGCGGGGGACGCCGTTCCGGCGGGTCAGACGGCGAGCGCCTGGGCGCGGCGCTTCACCTCCGTGCCGCGGTTCTCGGCGAGCGCCTGCGCGGGCGTGCCCGGCAGGCTCGGGTCCGGAGTGAACAGCCACTCCAGCATTTCCTCGTCGGTGAAGCCGTCGTCCCGCAGCAGCGTCAGGGTGCCGGCGAGGCCCTTGACGACCTTGTCGCCCTGGATGAAGGCGGCAGGCACCTGCAGGGCCTTGTTCTCCCCGCGGCGTACGGCGATGAGCTGGCCGTCCTTGACCAGCTGCCGGACACGCGTCACCTCGACGTCCAGCATCTCCGCGATGTCGGGGAGGTAGAGCCACGCGGGGACGAGAGCATCGATCTTTTCGTCAATCTCGGTCACGGGACAAGCGTGCCATCCCGGACCGACAGCCGGTAGTCGGGCCCTACCGGACGGCCGCCTTCAGGGGGACGGCCGGGTCGGAGGCGCGCTCCGGGTCGACGGGTGTGCCGCTCTCGATGAGCTTGCGCCCCTGGGCCAGGTCGCGGGGCCGGCCAACCGCGAGCAGGGCGACGGGCACTCCCCCGCGCAGCCACAGCACGCTCCAGGCCTCCGAGGAGGGGTCCCCTCGCCACACCGTCCCGTCGGCGTCCGCGTGGCGTCCCGCGTACTGGACGAACCGGCCGAACTGCTCGGACCAGAAGTACGGCACCGGGTCGTACGGCTCCGGCAGCGCGCCCAGGATGTCGGCGGCGACCGTGCGCGGGCCCTGGAGGGCGTTGTCCCAGTGGTGGACGAGGAGCCGGGCGCCGTAGCGGGCGGAGGGGAAGGAGGCGCAGTCGCCGACGGCGTACACGTCGGGCAGGGAGGTGCGCAGCCGGTCGTCGGCGGTGACGGCGCCGTCCGGGTCGAGCGCGATCCCGGAGCCGGCGAGCCAGCCGGTGGTGGGACGGGCGCCGATGCCGACGACGACCGCGTCGGCGGCGAGTTCGCGGCCGTCGTCGAGGACGACGGCGCCGGGCCGGACGGCCGCCACGCGCGCGTGGGTGAGGAGTTCGGCGCCGCGCTCGGCGTACCAGCCGGCCATGAAGGCGGTGACCTCGGCGGGCAGGGCGTCGCCGAGCGGCCGTTCGGCGGCCTCGACCACGGTGACGGCGCAGCCCGCCTCGCGGGCGGCGGTGGCGAACTCGGCGCCGATCCAGCCGGCGCCGACGACCACGACGGTCTGCCGCCGTTCGAGGACGGGGGCGAGGCGTACGGCGTCGTCCAGGGTGCGCAGCAGATGGACGCCGGGGACGCCCTCGGCGCCCGGCAGGATGACCGGGTGGGCGCCGGTGGCGATCACCAGGGCGTCGTACGGGACGGGCCCGGCCCCGGTGTCGATCTCGCGGTCGCCGGGGCGCAGGGCGACGGCCTCCAGGCCGAGCCGGAGGTCGATGTCCAGGTCGGCGAAGTCGATGTCGAAGGCGGAGCCCTCGGCCTTGCCCAGGAGGACCGCCTTGGAGAGCGGAGGGCGGTCGTAGGGCTGGTGGGGTTCGGCGCCGATCAGGGTCACCGTGCCGGTGAAGCCCTGCTCGCGCAGGGCGACGGCGGTCTGCACGCCCGCCATCCCGGCTCCGGCGACGACGACGTGCCGCGGGGTCTGCTTGTGCTCGCTCACCGGACCACCATACGCATCTGACGGCATGTCAGTCAGCGGGGCGCCGCCCGGTGAGGGGCCCGCGAGACCGCGCCGCCGGGGGGCGGGCTGTACCGGTCCCCGGGGGCGGGGGTTAGTCTGGCCACCGACGTGAAGCACTCGCGGGAGCCCGGACGCACCGGGCTGAGAGGGAGGCTGGCCGGCCTCCGACCGTACGAACCTGATCCGGGTCATGCCGGCGAAGGGAGGGGCTGGACGCCCATGCGTTCTTCCGATGTCCTCGTGGTCGGGGGCGGCATCATCGGCCTGGTCACGGCCTGGCGGGGGGCGCGGCGCGGGCTGCGCACCGCGGTCGTCGACCCGGAGCCCGGCGGCGGGGCCGCCCGGGTCGCGGCCGGGATGCTCGCCGCCGTCACCGAACTGCACTACGGCGAGGAGACCCTGCTGGGTCTCAACCTCGCCTCCGCCGCGCGCTATCCCGCGTTCGTCGCCGAGCTGGAGGAGGCCGCCGGCCACGGCGTCGGCTACCGCGCCTGCGGCACCCTCGCCGTCGCGCTCGACGCCGACGACCGGGCCCACCTGCGCGAACTGCACGCCCTGCAGACCCGCTGCGGACTGACGTCCGCGTGGCTGAGCGGACGGGAGTGCCGGCGCCTGGAGCCGATGCTGGCGCCCGGCGTGCGCGGCGGCCTCCGGGTCGACGGCGACCACCAGGTCGACCCCCGCCGGCTCGCCGCCGCGCTCGTCGTCGCCTGCGAACGGGCCGGGGTGGTCCTCCACCGCGCCCGCGCCGAGCGGCTGGTGGTGGTACGGGACCGGGCGTCCGGTGTCGTCCTGGAGGGCGGCGGGGAGCTCGCCGCCGGTCAGGTGGTGCTGGCCGCGGGCAGCCTGAGCGGGCGGCTCGCCGGCGTACCGGAGGAGGTGCTGCCGCCGGTGCGCCCCGTGAAGGGGCAGGTGCTGCGGCTGCGGGTGCCGCCCGCGTACGCCCCCTTCCTCTCCCGGACCGTGCGGGCCGTGGTCCGGGGCAGCCACGTCTACCTCGTGCCCCGCGCCGACGGCGAGCTGGTCGTCGGCGCCACCAGCGAGGAGCTCGGCTGGGACACCACCGTCACGGCGGGCGGGGTGTACGAGCTGCTGCGGGACGCCCACGAACTGGTCCCCGGGCTGACCGAGCTGCCGCTCACCGAGACCCTCGCCGGGCTGCGCCCCGGCTCGCCCGACAACGCGCCGATGCTCGGCCCGAGCGCCCTGCCCGGCCTCCACCTGGCCACCGGCCACTACCGCAACGGGGTGCTGCTCACCCCCGTCACCGGCGACGTCATGGCGGAGGTGCTCACCACGGGCGTCCTCCCCGGCGTGGCGCGCCCCTTCTCCCCCCTCCGTTTCTCCTCCGCCCCTCCCGTACGACAGGAGCAGCCCGTATGAACGTGTCCGTGAACGGAGAGGCCCGGGTCCTGGACGGCCCCGTCTCCCTCGACGCCCTCGTCGCCACCCTGACCACGGCGCCCACCGGTGTGGCGGCGGCCGTCAACGAGACCGTCGTGCCGCGCGGCGCGTGGGCGGCGACGCTGCTCGGCGACGGCGACCGGGTCGAGGTCCTCACCGCGGTGCAGGGGGGCTGAACGCGATGTCCGACGACGTGTTCGTCCTCGGCGGTACGGAGTTCTCCTCCCGTCTCATCATGGGGACGGGCGGCGCGCCCAGCCTGGACGTCCTGGAGCGCTCCCTCGTCGCGAGCGGTACGGAGCTGACCACCGTCGCCATGCGGCGTCTGGACCCGACGGTGCGGGGCTCGGTCCTCTCCGTCCTGGAGCGGCTCGGCATCCGCGTCCTGCCCAACACGGCGGGCTGCTTCACGGCGGGCGAGGCCGTCCTGACGGCCCGGCTCGCCCGGGAGGCCCTCGGCACCGACTGGATCAAGCTGGAGGTCGTGGCGGACGAGCGGACGCTGCTGCCGGACACGGTGGAGCTCCTCGACGCGGCGGAGAACCTCGTGGACGAGGGCTTCACCGTGCTGCCCTACACCAACGACGACCCCGTGCTCGCGCGGAAGCTGGAGGACGTGGGGTGCGCGGCGATCATGCCGCTCGGTTCTCCCATCGGCTCCGGGCTCGGCATCCGCAACCCGCACAACTTCGAGCTCATCGTGGAGCGGGCGGGGGTGCCGGTGATCCTCGACGCGGGGGCGGGCACGGCGTCGGACGCGGCGCTCGCGATGGAGCTGGGGTGCGCGGCGGTGATGCTGGCGTCGGCGGTGACGCGGGCGCAGGAACCCGTGCTGATGGCCGCGGCGATGCGGCACGCGGTCGAGGCCGGCCGCCTCGCCCGCCGCGCGGGCCGCATCCCGCGCCGCCACTTCGCGGAGGCCTCCTCCCCCCACGAGGGCCGCGCCGACCTGGACCCGGAGCGTCCGGCGTTCTAGGCCCGCACAGCGTCGGGTGCGTCACAGGTGCGTCGCAGTGGGGCGGGACCCGGGCGGGGGGCCGGTGGGCGGCTCGTAGACTCGACGCCGTGGACACGACCCTCCAGGACCCCCTCGTCGGGCGGCTGCTCGACGGCCGCTACCGCGTCGACGCGCGCATCGCCGTCGGCGGGATGGCCACGGTCTACCGGGCCGTCGACACCCGCCTCGACCGCGTCCTCGCGCTCAAGGTGATGCATCCCTCGCTCGCGGCCGACGCCGCCTTCGTCGAGCGGTTCATCCGCGAGGCGAAGTCCGTCGCCCGGCTCGCGCACCCCAACGTCGTCGGGGTCTTCGACCAGGGCGCCGAGGGCGCCTACGTCTATCTGGCGATGGAGTACGTCGAGGGCTGCACGCTCCGGGACGTGCTCCGCGAGCGCGGCGCGCTGCGGCCCCGGGCGGCGCTCGACATCCTGGAGCCGGTGCTCGCCGCGCTCGGCGCCGCGCACCGGGCCGGGTTCGTGCACCGGGACATGAAGCCGGAGAACGTCCTGATAGGGGACGACGGCCGGGTGAAGGTGGCCGACTTCGGTCTGGTCAGGGCCGTGGGTACGGCGACCGCCACCACCGGCTCGGTCCTCGGCACCGTCTCGTACCTGGCGCCGGAACAGATCGAGCACGGCACGGCCGACACCCGCGCCGACGTGTACGCGTGCGGGGTCGTCCTGTACGAGATGCTCACGGGCGGCAGGCCGCACTCCGGCGACACGCCCGCCCAGGTGCTCTACCGGCATCTGAACACCGACGTGCCCGCGCCCTCGGCCGCCGTGCCCGGTCTCGCCCTGGAGCTGGACGAGCTGGTCGCCGCGGCGAGCGCCCGCAACCCGGAGGTCCGGCCGCACGACGCCGTCGCGTTCCTGGCCCTGGTCCTGGAGGCGCGGGCGGCGCTCTCGGAGGAGCAGCTCGACGCCGTGCCGCCGCGGGCCCGCGCGGAGGACCGGGACACCGCGGAGGACCGCACCAGCGTGATCCCCCGGGCCGTTCCGGCCGCCCCGGACCCGCAGCCGGTGCAGCACACCAGCCGGCTGGCCGTGCCGGAAGCCGCGGCGGAGCCGGAGCCGGTGGCGGCGCCCGCCGCGCGCCGCCGGCCGCCCCGGGGCCCGCTGATGATCGTGGCGGCACTGCTGCTCGTCCTCGGCCTCGGCGCCGGGGTCTGGTACATCAATTCCGGCCAGTTCACCCGGGTCCCGGCCGTCCTCGGCCAGACCGAGGCGGTGGCGGCGAAACGTCTCACCGACGCCGGCCTGGAGGTCGGCACCACACGGCGCGCGTTCAGCGACGTGTACGAACGCGGCACCGTCATGGCCGTCGACCCGGCACCCGGCGAGCGCATCCGCGGCAACGGCACGGTCACCCTCACGCTCTCGCGCGGCCCGCGGATCGTGAAGGTCCCGAACCTCAGGAACAAGCCCCTCGCGGAGGCGAAGCGGCTGCTGGCGAAGGAGGGCCTGGCACCGGGGGTGGTCACCACCGCGTTCAGCGAGTCCGTCGCCAAGGGGGCCGTGCTGCGTACGGACCCGGAGCCCGGCACCGAGCGCGCCCCGGACTCGGCCGTGGCCCTGGTGGTCAGCAAGGGTGCCCCGGTCGAGGTGCCGGACGTCACCGGCGAGAGCGTCCCGGACGCCACCGCCGCCCTTCAGGAGGCGGGTCTGACGGTCCGGGTCGACCCGGAGCGGGTGCACTCGGCCGAGGACGCGGGGGCGGTCGCGGCCCAGTCCCTCGCCGAGGGCAGCCGGGCCGCCGAGGGCGACACGATCACGCTCACCGTCTCCAAGGGCCCCCGGATGGTGGAGGTCCCGGACGTCACCGGGGAGACGACCGCCGACGCCCGGGCGGCCCTGGAGGACGCGGGCTTCGAGGTGAAGGTCGAGAAGTCCTTCCCCTTCCTGGGCGACACGGTCGCCGACCAGTCGGTGGAGGGCGGCTCCGAGGCCGCCGAGGGTTCCACCGTCACGATCACGATCAAGGGACTCTGAGAACTCATGCGCAACCCCGTCGGCGGCCATGTGCCCGTGGCCGGCGGTCTCGCCACGGTCGGTCTGGGCTACGCCCGCGAGCTCGGCGCCGAGGCCGTCCAGGTCTTCGTCGCCAACCCGCGCGGCTGGGCCACCCCGCCCGGCAATCCGGCCCAGGACGAACGGTTCCGCGCGGAGTGCGAGGCCGGGGCGATATCGGCCTGGGTCCACGCCCCGTACCTCATCAACTTCGGCTCCCACACCGAGGCCACCGCGGAGAAGTCGGTGGAGTCGCTGCGGCACTCGCTGCGCCGGGCGCGGGAGATCGGCGCCCGGGGCGTCGTCGTGCACACCGGTTCCGCCACCGGCGGCCGTCCGCGCGAGGTGGCGCTCGCGCAGGTACGGGAGCGGGTGCTGCCGCTCCTCGACGAGCTGACGCGTCCGGACGACCCCGACCTGCTCCTGGAGTCCACGGCCGGCCAGGGCTCGTCGCTGTGCTCCCGCACCTGGGACTTCGGGCCGTACTTCGACGCGCTCGACCGCCACCCGAAGCTGGGCGTCTGCCTCGACACCTGCCACATCTTCGCGGCCGGCCACGACCTGACCGGCCCGCACGGGGCCGCGCAGACGCTGGACCTGCTCGTGGAGACGGTCGGCACGGGACGGCTGAAGCTGATCCACGCCAACGACTCGAAGGACGTGGTGGGCGCCCACAAGGACCGGCACGCCAACATCGGCGCCGGCCACATCGGCGAGGAGGCGTTCCGGGAGCTGCTGACCCATCCGGCGACGGAGGGGGTCCCGCTGGTCATCGAGACGCCCGGCGGGAAGGAGGGACACCTCGCGGACGTGGAGCTCCTGAAGAAGCTCCGGGAAGGGTCCTCGATGATCCTTTCCCCTTGAGGAATACCCCTAGGGGGTATACGGTTCCTGTGTCGGCAGGAACCGCTACCTGACGTTGGGGGCATCCCATGCAGCACGAAGCGCACGCCCATCACGACCACACCCACCACCAAGACCACGGCGACCACGGGAACCACGCCGCCCACACCGGTCATGAGGGGCACGCCGGCCACGAGGGCCACACCGGCCACGAAGGGCACGGCGGCCACCACCACACCCCCGGCAAGGTCTCCTGGGCCATGGCGGCCAAGGCCACGCTGCACTGCCTCACCGGCTGCGCCATCGGCGAGGTCCTCGGCATGATCATCGGTACGGCCCTGGGCTGGGGCAACGCCCCCACGATGGCCCTCGCCATCGCCCTGGCGTTCCTCTTCGGCTACTCGCTGACCCTGTTCGCCGTGAAGCGCGCGGGCCTCACCCTCAAGGCCGCGATCGGTGTCGCGCTCGCCGCCGACACGATCTCGATCACGGTCATGGAGGTCGTCGACAACGGGATGCTGCTGCTGATCCCGGGCGCCATGGACGCGCACCTGACGGACGGCCTCTTCTGGGGCGCGCTCGCGGTCGCCTTCCTCGTGGCCTTCCTGCTCACCACCCCGGTGAACAAGTGGATGATCGGCCGCGGCAAGGGCCACGCGGTGGTGCACCAGTACCACCACTGACCGCCCGAACGGCCCGGGACCCCTAGAGTTCCGGGCCGTCGCCCGGTTCCTCCTGGTACGAGTAGCGCTGCTCCCGCCAGGGGTCCCCGAGGTTGTGGTAGCCGCGCTCCTCCCAGAAGCCCCGGCGGTCGGCGGCCATGTACTCGACGCCGCGGACCCACTTGGGGCCCTTCCAGGCATAAAGGTGCGGGACGATCAGCCGCAGCGGGAAGCCGTGCTCGGCGGTGAGCAGCTCACCGTCCTTGTGGGTGGCGAAGATCGTGTGCTCCGAGGCGAAGTCGGCGAGCCGCATGTTGGCGCTGTAGCCGTACTCGGCCCAGACCATCACATGGGTGACATGGGGCGCCGGCGGCGCGAGCTCCAGGATGGTGCGGGCGGGCACGCCGCCCCATTCGGCCCCCACCATGCTGAATTTCGTGACGCAGTGCAGATCGGCCACGACCGTGGAGAACGGCAGCGCCGAGAACTCCTCGTGGTTCCAGCAGCGCTTGTCGCCGTCGGCCGTCGCACCGAAGACCCGGAACTCCCAGCGGTCCGGCTTGAACTTGGGGACGGGCCCGTAATGGGTGACCGGCCAGCCGCGCTGGAGGCGCTGCCCGGGCGGCAGGTCCGGCGGAAATCCGGCCGTGGGGTCCGGCGAACCCTCCGGAGAACGATCCGACCGCTCCGCTTCCCGGTGTGCTCCGCTCTCCGGCTGACCCATGTCATCCATGGTGACAGACGGCGAGGGGTGGTCATGACCAGCCACCACCGCCCCCGTACCGATTCGGGCAACTCCTACTAAGCGTGCACTTACTGGACGCCACCCATTCGGAGTGCGAGGATGCGGCCATCCTGCCCAGTGACGGCACGAACACGCGACGTGGAAGTGGAAGGAGCCTCTGCGATGCAGGGCGACCCCGAGGTCCTCGAGTTCCTCAACGAGCAGCTGACCGGCGAGCTGACGGCCATCAACCAGTACTGGCTGCACTACCGCATCCAGGACAACAAGGGGTGGACGAAGCTCGCCAAGTACACCCGCGAAGAGTCCATCGACGAGATGAAGCACGCGGACAAGCTGACCGAGCGCATCCTGATGCTCGACGGCCTGCCCAACTACCAGCGTCTCTTCCACGTCCGGGTGGGCCAGACGGTCACCGAGATGTTCCAGGCCGACCGGCAGGTCGAGGTGGAGGCGATCGACCGCCTGAAGCGGGGCATCGAGGTGATGCGCGCGAAGGGGGACATCACGTCCGCCAACCTCTTCGAGGAGATCCTCGCCGACGAGGAGCACCACATCGACTACCTGGACACGCAGCTGGAGCTGATCGAGTCCCTGGGCGAGGCGCTCTACCTCTCGACGCTGATCGAGCAGCCGAGCTGAGCCGACCGGCCTAGGCGGCTTCCCCCAGCTCGGTGACCTCCGGGGTGACGTCGGCCGCGAGGGCGGGCATGCCCTGGTCCAGGAGGTCGCGCCGCGGGCAGCTGCCGCGGCCGAGGATGGCCTGGATGCGGCGCACGCACGAACCGCAGTCCGTGCCGGCCTTGCAGGCCGAGGCGATCTGGCGGGGTGTACAGGCGCCCGCGTCCGCGTGCTCCTTGACCTGCTTCTCCGTGACACCGAAGCACGAGCAGACGTACACGCGATTCACCTCCCGCCGAGATCGATTAGGTTTACCTAACCTTACCCGGCGGCCGCAGGGGCCAAAAGCCCCACCGACGACGATGGGGCGCGGATCACAAGGATCCGCGCCCCGTCGTCGTAGGAAGCTCCCTACTGATCGCGGTACATCTCCGCCACCAGGAAGGCCAGGTCCAGCGACTGGCTGCGGTTGAGCCGCGGGTCGCAGGCCGTCTCGTAGCGCTGGTGCAGGTCGTCGACGAAGATCTCGTCACCGCCGCCCACGCACTCGGTGACGTCGTCACCGGTGAGCTCGACGTGGATGCCGCCGGGGTGGGTGCCGAGTGCCTTGTGGACCTCGAAGAAGCCCTTGACCTCGTCGAGCACGTCGTCGAAGCGGCGCGTCTTGTGCCCGGACGCGGCCTCGAAGGTGTTGCCGTGCATCGGGTCGGTCACCCAGGCGACGGTCGCACCGGAGGCCGTGACCTTCTCGACCAGCTCGGGCAGCTTGTCGCGGACCTTGTCGGCGCCCATGCGGACGATGAAGGTCAGCCGGCCCGGCTCGCGCTCGGGGTCGAGGCGGTCGATGTAGGTGAGCGCCTCGTCCACCGAGGTGGTCGGGCCCAGCTTGATCCCGATCGGGTTCGCGATCTGCGAGGCGAACTCGATGTGGGCGTGGTCCAGCTGCCGGGTGCGCTCACCGATCCAGACCATGTGGCCGGAGGTGTCGTACAGCTTGCCCGTGCGCGAGTCGGTACGGGTCAGCGCGCCCTCGTAGTCGAGGAGCAGCGCCTCGTGGGAGGCGTAGAACTCGACGGCGCGGAACTCGGCCGGGTCGGTGCCGCAGGCCTTCATGAAGTTCAGCGCGTTGTCGATCTCGCGGGCCAGCTGCTCGTAGCGCTGCCCGGACGGCGAGGACTTCACGAAGTCCTGGTTCCAGGCGTGCACCTGGCGCAGGTCGGCGTAGCCACCGGTGGTGAAGGCGCGCACCAGGTTGAGCGTGGAGGCGGAGGCGTTGTACATCCGCTTCAGGCGCTCGGGGTCCGGGATGCGGGCGGCCTCGGTGAAGTCGAAGCCGTTGACGGAGTCGCCGCGGTAGGTCGGGAGGGTGACTCCGTCGCGGGTCTCGGTCGGCTTCGAGCGGGGCTTGGAGTACTGCCCCGCGATGCGGCCGACCTTCACGACGGGCACGGAGGCCGCGTAGGTGAGGACGGCGCTCATCTGGAGCAGCGTCTTGAGCTTGGCCCGGATGTGGTCGGCGGACACGGCGTCGAAGGCCTCGGCGCAGTCGCCGCCCTGGAGCAGGAACGCCTCGCCACGGGCGACGGCTCCCATCCGGGCGCGCAGCTGGTCGCACTCGCCGGCGAAGACGAGCGGAGGATACGACTCGAGGTCCGCGATCACATCGCGCAGAGCCTCGGCATCGGGGTACTCGGGCTGCTGCGCCGCGGGCAGGTCTCGCCAGGTCGCCTTGGCGACGGCGTGGGAATCGGCGTTCACGGTCACATGCACCACACTACGGGGTTCTTCGTCCGGTCCCGCCCGGTGCCCAGTGACTGAGACACCCGTCCGATATGTCTGGCGGCGATCTTCACGCCATCGAGTGGTGTTACCCTCGGGCCCGTTTACCGTAAACGTTCTTCAACAACATAGCCGAGACCACAGGGGTGGGTGTGACCCAGAGGCACCGCAGGGATCGTAAGAAGAGACGACTCTTGTACGGAGCGGCGGCGGCCGTCGTCGCCACGGCCACCATCGGCACCATCGCGGTCGCCTCCCCGGGCCTGATCGGCGCGGCCGGCGGCCCGTCGGCGGGTGGCGACGCTTCACTGCAGGCGCAGTTCGCGGCGGCGGCGGAGGAGTTCGACGTACCGCAGAGCGTGCTGATGGCGGTGTCGTACCGCCAGACGCGGTGGGAGTCGCACGACGGTGAGCCGAGCACGACCGGCGCGTACAACGTCATGGGCCTGACCCAGGTCGAGCCGGACGACATCGAGCAGCACGACGACAAGGAACGCCTCGCGCACCTGAACGAGAGCGGCAAGCCGGAGATCGAGAAGACCTTCGACGCCGCCAAGGTGCTCCGCAGCCTGCCGAAGGAGACCGTCGACACGGACGACCCGCGGCTGCACACGCTGGACAAGGCCGCCGAGCTGATCGACAGCTCCCCCGAGTCCGTGAAGAACGACACCGCCGCTTCGATCCGCGCGGGCGCCGCGCTGCTGGCCGAGTACCAGAAGCAGGCCGGAGCCGAATTGTCGGAGGAGCCGGGTGACTGGTACCCGGCCGTGGCCCGCTACAGCGAGTCCCCCGACAAGAAGGGCGCCGACCTCTTCGCGAAGCGCGTCTTCGAGTCGATCAGGACCGGTGAGCGCGAGCTGACCCTCGACGGTGAGCGGGTCGTCCTGCCGGCCGACCCGTCGGTCGAGCCCGTGAAGCCGGCGAACGTACCGCTGGCGGCCAGCTTCGCGAGCACGACGGCGACTCCCGCGCCGGAGTGCCCCTCCGGGCTGTACTGCAACTTCGTCCCGTCCCGGACGTCAAGCTCCGGCGTGCGCAACTACACGCTCGCCGACCGCCCCAACCAGGGCGTCGACATCCGCCAGATCATCATTCACGACACCGAGGGCGGCTACGACGGTTCCCTCGCCACCCTGACCAACCCGGACGTGAAGGCGAGCGCCCACTACCTGGTGCGCGCCTCGGACGGCCTGGTCACCCAGATGGTCGAGAACAAGAACCTGGCGTGGCACGCCGGGAACTGGACCCTCAACATGCACTCCATCGGTGTGGAGCACGAGGGCTACGCCATCAAGGAGGGCAGCTGGTACACGGAGTCGCAGTACACCTCCACCGCCGCCCTCGTGAAGTTCCTGGCCGCGAAGTACGGTGTGCCGCTCGACCGTGAGCACATCATCGGCCACGACGAGTTGCCCTTCCAGCTGGACAGCTACAGCAGCAAGACGCACTGGGACCCGGGCCCGTACTGGGACTGGAACCACTTCATGAAGCTGCTGGGCGTCCCGCAGGGCGACCAGGGCGCGGGCGGCCCGCTCCAGCCCGGCCAGGTCGTCCGGGTCGTGCCGCCGTTCACCACGGCCAACCAGCCCAAGCTCACGACCGGCGGCAACGCCGTCACCCCGCGCCCCTCGAACTTCGGCTACCTCTACACCTCGCCGTCGACGAGCGCCACGACCCTCACGGACCCGTACTTCTCGGCCCTCTGGTCCGAGGGGTCGAACTGGGGCAACAAGGTCCGCGCCGGCGGCATCTACGTCGTCGCCGAGTCGCAGAACGACTGGACGGCGGTCTGGTACGCCGGGAAGAAGGGTTGGTTCCACAACCCGGGCGGTCAGTACACCGTCCCGGTGACCGGCTCCGTGATCAAGGCCAAGGCCGGACAGACGGTCAAGGTGTACGGGCGCGCCTACCCGGAAACGGCCGCATACCAGGCCGCCGGTCTGGAGGCCCCGACGGACAACCCGGACTACCTCACCAAGTACCAGCTTCCGGCGGGCCAGAGCTACGCGAAGGCCGGTCCGGCGGTGAAGGGCGACGACTGGTTCGGCTCGGCCCAGAAGAACGTCGTCGGCACCACCACGTACATCCCGATCCGCTACGCCCACCGCCTGGTGTGGGTCCGGGCGGACCAGGTCGACGAGGCTCCCGCCACCGCCCCCGTCCCCGCCACCGACCGCTACAACCTCGTCGCCCGTGACTCCTCCGGCGCCCTCTGGCAGTACCAGGGCACCGGGGTCGCCTCCGAGCCGTTCCTGCAGCGGTACCGGGTCGGGACCGGGTGGGGGATCTACAACCTGGTGACGCCGCTGACCGCGCTGCGGGCCGACGGGACCGGGGATCTGATCGCCCGGGAGCCGAACGGGGCGCTCTGGTACTACTCGGGCAGCGGCAACCCGTCGGCGCCGTTCAAGGCGCGGGTGAAGGCCGGCACGGGCTGGGGTGTGTTCAACCAGATCGTGGGCGTGCGGGACCAGACCGGGGACGGCAAGCCGGACGTGATCGGACGCGAGAGCTCCGGCGTCCTGTGGCTGTACCCGGGCACGGGCAACCCGAGCGCCCCGCTCGGGCCGCGCGTCAAGATCGGTACGGGCTGGCAGATCTACAACACGATCGTCAGCACCGGTGACATCACGGGTGACGGCAAGCCGGACGTGATGGCCCGTGAGGCCTCCGGCGCGCTGTGGCTCTACAACGGCACCGGGGTCGGTACCAAGCCCTTCGGGCCGCGCGTCAAGATCGGCTCGGGCTGGCAGATATACAACGCCGTCCTGGGTCCGAGCGACCTGAACAAGGACGGCCGTCCGGACGTCATCGCGCGGGACGCCTCCGGGGCGCTGTGGCTGTACACCAGCAACGGCAACCCGACGTCGCCGTTCCCGCCGCGCGTCCAGGTCGGCAACGGCTGGCAGATCTACAACATGATCTTCTGACCGACGCCTCCGACAGGACCTCGGGGTCCGGTCCGCACCGTCCACGGTGCGGACCGGACCCCGTTCCCGTGCCCCCGTGGGCTACAGTGCTCGCATGTTCGCGCACTCGACCCGTGACTGGTGGTGGACCGCTCATCCGGCGGCCCACTGACTGCGCGTACACCGAGACTCGCGAAGGCCGCCCGAGGGGCGGCCTTTCTCGTACCCGGGGGCCGTTCCTCTCCACATCCGCACTCCTCGCGGAACCCACGGAAGGAACGACGACACCCATGGACCTCTCCCGTCTTCTGGACGACTCCTGCCCGCCCTTCGCCCTGCTGCGGCGGCGCTCGCCCGGCCGGGACCACGACACCGTCGAGGTGCTGATCGGCCCGGTGCACGAGGCCGGGCGGCTCGCGGAGCTGCCCGTGGGGCCGCGGCCGGCGCTGGCGCTCGTGCCGTTCCGGCAGATCCGCGAGCGCGGTTTCGACGTGCGGGACGACGGCACCCCGCTCTCGGTGCTGGTCGCCGACGAGGTGCACGAGCTGCCGCTGGCGGAGGTGCTCGACCGGCTGCCCGCGCACGCGGTGGACGTCGTGGACGGCGGGTTCGACGTCTCCGACGAGGAGTACGCACGGACCGTACGGAGGGTGATCGACGAGGAGATCGGCGGGGGCGAGGGCGCGAACTTCGTGATCCGGCGGACCTTCACCGGCGAGATCCCCGGCTTCGGGCGGGCCGACGCGCTGGCCCTGTTCCGGCGGCTGCTGATCGGCGAGCGGGGCGCGTACTGGACCTTCGTCGTGCACACCGGGGAGCGGACGCTGATCGGGGCGAGCCCCGAGGTGCACGTGCGCATGACGGGCGGCACGGTCGTCATGAACCCGATCAGCGGCACGTACCGCTACCCGGCGGGGGCCGCGCCGACCGCCGAGGACCTGCTGGCGTTCCTCGCCGACCGCAAGGAGACCGAGGAGCTCTCCATGGTGGTGGACGAGGAGCTGAAGATGATGTGCACGGTCGGGGACCGGGGCGGGGTGGTGATCGGGCCCCGGCTGAAGGAGATGGCGCATCTCGCGCACACCGAGTACGAGCTGCGGGGCCGGTCCTCGCTGGACGTGCGGGAGGTGCTGCGGGAGACCATGTTCGCCGCCACGGTCACCGGCTCCCCGGTGCAGAACGCCTGCCGGGTGATCGAGCGTCACGAGCCGGTGGGGGCGGACGGGGTGGCCCGCGGCTACTACGCGGGGGCGCTCGCGCTGCTCGGTACGGACGCCGGCGGGGCGCAGACGCTGGACTCCCCCATCCTCATCCGGACCGCCGACATCGCGGCGGACGGGCGGCTGCGGGTGCCGGTGGGCGCCACCCTGGTCCGGAACTCCGACCCGGCGGGCGAGGTCGCCGAGACCCACGCGAAGGCGGCCGGGGTGCTGACGGCGCTCGGGGTGCGGGCGGGACGGCCCCGGGACGAGGCACCGCTCACGGCTCCGCGCCTGGCCGACGACCCGCGGGTCCGGGCGGCCCTGGACGCGCGGCGGGCGGACCTGGCGCCGTTCTGGCTGACGATGCAGACCCGGTCGGCGGAGCTGTCCGGGCACGCGCTGGTGATCGACGCGGAGGACACGTTCACGGCGATGCTGGCGCACGTGCTGCGTTCCTCGGGGCTCCGGGTGTCGGTGCGCCGGTACGACGAGCCGGGGCTGCGCGAGCGGGCGCTCGGCCACGAGGGGCCCGTGGTGCTGGGGCCGGGGCCGGGGAACCCCTCGGACGCGGCCGATCCGAAGATGCGGTTCCTGCGGGGGCTGACGGCGGAGCTGCTGCGCGGCCACCGGCACGGGCTGCTCGGGGTGTGCCTGGGCCACGAACTGATCGCGGCGGAGCTGGGCCTGGAGATCGTCCGCAAGCGGGTGCCGTTCCAGGGCGCGCAGCTGCGGATCGACCTGTTCGGGCAGGAGCGGACGGTCGGCTTCTACAACAGCTTCACCGCCCGCTGCGACGACCGGGCGGCCACGGAGCTGGCGCTGCACCGGATCGAGGTGAGCCGGGACGCGGCGACCGGGGAGGTGCACGCGCTGCGCGGGCCGGGCTTCGCGGGCGTCCAGTTCCACCCGGAGTCGGTGCTCACGACGGCAGGGGCGGCGCTGACGGCCTCCCTGCTGGCGGGGGTGCTGGTCTGAGGGTCTCCTCGCCGGCGGGGTACGGGCCCACGGCCTCCCCTCCGGCGGGGCGGCCGGCCGTCAGCCCGCCGTCCGGGGGACGAGCACGTTCTCGCCGCGCCGCCCCGCGAGGTGGTCGAGGACGTTGCGGACGGTGGCCCGGACGATCTGGCCGACGGCGTCGCGGGTGTAGTACGCCTGGTGGGAGGTGACCACCACGTTGGGGAAGGTGACCAGGCGGGCCAGGGTGTCGTCCTCGACGACCTCCAGGGACTTGTCGAGGAAGAAGAGGCCCGCCTCCGCCTCGTACACGTCCAGGCCGACCCCGGTGAAGCGGCCGGCGCGGAGTTCGGTGACGAGGGCCTCGGTGTCGACGAGTCCGCCGCGGCTGGAGTTCACCAGGATGGCGTCGTCCTTCATGGCCTTGAGGGCGGTGGCGTCGATCAGGTGGTGGGTGGCGGGCATCAGCGGGACGTGGAGGCTGACGAGGTCGGCCTCGGCGAGGAGCCGGTCCTTGTCGACGTACCGCATGCCGAGGTCGCGGCAGGCCGGGTTCTCGGTGACGTCCCAGCCGAGGAGTTCCATGCCGAAGCCGTGGGCGATCCGGGTGAAGGCCTCGCCGATCTTTCCGGTGCCGAGGACGCCGACCGTACGACCGCGCAGGTCGCGGCCCATCAGCCCGTCGAGCCGGAAGTCGAAGTCGCGGGTGCGGTTGGAGGCGCGGACGATCCGCCGGTTGACGGCCATGGCGAGGGTCCAGGCGAACTCGGCCACCGAGTACGGCGAGTAGTGCGAGACCCGGGCGACGGTGAGGCCGAGGCGCTCGGCCACGTCCAGGTCGATGTTGTTGAAGCCGGTGGAGCGCTGGGCGATGAGCTGGGTGCCGCCGGCGGCGAGGGTCTGCAGGACCCGGTGGTCCAGGACCGCGTTGACGCTGGTGGAGACGATCTCGTAGCCGGCGGCGATGGGGGCGGTGTCCTCGTTGAGGAAGACGTCGAGGCAGCGGACGTCGTGGTGTCCGGCGAAGGCCTCCTCGATGAGGGGCCTCTCGTCCGCCTGCACGCCGAAGGCCAGGATCTCCACGAGCGTCCCCTCCGTGCCGTTCCGTTCGCTGTCGGGCCGTATGTCCGTGAATATACGACCCGGCACCGCGGCGCGCCCGGCGATCGGGCGGGGTCAGGCGTCGTCGAGGCCGCGCTCGATCGCGTACCGGACCAGCTCGACCCGGTTGTGGAGCTGGAGCTTGCCCAGGGTGTTCTGGACGTGGTTCTGCACGGTGCGGTGCGAGATGACCAGGCGCTCGGCGATCTGCTTGTAGCTGAGGCCCTTGGCGACGAGGCGGAGGACTTCCGTCTCGCGCTCGGTGAGGCGGGGGGCGTCGGGTTCGGCCGTGCCGGGGGCCGGGGCGGGCTCGGCGGCCAGGCGCCGGTACTCGCCGAGGACCAGTCCGGCCAGGCCCGGGGTGAAGACCGGGTCGCCGGCGGCGGTGCGGCGGACGGCGTCGATGAGCTCCTCGGTGCTCGCCGACTTGAGGAGGTAGCCGGTGGCGCCGGACTTGACCGCCTCCAGGACGTCGGCGTGCTCACCGCTCGCCGACAGGACCAGGACCCGCAGGCCGGGGAGGGCGCCGACGAGTTCCTTGCAGACCTGGACACCCGGTTTGACGGGCAGGTTCAGGTCGAGGACGAGGACGTCGGGCGCGACGGCCAGGGCGCGGCGGACGGCCTGTTCGCCGTCACCGGCCGTGGCGGCCACGTCGAAGTCCGCCTCCGCCAGGTCGCGGGCGACCGCGTCGCGCCACATCGGGTGGTCGTCGACCACCATCACCTTGATCGGCCGTTCGGCCGGGGTCTCGCTCACTTCTCTCCTGCCTTCCCCCGTGCGTCCCGCGGGGGCCGCGGGACCTTCAACTCGACTTCCGTGCCCTGGCCGGGGACCGAGATCAGTTCGGCCGTGCCGCCCAGATCCCGCAGTCTCCCCCGGATGGAGAGGGCGACGCCCATCCGGCCCTCCCCCTCGGCCTGCGCGAGGCGGCCCTCGGGGATGCCGGGGCCGTCGTCCCGTACGGTGACGATCACCTCGTCCGGCCAGTCCTCGACCAGGATCCAGGCGCGGGCCTCCTCGCCCGCGTGGACCCGGACGTTGTCCAGTGCGGCGCCGACGGCGGCGGCCAGTTCGCGGGCGGCGGCCGGGGGGAGCAGGACCGGCGCACCCGGGTCGGAGAGGGTGACGCGGGCCCCGGCGCGCGGGGCGAGCAGGGCGCGCAGGTCGACGGGGCCCGCGGTGTCGCCGGGCTCGTCACCGGTCTCGACGGCGCGGACCACGGCGCCCTCGGAGGCGTCCTCGGAGAGGTGGCTGGGCCGGGTGAGGCCGCCGGCGACGAGGGTGCGCAGGGCGACCTCCTGCTCCCCGGCCATCCGGCCGAGTTCCGCGGCCTCGCCGCCGAGGGCGGTGCCGCGCCGCTGGACCATGGCGAGGACCTGCAGGACGCTGTCGTGGATGTCCCGGGCGAGCCGTTCGCGTTCGCGGGTGGCGGCCTCGATCTCCAGGGCGCGGGCGAGGGTGCGCTCGGAGGCGCGGGCGACCTCGACGACGTAGCCGATGGCGATGGAGGCGACCCAGACCAGGATGACGTTGTGGACGGTGTCGCGGGTCGGGTGGCCGCGCTCGATGATGTTGGCGACGGCGACGAGGGAGGAGGCGACTCCGGCCCAGCGCCAGCCGCCCTTGATCGCGTACGCGAGGACGGAGCCGGCCGTCCATATCGTCGGCAGGGTGGGGCCGTCGACGGACTGGGCGTGGGCGTCGGCGAGCGGGGTGAGGAGGATGCCGGTGAGGGCGAGGGTCAGGTCGGCGACGAGGAAGCGGGTGGTGCAGCTGGCCGCGTTCGCCACCTTGGGCAGGGTGGCGAGGGTCCACACGGCGAGCACCGCCAGATAGGCGACGGCGATCGCGGGCCGCTCGTACCGGTCGCGGCCGGCGGCGAAGACGAGGACCGCGTAGAGCAGGGTCATGACGCGGTAGCCGGTCAGCGCGCGCCACAGCGGCTGCTCGACCGACATGCGCACGACACGTTCGCGTACGGCCATCTCCCCCACCCCCACCGGTGCCCGCCTCCCGGGGGAGGGTCAGGCGCCGGACTCTTCCCGGGCCGCGATCTCGGCCTTCACGGCCTCCTTCGCGGCCTTCTCGGCCTCGGCGATCTGCCGCTTGGCGGCGGTCGCGTAGATGTCGACGTACTCCTGACCGGAGAGCTTCATGATCTCGTACATGACCTCGTCGGTCACCGAGCGCAGGATGAAGCGGTCGCCGTCCATGCCGTGGTACCGGCTGAAGTCGAGCGGCTTGCCGATGCGGATGCCGGGACGCATCAGCTTGGGGACGACCTTGCCGGGCGGCTGGATCTTCTCGGTGTCGATCATCGCGACCGGGATGACGGGCGCGCCGGTGGCCAGCGCCACCCGGGCGAGACCGCCGGGCTTGCCCCGGTAGAGCCGGCCGTCGGGCGAACGGGTGCCCTCCGGGTAGATGCCGAAGAGGCCGCCCTTCTCGATGACCTCGATGCCGGCCTTGATGGCCGCCTCGCCCGCGCCGCGCGCCCCCGAGCGGTCGACGGGGAGCTGGCCGACGCCCTTGAAGAAGGCGGCGGTGAGCTTGCCCTTCACGCCCGGGGTGGTGAAGTACTCGGCCTTGGCGATGAAGGTGACCTTGCGGTCGAGCACGGCGGGCAGGAAGAAGGAGTCGGAGAACGACAGGTGGTTGCTCGCCAGGATCGCGGGACCCTCGGCGGGGATGTTCTCCAGACCCTCCACCCAGGGCCGGAAGGCGAGCTTCAGGGAGCCCCCGAGGGAGAACTTCATTGCGCCGTAGATCAACTCGCCATGCCTTCCGTGTGCCGTCGTCACGACTTTATCCCGTACCGGCGTACGGCCCCCGCTACGGCCCTGGTCGGTGTCGGTCCGGTCGCGTACCGTGAAGGTCCTTCCCCATGTACCCGCCGCTTCGGCGCCCCCGAAGTCGAAACCGAACAGGAGACCCCGGTGCCGGTCCTTCCTGGAGCCGAGCCGTACCGCCACGAGGGCGGAGAGGTCGGCGTCCTTCTCTGTCACGGATTCACCGGTTCCCCCCAGTCGCTGCGCCCGTGGGCCGAGTTCCTGGCCGAGCGCGGACTGACCGTGTCGCTGCCGCTGCTGCCGGGACACGGCACCCGCTGGCAGGACATGCAGCTCACCACCTGGCACGACTGGTACGCGGAGGTGGACCGGGCCCTGCGCGAGCTGCGGGAGCGGTGCGCCACGGTCTTCGTCTTCGGCCTGTCGATGGGCGGGGCGCTGTCCCTGCGGCTCGCCGCGAAGCACGGGGACGCGGTGCGGGGTCTGGTCCTGGTGAACCCGGGCAACAAGGTGCACGGCGTGGCCGCGCACGCCCTGCCGGTCGTCCGGCATCTGGTCCCCTCGGCGAACGGGATCGCCAGCGACATCGCGAAGTCCGGTGTGCGGGAAATCGGCTACGACCGGGTGCCGCTGCACGCCGCGTACTCGCTGCGCCAGTTCTTCCGCACGGTCGACGCCGAGCTTCCGCAGGTCACGCAGCCGGTGCTGCTGCTGCACAGCCCCGAGGACCATGTGGTCCCGCCGGCCGACTCGGCGCGGATCCTCGGCCGGATCTCCTCCACGGACGTCCGGGAGGTCCTGCTGGAACAGAGCTACCACGTCGCGACGTTGGACCATGACGCGGAGCGGATCTTCGACGAGAGCCTGGCCTTCGTCGAGCGTCTCGCCCCGGGACTCGTCGGCGGGAAGGGAAGCAGGAGCGGTGGCTGATCAGCAGGACGGCGGAGAGCGGGAACCGCAGCCCATCGACGAGGAGGCGGCGTGGGCCGCGATCGTCGCCGCGTACGGCGAGGAGCCCGCGGACCCTCCGGGGGCGAGGCCGTTCCGGCCGATCCAGAACCTGGCCCTGCCGGAGCCCGAAGCGGAGACGGGAGGCGAGGCGCGGCCCGGGGCCGGCGCCAAGCCGGTGAAGGACCCGAAGTCCCTCGGTGACCCGAAGGTCGTGGCGGAGGTCAACCCGGTGCCGGGTCCTGAGGCTCCCGTGGCGGGTGCCGGGTCGGGGTCCGAGTCCGCCGGTGACGCCGTCGCGGCGCCCGGGGTGGAGAAGGAGGACGGGGACGGTCCGGGGCCCGCTGCGGGCCGTCCGGCGCTCGGCAGCTCGGTGGTCTTCGCCCCGGGGGTCGGGCCGAGCGGTCCCCGTGACTACACGCCGGCCCCGTCCGACGACGAGGGCCACTTCGTGCCGCCGGAGCCGCCCCCGCTGCCGGAGGCGGACGCCACCACCAAGTTCGCCTGGCTCGGTGTCGTCGGCGGCCCGGTCCTCATGCTGCTGGCGGTGCTGCTCCGGTGGGACATGACCTGGTGGCTGACGACCCTGTGCGTCGGCGGCTTCCTGGGCGGTTTCGTCACCCTGGTGGCGCGGATGAAGCACGACGACGAGGACGACGACGGCTTCGGCGACCCGGGCCGCGGCGCCGTGGTCTGAGCCGTTGAGGCCCGGCCCTCCGCGGTCCGGGCCTTCGCGGTCCGGGCCTTCGCGGTCCGGGCCGGGGACCGGTCCCCGGCTCCCGCCCGCCTCCGCCCGGGTCAGTCACCCGCGGGGAGGCGGACCGCCGCGAGCACCGGCAGGTGGTCGGTGGCGGCCCTCAGATCGACCGGGTCCAGGCCCTGCGGGACCCCGCAGCCGAGGAACTCGACGCCCGGGGTCGCGAGGATCGCGTCGATGCGCTGGTGCGGATCGGCGGCCGTCGAGGTGTGCTCCCCGCCCCAGGGCCGTACCGCCCAGCCGTCCCGCAGCTCGGCCGTGAGCCGGGTGAAGGCGGGCCCGCCGGGCCGCTCGTTGAGGTCGCCGCCGACGATCGTGTACGGGGTTCCGAGCGCGGCGACCCGGTCCAGGACCATCCCGGCCTGGGCGTACCGCTCGTCCGCCCGCAGGCTCAGATGGCAGCTGACGAGCCCCAGCCTGGCCCGGCCGAAGCGGACGACCGCGGTGGCCAGGCCCCGCCGGTGGAGGCCGGGGGTCAGCGGCAGCAGCACGTCCTCGGTCCGTTCGACGGTGGCCCGCAGCGAGCAGAGCAGCAGCGGTCCCGCGGCGGTGGCGCCGCCGCCGAGGACGACGAGGTCGCTCTTGGCGGCGAGCCGGGCCGCGTGCTTGCGCCAGCGGAAGAAGCGCGGCGCCTCCTGGATCAGGACCACGTCGGGGGCGCAGGCCCGGATGACCCGGGCGAGGGCGTCCTCGTCGTCGCGCATCGAGCGGATGTTGTAGCCGAGGACCCGGACGACGGCCGAACCGTCGCTCTCGGTACGGGAGTCGGGCAGCTCGCCGGTCGCGTCGGTCGTCACCATGCGCCCAGATTAAGCGCGGTGCCCGCCGCGCCCCGGAGGGCACGACGGGCACCGGTGCGGCCTTACGGGAGACCGGCGGTTCAGCCCTGGCGGGCGAGGTCGGCCGCGCCGACCAGGCCGGCCTTGTTGCCGAGCTGGGCCGCGAGGACCTGCGCGTGCGGGCGCCACTGGCCGCCGATCAGCCAGCGCCGGAACGACTTGCGGATCGGGTCGAGGACGAGTTCGCCCTCGTCGGAGACGCCGCCGCCGACGATGAACGCCGAGGGGTCGAACAGCGAGGCCAGGTCGGCGAGACCGGCGCCCGCCCAGCGGGCCAGCTCGCGGAAGGAGTCGATCGCGACCTTGTCACCGGCGCGGGCCGCCTCGCTGACGTGCCGGCCCTGGATGCCCTCGGGGGTGCCGTCGCCGAGCCCCAGCAGCAGCTGGGCGTTCTCGGGGGTGGCGGCGGCGCGCTGGCGGGCGTACCGGACGAGGGCGCGGCCGGAGGCGTACTGCTCCCAGCAGCCCTGGCTGCCGCAGCCGCACAGCAGGCCGTCGGGGACGACCCGGACGTGGCCGAACTCGGCGGCCACGCCGAAGCGTCCGCGGCGCAGCTTGTTGCCGATGATGATGCCGCCGCCGAGGCCGGTGCCGAGGGTGATGCAGATGACGTCCTCGTGGCCCTGGCCCGCGCCGAACCGGTACTCGCCCCAGGCGGCCGCGTTGGCGTCGTTCTCGACGACGACCGGCAGACCGACCCGCTGCTCGACCTTGTCCTTCAGCGGCTCGTGCCGCCAGTCGATGTTCGGCGCGAAGAGGACGGTGGCGCGCTTGTCGTCGACGTATCCGGCGGCACCGATGCCGACGGCCTCGATCCGGTGGCCCTTGCCGGCCTCGGAGACCGCCGCGCAGATCGCGTCGACGATGCCCTCGGGGGTCGGCGGGGTGGGCACCGTATGGGTGTCGAGGATGTTGCCCTCCTCGTCGACCACGCCGGCCGCGATCTTCGTGCCGCCGATGTCGACGCCGATGGTGAGTCCCATGTGTCCCTCAGTTTTCGGTCGAGCCCCGCTAGGGCCCACCGTACCCGAGGGCAGGACGCGCCCCGGTCAGTCCAGGTCGATGCGGCGGCCCGTTCCGGGGCCTTCGTCGTCCTTGCGCGGCTCGTCCCCGAGCGGCCCGTCCGCGCGGGGCTCGCCGGTGCCGGGGGCCGCCGGGTCCGCGCCGGGCCGGCGGGGTTCCGGCGCGGGTTCGTCGCGGGTCCAGCGGGCCTCGTGGCCGCCGACGGCGGAGCGGTAGGCGGCGAGCAGTTCGTTCCCGGCGGCGGCGAGGTGGTCGAAGACCTGGGGGTTGCGCTCGATGACGGGCTCGACGGCGCTGCGCGCCTGGTCGACGAGGTCCTTGACGGTCCGGGCCGCCTGGCCGCCGAGCAGCGGGGCGGCCAGTCCGCCGGACACCTTGTCGGCGACGGCCTCGAACAGCTTGCGGAACTCCTCGGCGGCGGAGCCCGGCTCGGGGCCGCGCTCGGCCCGGCTCCGGGCCCTCTCCGCCTCCAGGTCCTCGGCGCACGCCTTGGCCCAGGCGTCCGGATCGCTCATGGCGTACTCCTCAGTGGCTGGTACTTCGACGGTACACGCCCGGCGGGGGCCGGAGCAGGGGCTTCAGGAGCCGGCGGGCCACAGTCCCGGATCCGGCGCGAACCGGACCCTCAGCTCCCCGTCGACCAGGCCGGCGCCCGTGACGGCGCAGCGGCGCAGGGCGCCCGGCAGGGACAGGGCCCGGCGGAAGGGGCCGGCCGCGAGGAGCAGTTCGTCACCGCGGCGGACGAGGGAGAGCTCCTCCTTGGCGGCGCCGGGGAGCGGCAGGTGCCAGACGAGGACGCCGTCCTGCTCGCGCCGGTCCTCGACCCGGGGCACGGCGGGCGCGGCGGGGCCGGCGTCCGCGGGCGCGGGGGCGAGCAGGACGAGGTCCTCGGGGCCGCGGGGGTCGCGGCCGAGGTGGGGCAGCTCGCGCAGGAGTCCGCCGGCGCCGGTACGGAGGGTCTCCAGGTGCCGGTGCTGCTCGGCGGCGAGGGCGGCGAGCCAGGGGTCCTCGGAGGTGGCGGGCAGGATCCGGTTGGCGACCACGGTGTCGAGGGCGAGGCCCTGGAGGGCGAGGCCGAGGCGGGCGGAGCGCAGGGCGGGGGCGGCCGCGGGGCCCGGCTCCAGGACGAGGCGGACGGTGGTGCCGGGGTCCTCGATCAGGGCCTGGACGGCGGCGAGCTCCTCGGCCCAGCGGGCGGTGGTCTCGTACAGCCACTGGGCGGGCATGGGGACGCCGGCGAGCTGGGCGAGCATGGGGCGCAGGGCCCGGGCGGCCTGGCGCTCGGGGGGCAGCAGGCGGCGCAGGTAGCGGCGGAGCTGCTCGGGCAGGGCGAGAACCGCGAGGGCCTCGGTGAGCGGGGGGAGGTCCACGACGGCGAGGTCGTGGCCGCCGGCGGCGGCCTCGCGCAGGGCCCGCAGGAGGGCGAAGGGGCGGGCGCCGGGGAGTTCGGTGAGCTCGGCCTCCTCGAAGGGCGCGGCGCCGAGCAGGTCGAGCGCGGTGCCGGAGCGGGCCTGGAGAGCGAGGAACTCGCGCCGGAAGTCGGCGCCGGGGTCGGGGCGCAGGACGGTGAGCGGCCCGGTGCCGCCGGGAAGCGTGCCCGCGTCGTCGGAGACCAGCAGCACGCGCTGTCCGGCGTGCGCCGCGGCGAGGGCGGTCGCCGCGGCGACGGTGGTGCGCCCGGCGCCGCCGGCTCCGGTGACAAGGATGATCCGCATGCGGGCGACGCTACCGCGCCGCCGTGGCGCCCCGGCCGGGGCCCCGGGCCGGGCTCAGGCGCCGGACTCGACGCGCTTCTTCAGGCCCGCGAGCGCGCGGTCGATGATGACCTTCTCGGCCTTGCGCTTGATCATGCCGAGCATGGGGATCTTGACGTCGACGGTCAGCTGGTAGGTGACCTCGGTGCGGTCGCCGCCGAGCGGGCGCAGCAGGTAGGAGCCGTCCAGGGAGCGGAGCATCTGGGACTTGACCAGGGTCCAGCTGACCTCGTTCTCGCCGGTCCAGGTGTAGGCGAGGGTGTGGTCGTCCTTGATGGCCCCGGCGTCGAGCAGCAGGCGGACCTTCTCGGCGCGGCCGGCGGCGTCGGTCGCGAGGACCTCGGCCTCCTTCACCTCGCCGGTCCACTCGGGGTAGCGCGCGAAGTCGGAGATCACACCCATGACGTCGGCCGGTGCCGCCTCGATGGTGATGCTCGAGCTGGTGTGTTCGGCCATCGCGGTGGCTCCTCCAGTGTGCGGTCCGGCGAGAACTCGAAGGGCAGGCTATCGCGCCGCGGTGACGTGCCCGTCACCACTCCAGGGCGAAGGGCCGTCCGGTGGAGGCGAAGTGGCCGACGTTGACGCACTCGGTGGCGCCGATCCGCATGCGCCGGGCCAGCGGCTGGTGGACGTGGCCGAAGAGGGCGTAGCGGGGCCGGACCCGGTGGATGGCGTCGAGCAGGGCACGGCTGCCGCGTTCGAAGCGGCGGGCGACGGTGTCGTAGGTCAGCTCGGGGACCTCGGGCGGGATGTGGGAGCAGAGGACGTCGACCTCGCCGAGGGCCTCCACCTTGGCCGCGTACTCCTCGTCCCCGATCTCGTACGGGGTGCGCATGGGGGTGCGCAGGCCGCCGCCGACGAAGCCGAAGACGAGGCCGCCGATCTCGGCCCGCTGCCCGTCGAGGACGGTGGTGCCGGGTCCGGCGAACTCGGGCCAGAGGCCGGGGATGTCCACGTTGCCGTAGGTGGCGTAGGTCGGGGTGGGGAAGGCGGCGAACAGCTCGGCGTACTGCCGCCGTACGGCGGTCTCGATGGCGGCGTCCCGGTCGACGGCGAGACCGGCCCACAGGCGGCGGCCCAGCTCGCGGGCCTCGTCGAAGCGGCGGGCGGTGCGCAGCTCCACGATCCGGTCGGCGTTCTCGACGCCGAAGAGGTCGGGGAAGATGCCGCGGCTGTGGTCGGCGTAGTCGAGGAAGAGGACGAGGTCCCCCAGGCATATCAGGGCGTCGGCGCCCTCCCCCGCCGCGGCGAGGTCGCCGGCGTTGCCGTGCACGTCGCTGACCACATGGACTCGCATGGGAACCACCTTAGGGCGTCGGACCTGCGGTTACTTGGGAGTCGGAAAACCGGTGGACTACTGTGCGCAGAGCACCGCCACGCATGTGTGACGCACGGAACATCTGGCCAGGACCCCCTATCGGGAACCACGTACTGATGGGTAACGTCCGGGCAGTCCAGTCGTGCTCACCCCCACTGAGCACCTGCCCGACCTTGGACTACACCGGTGCATCACACAGAGCCGTGGCGCCGGCGCCCGATGAGGAGCAGCAGTCTTGCGCGAGTTCAGCCTTCCGGCCCTGTACGAGGTCCCCACGGACGGCAACCTGACGGATCTCATCCGCCGCAACGCCTCCCAGCACCCAGACGTCGCCGTGATGGGGCGCAAGGACGGCGGGGTCTGGACCGACGTCACCGCGAAGGAGTTCCTCGCCGAGGTCCGCGGCGTCGCCAAGGGCCTGATCGCCGCCGGGGTCGGGGTCGGTGACCGGGTGGCCCTGCTCTCGCGCACCCGCTACGAGTGGGTGCTGTTCGACTTCGCGATCTGGAGCGCGGGCGCGGTGACCGTGCCCGTGTACGAGACGAGCTCCCCCGAGCAGATCCAGTGGATCCTCGGTGACTCGGGCGCTTCCCTGGTGCTGGTGGAGAGCGCGGCGCACGAGGCCGCCGTGGAGTCCGTACGGACGAACCTGCCGGAGCTCCGGGGCGTGCGGCAGATCGAGGCGGGCGCGGTCGCGCGGCTCACCGCCGAGGGCGCCGGCGTCTCCGACGAGCTGCTCGACGAGCGGATGTCGGCGGCGCACGCGGACGACCCGGCGACGATCGTCTACACCTCGGGCACGACGGGCCGCCCCAAGGGCTGCGTCCTGACCCACCGGGCCTTCTTCGCCGAGTGCGGCAACGTGGTGGAGCGGCTCGGGCCCCTCTTCCGTACCGGCGAGTCCTCGGTGCTGCTGTTCCTCCCGGCCGCGCACGTCTTCGGCCGGCTCATCGAGGTCGCCTCGGTGATGGCGCCGATCCGGCTGGGCTGTCTGCCGGACATCAAGACGCTCACCGACGAGCTGGCCTCCTTCCGGCCGACGCTGATCCTGGGCGTGCCGCGCGTCTTCGAGAAGGTCTACAACTCGGCGCGGGCGAAGGCGCAGGCCGACGGCAAGGGCAAGATCTTCGACAAGGCCGCGCACACGGCCATCGCCTACAGCCGCGCGCTCGCCACTCCGCAGGGGCCGTCCTTCGGCCTCAAGCTCAAGCACCGGATCTTCGACAAGCTGGTCTACGCGAAGCTGCGGGCGGTGCTCGGCGGCCGCGGCGAGTACGCGATCTCGGGCGGCGCGCCGCTGGGCGAGCGGCTCGGCCACTTCTTCCGGGGCATCGGCTTCACGGTCCTGGAGGGCTACGGCCTGACCGAGTCGTGCGCGGCGACCGCGTTCAACCCGTGGGACCGTCCCAAGATCGGCACGGTGGGGCAGCCGCTGCCGGGCTCGGTGGTCCGGATCGCCGACGACGGCGAGGTGCTGCTGCACGGCGAGCACATCTTCTCGCGGTACTGGAACAACGAGGCCGCGACGGCGGAGGCGCTGGCGGACGGCTGGTTCCACACCGGGGACATCGGCACCCTCGACGAGGACGGCTACCTCGCGATCACCGGCCGGAAGAAGGAGATCCTGGTGACGGCGGGCGGCAAGAACGTCGCCCCGGCCGTCATCGAGGACCGGATCCGCGCCCACGCCCTGGTCGCCGAGTGCATGGTCGTCGGTGACGGCCGCCCGTTCGTCGGCGCCCTGGTGACCCTGGACGAGGAGTTCCTGGGCCGCTGGGCGGCGGAGCACGGCAAGCCGGCCGGCGCGACGGCGGCCACGCTGCGCGAGGACGCCGACCTCCTGGCGGAGGTGCAGCGGGCGATCGACGACGGCAACGCGGCCGTGTCCAAGGCGGAGTCGGTGCGCAAGTTCCGTGTCCTGTCCGCCCAGTTCACCGAGGAGGCGGGACACATCACCCCGTCCCTGAAGCTGAAGCGGAACGTGGTGGCGAAGGACTTCGCGGACGAGATCGAGGCGATCTACCGGGCCTGAGCCCGTGGGGAACGCGTGAACGAGCCGAAGGGGCCCCGCCGACCGGTGGGGCCCCGCCGTTTCGCGCCGTCCGCTACGCCCGCTCCTGGAGCAGTTCCCTCAGCCGCTCCGCCAGCAGGTCCCAGCGCCACTTCTCCTCGACCCAGGCGCGGCCCCGCTCCCCCATCCGCGCCCGCAGCGCGGGGTCGAGGAGCAGGGTGGCGACGCGGTCGGCGGTCTCCTCGGCCGAGCCGCCCCGGACGACCCAGCCGGTCTCGCCGTCCAGGACGGCGTCGGGCGCGCCACCGGAGTCCCCGGCCACGACGGGCAGTCCGGTGGCGGAGGCCTCCAGGTAGACGATGCCGAGGCCCTCGACGTCGAGCCCGCCCCGCCGGGTGCGGCAGGGCATGGCGAAGACGTCGCCGGCCCCGTAGTGCGCGGGCAGTTCGGACCAGGGCACGGCGCCGGTGAAGCGCACGGCCCCGGCCACCCCCGTCGAGGCGACGAGGCGGCGCAGTTCCTTCTCGTACGGGCCGCCGCCGACGATCAGCAGGACGGCGTCCGGCACCCGGCGCAGGATCGCGGGCATGGCCCGGATCAGGGTGTCCTGGCCCTTGCGCGGGACGAGCCGGGAGACGCAGACGACGACCGGGCGGTCACTGAGGCCGAGGCGGGCGCGGACCGCGTCACCGCCGGAGCCGGGGTGGAAGGTCTTCTCGTCCACGCCGGGCGGGAGCTGCGCCATACGCCCGGCGGCGGCCGGGGTGAGGGCGGCGGCGATGCGGGAGCGGGTGTACTCACCGAGGTAGGTGATCGTGTCGGTGCCCTCGCCGATGCGGCGCAACAGCTGCCGGGCGGCCGGGAGCTGCGCCCAGCCGGCCTCGTGGCCGTGGGTGGTGGCGACGAGCCGCCGGGCGCCCGCCCGCCGCAGCGCCGGGGCCATCAGGCCGAGCGGGGCGGCCGCGCCGAACCAGACCGCCTCGCAGCCGTGTTCGCGCAGCAGGGCGGTGGCACGGGCGGTAACGCGCGGGGTCGGGAGGAGCATGGTGGTGCGGTCCCGTACGACCGTGAAAGGCTGCTCCGCGTCGAACGCGGCGGTCGCCTCGGCCCCTTCACGGCCCCGCTTCCAGGTGGAGGCGTAGACGACGATCCGCTCAGGATCCAGACGCAGCGCCATGTTGTGCAGGAATGCCTGGATTCCGCCGGGGCGGGGCGGGAAGTCGTTGGTTACGATCAGGGTCTTGTGCATCGTGGCCATCCCGGCCGACAGTACGCGATCGCACCCTTCGCCCGGCACCACCACCACCCTCCGCGCGAGCGGACCGACAGGACAGGAACCCCACAGGTATGACGGGTGCGGCGCGACGGGGCTCCCCCATGGATCGGCGACTTCCGGCTCCGCGGCGTCCGGACCCGAGACCGACGGACCTGCGGCTTCCGCTCGCCCTGTGGGGTCTGTCCCGGATCGTCCTTCTGCTCTGTGTCCTGCGCGTCGTGGTGGTTCCCGGCCCGGACGTGGCGGTCGAGGTCGACCAGATCTACCGGAGCTGGTTCGACGTCCTGAAGACCGGCACGTACCCCGAGTCGGACGTGACGTGGCAGTACCCGCCGGGTGCGGCGCTGCCCATCCTCGCCCCCGCGCTGCTGCCGTTCCTCGACTACGCCGTCGGGTTCTTCGCCCTGGCGCTGCTGTGCGACGCCTTCGTCCTCGGCCTGTTCCTCCACACCGGGCGCCGTCCCGGCCGGTCGATGCGGGGCGCCTGGCTGTGGCTCGCGGCGGTCCCGCTGCTGGGCCCCACCGCGTACGCCCGGTACGACATCATGGTCACGGCCGTGGCCGTGGCGGCGCTCCTGTGCGCGATCCGCAGCCCCCGGCTGCTCGGCGCGCTGGCCGGCTTCGGCGCCATCCTGAAGGTGTGGCCGGCGCTGCTGCTCGTGGGCACCGCGAACGGGCGGGCGACCTGGCGTTCCTGGCCGGTGGCGGCGGGCGCGGCGAGCGGGGTGCTGCTGCTGTGCGCCCTGTGGATGCCGGGGTCGCTGACCTTCCTGTCGTACCAGAGCGAGCGGGGCACCGAGGTGGAGTCGCTGGGGGCGACGGTGTTCCACGTGGCCCGCCACTTCGGCTGGGAGGGCGGGGCGCGGATGAACTACGGCTCCATGGAGTTCCTCGGCCCGTACGTGGCCTGGGTGACGACCGCGTCGATGGCGCTGACCGTCGCCGCCTTCGGCTGGCTGGTGCTGTGGCGGTTCCGGGCCCGGCGCTTCGTCACCTCCACGACGGCGGACGCGGCGTTCGTGGCGGTGCTCCTCTTCACCACGACGAGCCGGGTCATCTCGCCGCAGTACATGATCTGGCTGGCCGGCCTCGCGGCGGTCTGCCTCGCCTACCGGTCGACCCGGATGCGGCGGCCCGCGCATCTGGTGCTGTGGGCCACGGCGGTGACGCAGTTCGAGTTCCCCGTGTGGTTCTCGCACGTGACCCAGAGCGATCTCCTGGGCATGGCGGTGCTGTTCCTGCGCAACGGGCTCCTGGTCGTGGCCACGCTCTCCGCGTGCCGGATCCTGTGGCGCCACACGGTGACCGAGGCGGGCACCGTGCGCATCCCGGTCCCGGCTGCGCCGGCGGAGCGGGACAAGGTGCTCACCGGCTCACCCTGAGGCCCCGGGCCGCGACCCGCACGGCCCCGGGCGCCGTGGGGCGGCGCTGCTACCCTGAGGGGCCTCCTCCCTCCTGATTAGGTTCTCCTGCTGACATGACTGACCTGAAGCTTCCGGCCGACCCCCGTCAGCGGCGCACCGGAGCGGAGGGCGACGGCGCGGGAGACGGGGCGCTTACCCGGAGGGGGATCTCCTGGAAGACGCCGCTGCTGGTGGCCGGACTCTTCTTCCTGGTCTATCTGACGCTGTCGGCACGGCGCCACGCGGTCAACCTCTCGACGGGGTACGACCTCGGCATCTTCACGCAGATCGTGCAGTCGTACGCGCGGTTCTCGCCGCCGTACTCCGCCCTCAAGGGGCCCGACTACAACGCGCTCGGGGACCACTTCCACCCGATCCTCGCGCTGCTCGCGCCCGCCTACAAGGTGTTCCCGTCGAGCTACACCCTGCTGGTCTGCCAGGCGGCGCTCACCGCCTTCTCCGTGGTGCCGCTGATGCGGTGGGCCGAGGAGGTCAGGGGCCGGCGGTTCGCCCTCTGGGCGGGCCTGTCGTACGGGGCGTCCTGGGGCCTGGCGGAGCTCGTCTCCTTCGACTTCCACGAAGTGGCGTTCGCCGTCCCGCTGCTGGCGCTGTCGCTCTGCGCGGCGGGGCGCGGGCGGTGGGGCGCGGCCGTCGCCTGGGCGGTCCCGCTGGTCCTGGTCAAGGAGGACCTCGGGCTCACGGTGGCGGCGATCGGCCTGTACGTGGCGTGGAAGGGGCCGCGGGTGACGGGGCTCCTCCTCGCGGTCCTCGGGGCCGGCGCCACGGCGCTGGAGATGCTGGTGATCCTGCCGGAGTTCAACCCGGTCGGGCAGTTCGCGTACTGGCCGCCGGAGACTCCCGACGAGCCGGGCCTGCTGGCCCAGGCGGCCGGCGCCTTCTGGCCTCCGGTCAAGTGGCTCACGGTGTTCATGATCGCCGCGCCCACCGGCTTCCTGGCGCTGCGCTCCCCCCTGCTGCTGATCGCGCTGCCGACGCTCGCCTGGCGCTTCACCTCCCCCAACCCCTTCCACTGGGGGACCGACTTCCACTACAGCGCCGTGATCATGCCCATCGCCTTCGCCGCGGCGGTGCACGCCGTCGCCAAGGGCGGGATCGACGCGCGCCGGCTCCTTCCGGCCTGCGCGGTGGGGGCGTTGACCACCTGCGTCACCTTCTTCACCCACCCGTTGCACGAGCTGGTCACGCCCCAGCTCTGGCGCGAGACCAGCCAGGTCAGGGCCGCGGACGACCTTCTGGAGAGGATTCCGGACGGCGCGACCGTGGCCGCCTCCAACCAGCTGGCCGCCCAGCTCGCCGACCGTGCCACGGTCAGCGAGGTGTGCCTCTTCCCCCGGTCCTTCCCCCCGAGGGAACCCGCCGAGTGGCTGATCTACGACAACGCCGACCGGTCCGACCCGGACTGCGCCACCGGTACGGCCCTGGAGCGGACGGGCGGTGTCGCGGGCTACCGGCTCGTCGAGCACCGGGAGGGCGTCTCGCTCCTCCGCCGGGCGGACCGCTAGGTGTATTGATCACGAGCGTTGTTAACGCCGACTGGTCTTGATCATGGCGAAGACCTCCGGTGTGGTGGAGGTGTCTAGGCTTCACCGCACACGGAG